>NZ_CP003984.1:2700000-3000000 GCF_000738435.1 Planktomarina temperata RCA23 | reverse complement strand
TCCGTGGGGGCCGCGCGCACTGTTGGGGCCAGCGATAATTCAGCCATTTGGCGCGACACCTCGGCGGTTTCGACCTGATAGCCGAAGGACCCGGCCATTCCGCAACAGGAACTGTCGATCATCTGCGCATTGGCACCCAGTACACTTTTCACCGCATCAACAGTGTATTGGGCGACACCCATCGCCTTCTGGTGGCAGTGTCCATGTACCAAAACATCCAGTACCGACATATCCAAGCCCGCGGGTGGGTTTTGCATAATATATTCGGCAAAGGTCAGGATTTGTGCGCCATGTGCCTCTGTCCACTCGGGGATCAGGTTTACGGCCTCATCACGAAACATCAATGTGCAAGATGGTTCCAAACCGACAATTGTTTTGCCAGCATCTAGTGCCGCACGAAATGCATCTGTTGTGCGCTGCAATTCCTGTTTTGCGCGATCGGTCTGACCGGTGCTTAGGTGTGTGCGACCACAACAAAGGGGACGACCAGGCGCCGATATAACG
Organism: Planktomarina temperata RCA23; assembly: GCF_000738435.1. Classification (NCBI taxonomy): domain Bacteria; kingdom Pseudomonadati; phylum Pseudomonadota; class Alphaproteobacteria; order Rhodobacterales; family Paracoccaceae; genus Planktomarina; species Planktomarina temperata. The sequence goes on along the minus strand of NZ_CP003984.1, from coordinate 2,999,496 downwards.
CCTACGGTTTTACCTGTGGCGCCAATAACCCGTTCCGCGGCGCGTAATGTTTCAGGATCGAAATGGCGGTTGAACGTATCTGCGAATAACAAAACATCACCGCCTTCAGGCCCTGAATACGGTTTTTGAAAATCTGGTAGGCGGCGGGTTTTGTCAAATCCGAAGAGATAGCCAAATTTGAGCGCAAAGTTCGAGAGAGGTGAAAAGGTGGACGCAATTGGCGCCATGCGGGGCAGGGCCGCGATCAGTTTTTCGCGCATTGGCACGCCATATTTTGCGGCGCGTGCACTTTGCACCTCAGTTTTCATTTTGGCCATGTCGATAGACATGGGACATTCTGATTTGCATGCCTTGCATCCCACACAAAGTGCCATGGCATCTGCCATGTCATTGGATGCAAAGGCATCATCCCCCAATTGGCCCGTTAATGCCAAACGCAACACATTGGCCCGTCCACGCGTCAGGTCCTTTTCCGCACCAGTGACGCGGAAGGATGGACACATCACACCCCCAACGCTTTTGCGGCAGGCACCGTTGTTGTTACACATTTCTACCGCACCTGCCAAACCACCGGGCCAAGCATTCCAGTCGAATACTGTATCTGGCGTTTGTGGGGAATAATTTTTGGGCCAGCGGGTAATCGCCCGTTCGTCCATTTTCGGGGATCGGGTTATTTTACCAGGGTTCAATACCGCGTTTGGATCAAAGCGGTCTTTCACTGTTTCAAAGATACGGATCATTTTTGACCCATACATCCGTTCGTGGAACTCCGAACGTACGATGCCGTCCCCGTGTTCGCCTGAATGCGAGCCTTTGAATTTTGAGACAAGATCAAAGGCCTCTTCCGCGATGGCCCGCATCTGACGTAGTCCCAAATCCTGTCGCAGGTTCAAAACAGGACGCACATGCAACAACCCGACCGAGGCATGGGCATACCACGTGCCGTCCGTGCCGTGATTGTGAAAGACGTCTGTCAGCTGGCTGGTGAAATCGGCCAGATGTTCCAGAGGAACGGCGCAATCCTCGACAAAGGACACGGGCTTTCCTTCGCTGCGCATAGACATCATGATGTTTAATCCTTGCGTGCGCACACCCCAAATGCGTGCTTGGAATGTGGGGTCCTCAACCTTCAACACACCACCTGTGGCTTTATTTTTGTCCGTCCATGAAAAACCCAGATCGCCCATCAATTCGACCAGCGCATTGAGGCGTCTTTTGTTTTCCTCGGGTGTTTCGGCAAATTCAACCAAGAGAAGGGCGGCTGGATTTCCTTGGACGAAACTTTCAACGATGGGTCGAAACTGTGGGATATCACGCCCCAACTGGATCATATTGTGATCAACCAATTCCACAGCAATGGGGCCCAATTTAACGATGTGCTGTGCGGCGTCCATTGCCGCGTAAAATGTGGGGAAATGGCACACGCCCAATGTTTTTGTTCCCAACACAGGGGACAATTTCAAATCAATGCTTTTCGTCAGGGCCAGTGTCCCTTCGGATCCAACCAAAAGGCGGCCGATATGTGGCGTATCGCCCAAAAGGGCATCAATGTTGTACCCGCCCACGCGCCGCTGAACCTTGGGAAAGCGTGTGGTGATTTCATCCTGTTCCTGTAAGGCAAGCGTGCGCATATCCGCATCTAATGACTGTGTTGTATCCGCATATTCAAACCGCCGTGTTGTGCCATCAACGGTCATCGCGGTCAGAGCGCGCACATTATCCTGCATCTTGCCATATCGGATCGAACGCGATCCACAGGAATTGTTGGCCGCCATCCCTCCAAGGGTTGCGCGCGACGCCGTCGACACATCAACAGGGTACCACCATCCATCTGATTTTAATTGACGATTTAGGTTATCTAGAACCAACCCAGGTTGTACCGTGGCTGTTCCCGCATCAGCATCATAATCTAGTATGTTGTTTAAATGTTTTGTGAAATCAATGACCAAGGCATCATTCACGGTTTGCCCTGATTGTGAGGTTCCCCCACCTCGTGGCAACAGTGAAATGCCCTCATCCTTGGCAAAATCCAGCGCGGCTTCTACGTCCTGCCATGTTTTTGGGACCATGACCGCCTTCGGCATGATCTGATAGATCGAGGCATCGGTCGCATAGCGTCCGCGATCAAAAGAGGAATTCAGAATATCGCCTTCGATTTGTTTTTTCAAACGATCATAGTCTGCCATTTCACTTGACCTTTCCTGTCATCACATTCACTTTTGTAGCGGTGTAGTGCAACTTTTTTCGGTTAACAGTATGAGATCAGGACGTCACTTTCTTCAAATTCCCGGACCCACCAATACACCCGAACGTATTTTGCGTGCGATGCATCGATCGGTTATTGATCACCGTGGGCCAGAGTTCGCAGAATTAGGATTGGGTTTGCTGCGTGATTTAAAGCCGGTTTTCCAAACAGAAGGTCGTGTTGTTATCTATCCCGCCTCTGGTTCCGGCGCATGGGAGGCCGCATTGGTCAATGTGTTGCAACCGGGTGATCAGGTGTTGATGTATGAAACGGGTCAGTTTTCGACATTGTGGAAAAACATGGCGACCAAGTTGGGGTATGATCCCATCTTTATCGCGGGTGACTGGCGGCGCGGCGTAGACGCGAATTTGATTGCAGATGCATTAGCCAAAGACACGGATCACAAGATTAAGGCTGTCTGCGTTGTTCACAATGATACCGCAACGGGTATTACATCCGATATCGGTGCCGTACGCGCTGCGATTGATGGTGCAGCGCATCCCGCGCTTATGATGGTGGATACCATTTCATCTCTTGGCTCTATTGATTTCAAAACAGACGCGTGGGGTGTCGATGTGGTCGTTGCAGGATCACAAAAGGGATTGATGTTGCCCCCTGGATTGTCATTCAATGCCATTTCGGAAAAAGCTTGGGCCGCTTGTCAGGCGGGCGGGGATCGCCGTTCCTATTGGGATTGGCGCGATATGATGACGCCGAATGATGCGGGCTATTTCCCATACACACCCGCCACGACACTTCTTTATGGATTGCGTGAGGCTTTGGATATGTTGGCGGGAGAAGGATTGGAGCAGGTATTTGCACGCCATGAGCGCCACGCATCAGCGACCCGCGCAGCAGTTGAGTCATGGGGGTTCGAGATTTTGGCGTTAAATCCAGACGAACGATCAAACAGCCTGACCGCTGTATTAATGCCTGATGGACAGGGGGGCGATGCGTTGCGCGCTGAAATATTGGACGGGTTTGATATGTCCCTTGGAACGGGGTTAAATAAAGTCGCTGATAAAATTTTCCGCATTGGTCATTTGGGCGACTTCAATGATTTGATGCTTATGGGAACGCTAAGTGGTGTGGAAATGGGCATGATACGGGCAGGCGTGCCTCATCAGTCAGGTGGTGCACAAAGTGCGTTGAAATATCTTGCCGATCACCGCATTTGATTTAACAACAGTCGAAATCATTACGATTTTTGCAGCATACCTTTTTGCCGCCACGGCAAAGGGCATCACGGGTTTGGGTTTTTCAACGACCTGCCTACCAATTTTGGTGTTCGCGATTGGCTTAAAGGACGCGCTTTCGTTGGTGTTGATCCCATCGATCTGTTCAAATCTTGTGGTAATGCGCCAAGTGGGTCAGTTTAAATCCACGATCCTGCGGTTTTGGCCAATGCTACTTGCAACCATTCCCAGTCTGTTATTGGGTCTGTGGGTTCTTTCAGGAACTGATGGGGCCACGGCCAAGATTATCTTAGGTCTTGTTTTGCTCATGTGGTGTTGTTTTTCATTTCTTAAACCAGACCTTCGATTGCCAAGTGGACTAGAAGACAGGCTTGCTCCTATCTCTGGCATCTGCACTGGTTTTTTAAACGGGCTAACTGGTTCACAGGTTATGCCAGTAGTTCCATTTTTGATGTCGTTGCACCTAGGCCGGAATGCGTTTATTCAGGCCGCGAATTGTTCGTTTACAATTTCAAGTCTGATCATGATGGTTGGGTTGGGATATTTGGGGCTGTTCACAGGGTCGGATGTTGTGATTTCTACCTTGGGTGTTTTATGCGTATTCATCGGCGTAAAAGCTGGGGCGGCAATCCGTGAAAGATTGTCTGAAAAAATTTTTCAAAAAATGATTTTATCGATCCTAGCAACAATTAGTATTGGTTTACTAATGTCATAATTTGTCTTGTCAGCACGGTAAAATTAAACGTGCATGAAAGTGTCAGGTTTAATTTATCTCGTCCTTGAATAATAAAAAAGTCTACATTCCGCTACTTCAAAACAAGCCCAAGCGTCTATCAATGTGTGGTTAAGCAGTACAATCACCTCCGCCATCACCAAGCTCCAAACATGAGACCCCAGTTCCAGAAGCTCTATTGAAAAAAGGCACATAATTTGCGGGCTGGAAGGGGGGCAATTTATGCCACATTTCAGCGCGGGTTGCGGGTGCTAGAAGATTTATCCGTTTTGGGGATAGGGGATTTCAAGGGCAGTAAGGAGATGGAGCCGGCGCTGACCACGATCCATTTTCCTGCCGAAGAAATTGGCAGTTTGGCGGGGCGCGAAATGTGTGGTTTGATCGCGCAGTCCGAAGGGGTGAAAGCCACGGGGCAGCTGGTGCGCCGGAAATGTCAGATCAGCTTGGCTGAGCGCGCGACCTGCTTGCCGGCCCGGGACTTGCGCCCCTCTGATCCTTGAAAGATTCTGCGAAATAAAATGGAATTTTGCAAAAAAGCCTTACTCTACCCTTCCAATGGGTGCCTATTGCGCTATCGTTTCTCGGAAGCCAAATTAAGTTTGGCTTAATATCTGGGAGGATACTATGAAAAATCTAGGAATGAAGACGGCCATTGCTGCATTGACAGTTGCCTTTGCTGGCGAGGCCATCGCTACAGAGTGGAATGTTTCTGTATGGGGCAAGCGTCGGGCGTTTACCGAGCATGTTGAGAAATTGGCAGAATTGGTCTCGGCGAAAACCAATGGCGAATTCACGATGAATGTTAGCTACGGCGGTCTGTCAAAGAACCGCGAAAACCTCGATGGGATTTCCATTGGGGCCTTTGAAATGGCGCAATTCTGTGCCGGCTATCATCCAGACAAAAACCGCGTGGTGACTGTTTTGGAACTGCCGTTCTTAGGCGTTGCAAATTTGGCAGAAGAAGTTGCGGTTAGTCATGCAGTCTATGCCCATCCGGCAGCGACCGAAGAAATGGCACAATGGAATGCGCGTTTGCTTATGACCTCACCGATGCCTCAATATAACATCGTTGGCACTGGTGATCCGCGTTCGACCCTAGCGGATTTCGAAGGTATGCGCGTGCGGGCCACAGGTGGTCTGGGCAAAGCTTTCGCATCGGTTGGCAGTGTGCCCACATCCGTGACAGCAACCGAAGCCTATCAAGCGATGGAATCGGGTGTTGTGGACACCGTGGCCTTTGCGCAGCATGCGCATTTGTCCTATGGCACAATCAATCGTGCGGATTGGTGGACGGAGAATCTGAACCCAGGCACTGTGAACTGTCCGGTTGTCGTCAACATCGATGCCTATGAAAGCCTGTCTGATGCGCACCGCGCTGTGTTGGATGAATCCGTTGACGAGTCGATTGAATATTATCTCGAAAACTACGCCAAATTGCTGCAGCGCTGGGATGACGTTCTTGCCGAAAAAGGTGTTGAAAAAGTCACCATCAGCGATGCCGAATTGTCAGCGTTCCGCGCACAAGCCGCCGATCCAATCCGTGCGGCTTGGATCGCCGATATGGAAGCGCAGGGCATTCCTGGTCAAGAATTGTTTGACCTTGTCATGACCACTTTGGAAAACACCCGTAAGGGCAATTAATCCAATCGCACCTGCCCCTTTTCGAGAGGGGCAGGTGTTTTGATATTTTACGCGCTGTCAATTTAACCCGAAAGGGACGCTATGGCTTCCTCCTCATCTGTTCTGCAAGACGAGTCTTGGCTCAGCCGCGCTGATCGCGCACTTTTGCCAGTTGAGCGCATCTTTGCATTATTCAGCGGATTGGCCGTATTTTCACTCATGTTTCTCGCGGCTTACTCTGTTTCAGGCCGCAAATTTTTCAACCAGCCCTTGAATGGTTATGTCGACTATATCGAGGCGGCCATGCCGGTGATTGCCTTTATGGGAGTGTCCTATGTGCAACGTTTCGGGGGTCATATTCGTATGGATATGATCATCGGCAAGATGCGAGGCCGGGTGCTCTGGGCGTTGGAGCTGCTGACTGTGACGCTGATTTTGGTCGTTATTTTGGCGCTAATCTGGGGCTCTTGGGCGCATTTTGACCGCAGTTTTGATTTCGCCAAACCTCTTTGGAGCCGTGACAGCTCGATTGATATCGGCATTCCGATGTGGCCGGCCAAACTTCTGGTTCCCGTCGCCTTCTCGCTCTTGGCGGTGCGGCTCGTCTTGCAGATTATTGGCTATGGCCGTGCATTGGTCCTCGGATTGGAGCGCCCGGTGGCTGTGCCCTTGATCTTAACAATTGAAGAACAGGCCATGGCAGAAGCGGCCCATTTGGCGGAGCAAGAGTGATGGATCCTATTTCAATAGGTCTATGGACCACCGGCGGCATGCTGGTTTTGGTTTTCATCGGTATGCGGGTGGCTTTTGCCGCGGGTCTTGCGGGCTTTGTTGGCTTGTTTTGGTTGCGCTGGAACGGCTTTGACTATGACCCGGCAAAATTTGGCAAAGCCCTGACCATTAGCGTAAAAATTGCCGGCCAAGTGCCGCATTCAAAAATAGCTGCGCAGGCCTTGAGCCTTATTCCGACGTTTATTTTGATCGGCTATTTGGCCTATTATGCCAAGTTGACCACGGCCCTTTTTGAGGCCGCGAAACGGTGGATCGCTTGGGTGCCTGGCGGTCTTGCGGTCTCTACGGTTTTCGCGACAGCAGGCTTTGCGGCGGTTTCTGGTGCATCGGTGGCCACGGCGGCGGTTTTTGCGCGGATTGCGATCCCTGAGATGCTGAAAATCGGCTATAATAAGCAATTTGCCGCTGGCGTTGTGGCGGCTGGCGGGACTTTGGCGTCGCTCATTCCGCCCTCTGCTATTTTGGTCATCTACGCGATTATCGTTGAGCAGGATGTGGGAAAGCTGCTGTTGGCGGGCTTTATTCCCGGTGCTTTTTCGGCTTTGGTCTATGCCGGGCTCATCATTGGTATTGCAGTGATCTTCAAAAACGTTGGCCCACCGGTGACAGGCTTCACTTGGCGCGAACGTTTTGCAGCCCTGCCACCGGCTTTGCCGATTGTCGCTGTGGTCGTGATTATCATCTTCTTTGTTTACAATCCCTTTGGGGATGCCTGGGGCACACCCACAGAAGGTGGCGCCGTCGGCGCGTTCATCGTGTTTCTGATGGCGCTCTACCGTGGTATGCGCTGGGCTCAGCTGAAAGATGCTCTGCTTGAAACGGCCAAATTGACCGTGATGATCTTCTCAATCATTTGGGGCGTGCTGATTTATGTGCGGTTCTTGGGATTTGCCGATCTTCCGGGGGTGTTTTCTGATTGGATTACCAGCCTGGACATGGCGCCTTTGCTTATTCTGATCTGCATCCTTTTGGCCTATGCGGTTTTGGGCATGTTCATGGATGCGATTGGCATGTTGCTTTTGACGTTGCCAGTGGTCTACCCGGCCGTCATGGCACTCAATGGTGGTGAATTTGTGACTGCGGCTGACAGCGCCTTTGGCATGAATGGCACGATGTGTGCGATTTGGTTTGGGATATTGGTGGTGAAAATGGCGGAGTTCTGTCTGATCACCCCGCCCATCGGCCTCAATTGCTTTGTGGTCGCAGGCGTGCGCGATGATTTGACGGTGCAGGATGTCTTCAAAGGCGTCACCCCCTTCTTCCTTGCGGATGGTGTCACAATCGCGCTTTTGGTCGCCTTTCCGGGAATTGTTCTGTGGCTGCCGTCCTTGGTGGGTTAGGGCGGCGAAATTTCTCTTGCCTCTTTTGATGCAGCATGAAAGCCATTGCTTATGAGCGAGAAAGCTGCGGATAGGCCGATTGTTGGCGCATTGTGGATGGGGCTGTCAGGGCTTTGTTTCATCGGCGTTTATGTCGGCGTAAAATTGGTGGGCACGCGCCTGCCGGCCGCTGAAAGTGCCTTTCTGCGCTATGCGTTAGGCCTGGTGTTCTTGCTGCCGGTTCTGCGTGGCTTACTGCGTGAGGGGCTCACGTGGCAAGTGACCAAACTCGGCGCAGGGCGCGCGTTTTTGCATACTTTTGCCGTGACACTTTGGTTCTATGCCATGGCCCGTATTCCCGTGGCGGAGGTCTCTGCTATGGGATATTTGACGCCAATATTCGTGACATTGGGAGCGGTTGTTATTCTGGGCGAGCGTTTGGCGCTGCGCCGGGGGCTGGCGATTGTCGTGGCGATTTTGGGAGTTTTGGTTATCTTGCGGCCGGGTATTCGTGAGATCACACCGGGCCATATCGCCATGCTGGGCACAACCCTATGTTTTGGGGTGAGCTACCTCATTGCCAAGCGCCTGACCGATTTGGCCAGTGCGGACATGGTCGTGGCGCTATTGTCGGTTGGTGTGACCATCGGGCTTATCCCGCTCACAATCCCCGTCTGGATTGCGCCCACGAGCTTTGAAGTTGGAATGCTCATGGCCGTCGCCACTTTCGCCGTCGCGGGGCATTACTCAATGACATTTGCCTTCCGATCTGCGCCGCTGACCGTCACGCAACCGGTTGGGTTTTTGCAGCTGATTTGGTCTGTTGCCACGGGATATTTCCTTTTTGGCGAGCATATAGATGCTTTGGTTATTCTGGGCGGGACGATTATTGTTGGTTCCGTGTTGTACCTCACGCTGCGCGAAGCGCAGTTGAAACGAAAACGAGAAAGAAAGACCCCCCTATGATCGATCCAAAACCCACCGCCAGCCATTTTATCAACGGCGCCTATGTTGAAGACACAGAGGGCGCCGCGATTGATGTGATCTACCCCGCAACGGGAGAGGTGATCGGCCGGGTGCATAGTGCAACGCCGCAGATCGTGCAGGCGGCTCTTGCGGCGGCCAAGGCGGCCCAGCCAGCTTGGGCCGCGATGACCGGCACGGAGCGCGGCCGGATATTGCGCCGGGCGGCGGATATGATGCGTGCGCAGAACCGTTCGTTGTCCGAATTGGAAACCTATGACACCGGCAAGCCCTTGCAGGAAACTTTGGTGGCCGATGCCACCTCGGCGGCGGATGCTTTGGAGTATTTTGGGGGTCTGGCCGGGAGTCTCACCGGGGAGCATGTGCAGTTTGGTGAGGATTTTGTCTATACGATACGCGAGCCGCTTGGGCTTTGCGTTGGGATTGGCGCTTGGAATTACCCCACGCAAATTGCCGCATGGAAAGGCGCGCCCGCTTTGGCCTGCGGCAATGCGATGGTCTTTAAACCTTCTGAAACAACCCCGCTTTGCGCTTTGAAAGTGGCGGAAATTTTGCACGAGGCGGGTTTGCCCGCCGGGCTGTATAATGTGGTGCAGGGATTGGGCGATGTGGGGGCGGCCTTGGTGAGCGATCCTTTGGTGGATAAGGTCTCACTGACAGGCTCGCTGCCAACAGGCCGCAAAGTCTATGCCGCCGCGGCAGAGGGTATGCGCCATGTGACCATGGAACTGGGCGGGAAATCACCGCTGATCATTTTTGATGATGCCGAACTGGAGGCTGCGGTCAGCGGCGCTATCTTGGCCAATTTTTATTCCTCAGGGCAGATTTGCTCGAATGGAACACGCGTTTTCGTCCAAAAAGGCATCAAGCCCGCCTTTCTCAAGCGCCTCTCCGAGCGCCTGGCGACAGCGGTCTTGGGGGATCCCATGGATGAGGCCAGCAATTTCGGACCGATGGTTTCAGAGCGACAGCGCGATATCGTGGAAGGGTTCATTGCTAAGGGCAAGGCGGAAGGGGCGCGGCTCGTCTGTGGCGGCACACGGCTGGATCGTCCAGGCTTTTGGCTGACGCCAGCGGTGTTTACTGATGTGACGGATCAAATGACCATCGCAAAGGAAGAGATTTTTGGGCCCGTCTTATCAGTTCTAGAATTTGACGATGAGGCGGAGGTTTTGGCCCGTGCCAATGATACGGACTATGGGCTGGCGGCTGGTGTCTTTACCCAAAACCTGCCCAGGGCCCATCGGATGGTGAAGGCTCTGGAGGCCGGGACCTGCTATATCAACACCTATAACGACGCCCCGGTCGAAGCACCGTTTGGCGGTGTAAAGCTCTCTGGCGTGGGCCGTGAAAACTCGAAGGCCGCGATCAATCATTACTCACAGCTTAAATCTGTCTATGTCCGCCTGAGCCAATTGGAAGCGCCCTATTAGAGATCGGTGCGTGCAGGAGGCGGTCGCCTCATCGCACTTGATAGGGCAGGATACCGCGCAGATCCGGATCCACCTGTAAATTGCGCTCCAGCGGTGGCACGGAGCGTTGGTGGCAATTGCGGCGCTCACAGATTCGGCAGGAGATGCCAATGGGTTCCACCTGAGCATTGGCGCTGGTGTCCAGCCCGTCGGCATAGACCAAAGACCCTGCATGCCGCATTTCGCATCCCAAGCCAATGGCATAGCGCCGTACGGGCGCGCCCCATGCGCCGCCGGATTTGCTCACATCCCGCGCCAGGCAGAAATAGCGTTTCCCGTCGGGCGTCTCAGCCATTTGCCGTAAAAACTGTCCTGGGGTTTCAAAGGCGCGATGCACATTCCAAAGCGGGCATGCGCCGCCAAAACGGGCGAATTGCAATGAGGTGGCCGAATGGCGTTTGGTAATGGTGCCGGCTTGATCGACACGGACAAAAAAGAAGGGCAAGCCCTTTTGCCCACTGCGCTGCAAGGTGGAGAGGCGATGGGCGACCTGCTCAATGCTGGCGCCAAACTTCCCGGCCAATTGCTCCAGATCATGTCGCAGTTCCTGTGCGGCGGTCAAAAAGCTGCCATAGGGCATGAGGCTGGCCCCGGCGTAGTAATTGGCCAAGCCCAATTTGGCGATGTCGCGGGCTGCGGGTGAATGGAATTTGGCAAAGTCCAATGTGGCATCCAGAAGATCGTTTTGTGTCAACAGGGCAAGTTGGATCAGGAGTTGAAAGGTAGCGGTTGCCTCGGGCAGATGTGCCGAAAGCGTTAGGATTTTACTCTCGGGCTCATAGCGGCGGAGGGCCGGACCTCCGCTGCGCCGCAATTTCACGCCATGGGCTTCAAGCCTGGCAATCGCATGGGCCTGGATGCTGCCTTTGGCGTCGGCGGCGAAGCGCTCCGCCGCGCGGTCCACGGCATCAATATAGTTGTCACAATAGTGGAAAAAATCTCGAACCTCTTCCCAAGGGCTGGATTGTAAGCGGCTGTCGGCGCGGCCGAGGGCTTCATCCAGAGACGCGAGCCGCTCATGGGTTTCCCGATAGGCCCGATGCAGCTGCAAAAATGCGCGCGCCAATCCGGGAGCGTTGTTGGCGGCCATGCGGATATCGGCCAGATGCGGTGCATCGGCGCCAAAGATCGGATCAGTGGCCGCTTCGCGCATATCGCTGACCAATCGCGCGTTGTCGCCTGACACAAGTTCGGTGACGTCAAAACCAAAAACATCAGCCAAAGCGAGAATCACCGCCGCAGACACTGGGCGGTTGTTGTTTTCCATTTGATTGAGATAGGGCAGCGAGACCTCGAGCCGCTCGGAAAATTCCCGCTGGGTGAGATCAACCTTGCGCCGTAATTCGCGCAGTTTCGTGCCGGCATAGAGTTTTTGTTTGGCCATGGGAACCTGCTAGCACGGCAAGTTTGCAAACTCAACTTTGCGGGTTTGCGATTTCAAGATCACTGGTGCGTTTGATCACATAGGTGATGGTCAAAATGGACAGGCTGGTAGTGGCGAGCATGATCAGCAGCAGGGGCAAAGCGCCGGTCCCGGGGACCAATATGGCCCCGGTGCCAATTGCGATCAATGCGCCGCCGCCGGTGTTGATTGTGCCGCCAATGCCAGAGGCGGAGCCGGCCAAATGCGGCCGGACGGACATCATGCCCGCCGTGGCGTTCGGCAGAACCATACCATTGCCAAGGCCCATAAAGCAGACACAGCCAAAGAAGGATATCGGTTGCGCGTCAGTGAAGAGGAACAAGCTGATGCTCAGGACCAATCCCAGGCAGGTCAAAATCGTGCCGATCAGCACCATTCGGTTGACCCCTAGCGTGTTGGAGAAACGCCCTGATATGCCATTCCCAACGATATAGCCCAATGAAGGCGCGCCGAGGTAAAATCCCAAAGCTGCCGGCGATAGGCCAAATATTTCACGGCCAACATAGGCGCCGCCGCCCAGATAGGCGAAATAGGCACCGGCGCTGAAGCTGGCGGTCAGGCAATAGCCCCAAAAGCGACGAGACTTCAGAAGCTCAGGATAAGCGCGAAACTGCTCTGCCATTGAGCTGGTTTGATGCAGATTGGTCTCACCCATGTCCAAATAGGTCAGGGCAAAGACGAAAATGCCAACGCCGAGCAGGAGCCAAAAACTCGCCACCCAGCCAAATTGTGCCTCTAAGCCACCGCCCATTGCGGGTCCGATGAGGGGCAAGATGGCCATGCCCATTGTGACGTATCCCAGCACGGAAGCTGCTTGATCTTGGCTGCAGGTGTCGCGAATCGCCGCGCGAGACAGAACCAGGCCGGTGACCACAACCGCCTGCAGCAAGCGGCAGACCAGAAAAACCTCAAAAGAGGGGGCAATAATGCAGCCCAATGAGGCGCTGCAAAAAATGGCCAAGGCGACCATGACCACGGGCCGGCGTCCGTAGCGATCCGACAGCGGGCCGACAAAGAGTTGGAAGACCGCATTCATTGCCAAATACAGACTTACGGAGAGCGTGGCGCTGGCGTAGCTGACATTGAACGTCTGTGCCATTGAGGGCAGCGAAGGTAGAAAGATGCTGAGACCGAGAGCGCCGACTGCCGAGAGGCAAATCAGTGTGAAGATGCTGGGCGGTGTGGAATTGTCCAAGAACTTGGAGCGGGAATGACTACTCATTGTAAATCGCTATCGCCGCCTGTTGGGCTTGTCCAGACTCTTTGCAATTATTCAGTTATGCAGATTGTTGCCGCAAAATATTTGCAAATATTCCAAATTCGCCTTCGCTTTGTCGGCCGGGGAGGCTATGGTCGCGCAAAGAGGATCTGCCATGACGAATATTTTGAATGAATTACAAAGCCGGCGTGACATTGCGCGGATGGGCGGCGGTCAGCGCCGGATTGATGCGCAGCATGCGAAGGGGAAACTCACCGCGCCCGAGCGGATTGATTTGCTGCTTGATGAGGGCAGTTTTGAAGAATTTGATATGTTCAAAGCTCACCGCTGCGTGGATTTCGGCATGCAAGAGCAAACCTACCCTGGCGATGGCGTGGTCACAGGCTGGGGTACGGTCAATGGACGCATGGTCTATGTTTATAGTCAAGATTTCACGGTTTTTGGGGGCTCATTGTCAGAAACCCATGCGGAGAAAATCTGTAAAATCATGGATATGGCGATGCAAAACGGTGCACCTGTGATCGGATTAAACGATTCTGGTGGCGCACGGATTCAAGAGGGCGTCGCCTCTTTGGCCGGTTACGCAGAGGTGTTTCAACGCAATGTTATGGCCTCCGGCGTCGTGCCGCAGATCAGCGTGATCATGGGCCCCTGTGCTGGCGGCGCGGTCTATTCGCCGGCGATGACTGATTTCATCTTCATGGTCAAAGACAGCAGCTATATGTTTGTGACAGGCCCTGATGTGGTCAAGACTGTGACCAATGAGGTGGTAACGGCCGAAGAGCTCGGTGGCGCGGTCACCCATTCGAAGAAATCATCCGTGGCCGATGGGGCCTTTGAGAATGACGTTGAGGCCCTGACAGAAGTCCGGCGTCTGGTGGATTTTTTGCCGCTCAACAATCGCGAGAAACCGCCTGTCCGGCCATTCTTTGACGATCCGCTTCGCGTGGATAACAGTTTGGACACGCTGATCCCTGCGAACCCGAACCAGCCTTATGACATGAAAGAGCTGATCCATAAAATCGCTGATGAAAGCGATTTTTATGAGATCCAAGAGGAATTTGCCAAAAATATCCTCACCGGCTTTATTCGCATGGAAGGCTCCACCGTTGGGGTTGTGGCCAATCAGCCGACAGTTTTGGCCGGCTGTTTGGATATTGACGCCAGCCGCAAGGCCGCGCGTTTTGTCCGGTTCTGTGATGCCTTCGAAATCCCAATCCTCACGCTCGTGGACGTGCCCGGTTTTCTTCCCGGAACAGGGCAGGAATATGGTGGCGTGATCAAGCACGGAGCCAAACTCTTGTTTGCCTATGGTGAGGCCACGGTGCCCAAGGTGACGGTCATTACGCGCAAAGCCTATGGCGGCGCCTATGATGTGATGGCCTCCAAACATCTGCGCGGTGATTTCAACTACGCTTGGCCCACAGCCGAGATTGCGGTGATGGGCGCCAAAGGGGCAACCGAGATCATCCATCGTGCTGATCTGGGGGATGCTGAGAAGATTGCCCAGCATACGAAAGACTATGAAGAACGTTTCGCCAATCCTTTCGTTGCGGCTGAAAAAGGGTTCATCGACGAGGTGATCATGCCAGCTTCCACGCGTCGCCGGGTGTGCCGGGCATTTGCCAGTTTGCGGGGAAAATCCCTGAAAAACCCATGGAAAAAACATGACAACATTCCACTCTAAGGTCGAAGAGAGCCAATAATGGAAAAACACCGTGGGTTCCCCGGCCGTCTTCCCGGTACGGATGCGCAATTTACCATTCGGCGCGCGAGTAAGAATGGGGCGACAAAAATTATCAGGCGCGAGCGCTATGCAGATCGTCGTCCCCCAGATCGCCGGGCGGATGAGGCGTTTCTGCACGCTTTGATTGAATATTTTGGTGAAGAGCCATTTGAGCGCGGCAACCTTGATGGGGGCCGCCTGTCTTGGTTGTTTGAACGCGAAGTCGTCCCCGCACAGGATGATTTCGATCCCGAATCCTATGTGGCTTTGCTGCGTGTGGATCTGAAAAAAGCGCAAGCGAGCTTTCCACAAATCTTTGTCGAAGGGTGGTCGGCGTGAATTTGCCGGGTCTCATAGGGTGTTTTGCGCGGCTTTGTGCCCAGTGCTTGGGAGCAGCCGGGTCTTCCCTTGGCCTATCCTGCTGCGCTTGTCATAATCTAGGTGTTGGAGTTTCAAAATTCTTTGCATTGGTTTTGAAAACATATCGACCCTTTCTTTCCTTAACCGGTTCTGGCTTTGGCCAGTGCCGGTTCTTTTTTTCGCACAGCTCCTTTGCCTCGAGCTGCGCGCGCCGAGAAGGATTCCTCAATGTTTGATAAGATTTTAATTGCCAACCGGGGCGAGATTGCCTGTCGTGTGATAAAAACAGCCAAGGCGATGGGGATCAAAACCGTGGCGATTTATTCCGATGCGGATGCCCAGGCGTTGCATGTGAAAATGGCGGATGAGGCGGTGCATATCGGTCCTTCGCCGGCGAATCAGTCTTACATCGTGATTGAAAAAGTCATGGATGCGATCCGGCAAACCGGGGCGCAAGCTGTGCATCCCGGTTATGGGTTCTTGTCAGAAAATCGCCTGTTTGCTGAGGCCTTGGAGGCTGAAGGTGTGGCTTTTATCGGCCCGCCGGCCTCTGCGATTGAAAGCATGGGAGACAAGATCACCTCGAAAAAACTGGCCAAAGAGGCCGGTGTGAGCACGGTTCCGGGCTATATGGGTCTGATTGCTGATGCAGATGAAGCGGTGAAAATCGCACAAGAGGTTGGATATCCGGTGATGCTCAAGGCCAGCGCTGGTGGGGGTGGCAAGGGTATGCGCATCGCATGGAACGATGCAGAGGCGCGCGAGGGGTTCCAATCGTCCAAGAATGAAGCGGCGAGCAGCTTTGGAGATGATCGGATTTTCATCGAAAAATTCGTCACGCAACCCCGGCATATCGAAATCCAAGTTCTGGCGGATGGCCATGGCAATTGCATTTATCTCAATGAGCGCGAATGTTCCATCCAGCGGCGCAACCAAAAAGTGATTGAGGAGGCCCCGAGCCCCTTCTTGACGCCCGAAGTGCGCAAGGCCATGGGCGCGCAATCTTGTGCATTGGCCCAAGCGGTGGGCTACACCAGCGCCGGTACGGTGGAATTTATCGTCGACAGCGCACAGAATTTCTACTTTCTTGAAATGAACACGCGCTTGCAGGTCGAACATCCGGTGACGGAGTTGATCACTGGGGTGGATCTGGTGGAGCAGATGATCCGCGTTGCCAATGGCGAGGCGCTGTCCATTACCCAAGAGGACGTGAAAATTAATGGCTGGGCCATGGAAAGCCGCCTCTATGCGGAAGACCCTTATCGGGGGTTTTTGCCCTCAATTGGCCGTTTGACACGGTATCGTCCGCCCGCTGAAAGCCGCAGCGCGACCGCGGCCGTACGCAATGATACCGGTGTTTATGAAGGTGGAGAAATTTCCATGTTCTATGATCCGATGATTGCCAAGCTTTGCACCTGGGCGCCAGATCGTCCCGCGGCCATTGCGCAGATGCGCAATGCGCTGGATGCCTTTGAGGTCGAGGGTATTGGTCACAACATTCCATTCCTCTCTGCGGTCATGGATCACCCGAAATTTTGCGCCGGCAATATCACCACTGCCTTTATCGAGGAGGAATATCCAGACGGGTTTCATGGGGTTGATCTGCCACAAGAGACGCTGAAAATTGTCGGCGCCTGCGCGGCGGCAATGTATCGTTTGGGCGAAATTCGTCGCACAAAAGTTTCTGGGCGCATGGACAATCACGAGCGCCGCGTGCGCGACGATTGGGTTGTTGGCATTCAGGGCCACGAGTTCCCCGTGACAATTGCAGCCGATCCCAATGGATCCACCGTACATTTTGAAAGCGGCAGCCATAGGGTGGCCAGTGATTGGACACCGGGCAAGCCACTGGCTTTGATGAATGTGGATGGTATCGATATCGCGTTAAAGGTTGAGAAATGCACAAGCGGCTTCCGTATCCGCTTCCGCGGGGCTGATATGCGCGTGACTGTGCGCAGCCCGCGTCAGGCTGAGCTGGCCAAATTGATGATCGAGAAAGTCGCGCCGGATACTTCGAAACTCTTGCTCTGCCCCATGCCGGGCTTGATCGTCAAAGTCGATGTGGCTGTGGGCGATGAAGTGCAAGAGGGCCAGACGCTTTGCACAGTTGAGGCGATGAAAATGGAAAATATCCTGCGGGCCGAGAAGAAAGCTATTGTCAGCAAGATCCATGCGGCGCCGGGCGACAGTCTGGCCGTGGATGCGATCATCATGGAGTTTGAGTGAGCCTGAACGGCTCAGACCCGAAGGTGGGGCGACCCTTGGGCCGTTCCATTCTTCGCGGCGGCCTTCAGGGCTTGCTCATCTCGCGCTGTCGGATGGGCATTTTGTCGATCACCCGGCTCAATTCACGCATGTCCCAAGCAAAGGGTTTGCGCAGTTTGATTTTACCATCCTTGCCGATCAAAACCCAATTGAAGCCTTTGGGGTGCAATGTTTTGCGCAGGTTGGACTGGGCTTTGGGATCGGTATCGACCACAATCATGACGTCTCGTTCCTGCAACACAGCAATTTCAGCCTGCAAAAGCGCCATTTGCTGGGTGAAAGTAGGGTCCAGCGGGCTATCGGCGAACACAACCCAGGGCCGCGCCGCCCAGATGACATCTGACAGCTCAACCTCTTTGGCGTCGAAAATATGGGTCGGATCGGAGCGCCAAATGTCTAAGGTCTCCCCGGCCAAGACCGGTGGCGCGATGGCCAGAAGCCCGAGCCACAAGTGGAACACTCTTTTAAACATAATATCTCCTTCATGGTTCTATATAGGGCCTTTGCAATTGCAAGCGAAGGGGTTGAACGAAAAATACCCGGGCATCGGCCCGTGGGACAAGGAGCGCGGATAATGACAGATAAGACATCTTGGAGCGAAATTGCTGGCAAAGAGCTGCGCGGCAAGCCATTGGAGTCTTTAACTTGGGATACGCTCGAAGGCATCAAGGTGCAGCCGATGTATACGGCTGAAGATGCGACAGGATTGGCGCATATGGGCAGCGTGCCGGGGCAAGAACCCTATACGCGCGGTGTCAAAGCCACCATGTATTCCGGCCGGCCCTGGACCATTCGGCAATACGCTGGATTTTCCACAGCCGAAGAGTCCAATGCCTTTTACCGCCAAGGGCTCGCAGCCGGGCAACAGGGGGTATCAGTGGCCTTCGATTTGGCCACGCATCGGGGCTATGACAGCGATCATCCGCGCGTTGTCGGCGATGTTGGCAAAGCTGGGGTGGCGATTGACAGTGTAGAGGATATGAAAATCCTCTTTGATGGCATCCCGCTGGATAAGATTTCTGTCTCCATGACGATGAATGGCGCGGTGATCCCTGTTTTGGCCTCCTTCATCGTGGCCGGTGAAGAGCAAGGCGTCAGCCGCGCGGCCCTCTCGGGCACAATCCAAAATGACATTCTCAAAGAATTCATGGTGCGCAATACTTATATTTACCCACCTGAGGCCTCCATGCGTATTGTGGCCGATATTATCGAATTTACCGCCCGTGATATGCCGAAGTTCAACTCCATTTCGATCAGCGGTTATCACATGCAAGAGGCCGGTGCGAATTTGGTGCAGGAGTTGGCCTATACCATTGCAGATGGGCGCGAATATGTGCGCACGGCGATTGCGCGGGGGATGGATGTGGATGCCTTTGCCGGGCGTCTGTCGTTTTTCTTTGCCATTGGTATGAATTTCTTTATGGAAGCGGCGAAATTGCGGGCTGCAAGGGTTTTGTGGCACCGGGTTATGGCAGAATTTGATCCGAAAAATCCCAAATCCAGCATGCTGCGGACCCATTGCCAAACCTCCGGTGTGAGTCTGCAAGAGCAAGATCCCTATAACAACATCGTGCGCACGGCTTTTGAAGCGATGTCCGCGGTTTTGGGCGGCACACAATCGCTGCATACCAATAGTTTTGATGAGGCCATTGCCCTGCCAACGGAAACCTCGGCACGCATTGCGCGCAACACACAGCTCATTTTGCAAGAAGAAACTGGGGTGACCAATGTGGTTGATCCGCTGGCGGGCTCTTACTATGTGGAAAAACTCACTGCTGATCTTATTGATGAGGCCTGGGCGCTGATCGAAGAGGTTGAGGAGATGGGCGGCATGACCAAAGCCGTGGCCAGCGGCCTGCCCAAGCTTAAAATTGAAGAAAGTGCGGCGCGGCGTCAGGCGATGATTGATCGCGGGGAAGAGGTGATTGTTGGGGTCAACAAATATACCTCGGACAAACAACCCGACATTGAGGTGCGCGATATTGATAACAATCAGGTGCGCGAGGCCCAGGTCGCGAAACTCCAATCCATCCGCGCGAGCCGTGATCAAACGGCCTGTGATGCGGCCCTTCTTGAGCTTGGACGGCGCTGCGTTGAAGGGGGCAATCTATTAGAAGCGGCTGTTGAAGCGGCGCGTCATCGGGCGACGGTGGGGGAAATTTCATTGGCGATGGAGGGCACATTTGGCCGACATCGCGCGGAGGTGAAGACATTGGCTGGCGTGTATGGATCTGCCTATGAGGGCGACGAAAACTTTGAAGCAATTCAGAGATCTGTGGAAGAATTCGCCAAAGAAGAGGGACGCAGGCCCAGGATGCTTGTGGTGAAAATGGGGCAAGATGGCCATGATCGGGGCGCCAAAGTGATTGCCACGGCCTTTGCCGACATTGGTTTTGATGTGGACGTCGGCCCCCTGTTTCAAACCCCTGAGGAGGCGGCGCAGGACGCGGTGGACAATGACGTGCATGTGGTTGGTATTTCCAGCCAAGCGGCAGGTCACAAAACCTTGGCGCCCAAATTGGTGGAGGCATTGAAGGCCGCAGATGCGCAGGAGATTATCGTGGTCTGTGGCGGGGTTATTCCTCAGCAAGACTATGATTTCCTCAAAGCCGCTGGCGTAGCGGCGATCTTTGGTCCGGGCACAAATATCCCCGATGCGGCACAGAATGTTTTGGATTTGATCCGAAAGGCGCGCAGCTAAAGCGCGGCAGAGGGGGATGGTATGTTAAGATTGGATCACATTGCAGTGGCGGGGGAAACCCGGCAAGCCGCAACGGATTTTGTTCAAAATTGCTTGCAGGCTGCGCCACTTGCGGCCGGCCAGCATCCACATTTCTCAACGCATAACCATCTTTGGGGCATGGGTGAGGCCTGCTATCTGGAATCCATCGCGATTGATCCGGAGGCACCCTCTTTGCCCTATCCGCGGTGGTTCGGTTTGGACCGCTTTTCTGGTCCGCCGCGCATTGCCAGTTGGATTTTGGCAACCGACAATATCCAAGAGAGCCTTGCCCGGCTTAGCCCCGAGTTTGGAACGCCGGTGCGGCTTGAGCGTGGCGCCTATACTTGGGATATTTCCGTCTCAGATACGGGAGACTTGCCATTTGGTGGTTACGGGCCGGCGTTGATTGAGTGGCAACCGCCTGCCCATCCTTGCCAGAATTTGCCCGACAGCGGCTGTCGTCTGATCTCTTTGCAAGTTCAACACCCGCAAGCCGACCAAATGCAGGCGCTTTTGGCAGAGCTTATCGGTGATGAACGCATTTGCTTTTCAACCGGCCCTGCGCAGATTTCCGCTGAAATTCAAACGGATCACGGTTTGGTGACGCTCAAGTAGAGGCTTTGCCCTTTCGTCTTGTGCGCACAGGGCCTAAGATGCCACCCATGTCTATTTGGACCCGCATCACCGCTGCGCTTTCCGCCCTTGCCAAGGGCGAAGGGCTTTCAGCAGTTTTCGAGAAGCTGCGCAGCCCGCCGGAGAAATCCGTCGGGTTTACCATCGCTGTGATCGCATTGAGCGCAAAGATGGCCAAAGCCGATGGCAGCGTCACCCGTGCGGAGGTGCTGGCGTTTCGGGAAGTTTTTTATATTCCCACCTCAGAAGAGAGCAGTGCGGCCAAAGTGTTTAACCTCGCGCGTCAGGATGTGGCCGGATTTGAAACCTATGCTCGGCAAATCAAATCTATGTTCGGTGCAAGGATGGATATCCTGGAAGACTTGCTTGAGGGATTGTTTCACATAGCCACCGCAGATGGATCTTATCATGCGCAAGAGGATGCGTTCTTGAGCCGAGTTTCCGATATTTTCGGCCTGTCTGCACGGGGCTTTTGCGTGATCAAAGCCCGTTACGTCAAGGGCGCAACCGCCGATCCTTTCGATGTTTTGGGCGTCTCGCCGGGCGCAAGCTTTGAAGAAATACGTTTGGCATGGCGGGCACTCGTGAAAAAGAATCACCCCGATCAGCTGGTGGCGCGCGGCGTTCCGCGCGAGGCTGTAAAATTGGCCGAAGCACGTCTGGTGGCGATCAATAAGGCGTGGGAAGAATTGGCAAAGGTCCAGGCCTAGCCATCGCGCAGCCCTGGGCGTGAGACAGGTTCTAAGTCAATCGCATATCGGTGCGGAGCTTTGCATCCAGGGATGCGGCCAAAGAATTGAGCCGGGCTTCGGCCACCTCCCCAAACAGAGGCGAGGCCTCTGCCGTGAGCGTGAGCGACAGTGTTTTTGTCTTTGCGGACCAGTGGAGCTGGGCGGTCTCATCGTCGGGATCGGCCCAGAGCATCGCGCCAAGGCGCATGGCTTTGCCTAAGATCTCAGCCTGTTTTTGGTTGGGCTCATCCAGAAGCGTCAAAAGCTCTTCAAACCGGGTGCCTGCGCGGCTGTTTCGGTAGCGATGCAGCAATGCCAAGCCCAGAAAAATTCGCTCCTCATGGCTCAGCCCGCCCAAATTGGCACGGGTGGCATATTCGAAGCAAACCTCCGCCCGGAAATCAGGATGGGCGCGCCAGCTTACATCATGCAGCAAACACGCCGCGCGCACCAGCCGCGCGCGACTGGGGGACATCTTGGAAAAGAGCGGGGAGATGAACTTGTGCAGCCGCATACCAAAGCCCGGAAGCCGCGCATCCTTGCGCTCGGCGAAATGGCAGCTTTCGATCAAAGGGTCGCGGTCGCGCATGGCTTGCGGCATCTGTTCATAAAGAAGCCCCTCTCTAATCCCATAGCTTGAGATGGCGATGTCATGGGGCTTGAACCGTTTGAGGAGGCCTTTAAGAATTTCTGCCGCGATTGGCACAAGTGCCATTCGGCTTTGTGTCACGCGGATGGTCTGGCGCAGCGCTTCGAGATCACAGTCTTCGATATAGCGCAAAGTGGCCTTCACATCGCGGGCCGTCATTTGATATTCGTGCATCACATGCAGCGGGTATCCGCGCCTGTGCATATCAATACGCGCCAAGGCCCGCCAAGATCCCCCAACCAAAAAGAGCCGATCAGATTGTGGTCCCATTTGATCGCGCAGATGATCTAATGTCTCTGCGATCACCGCTTTACGTCCCTTTTTACCGCCCGGGACATTGATCAGCTTCAATGGCCCAAGTGGAGAGGTCACTCTTTGGCCCACTTGCCCATTGGCAATCTCTGCCAATTCCATCGAACCACCGCCAATATCGCAGACAAGGCCATAAGAGCCGGGCCAGCCAAGCAAGACACCCTGCGCCGCCAGTCGGGCTTCTTCCTCGCCATCGATGACGTGGATTTTCAACCCCGTTTCGCTTTGGACCTGCGCGATGAAGTCGTTGCCATCGCTGGCCTCACGCACGGCGGCGGTGGCGACAGCGGTCAGGCTGGGCAGGCCGATGCCTTTGGCAATGGTGCAAAATCGTCGTAAGGCAGAGAGGGCGCGCAAGCGCCCATCGGGATTGAGCTTGCCACTTTCGGCCAAGCCTGCACCAAGTGCGCACATGACTTTTTCATTGAAAAAATAGGCCGGAGATCGGGCGGCGCCGTCAAAAACCACTAAGCGTACGGAGTTCGAGCCAATATCAACCACCCCGACGCGTGACAGATCGCGGGCCTTGGGGTTATCAAATAAAGGCCGCTCAAACGGGTCCCATTTTTCAGAGGGTTTTACCAAGTCGTCCATCTGGGCTCCTGCGGGTTTCCGCAATTGTCTTTCACTCAGCCTAGGCGATTCGACCGAGACTTCAAAGAGTGGTTAGGAATCATCGGTATGGGTGAGCTGCGGCACATCCTGCGCCCCGGCACTGCCACGTCCCGAGAGCGAGGGGTTCTCCATGAAAAACCGGTGGCAACTGAAGGCGAAGCTGCCATCTGGCCAAGTGGCTCTTGCATAGCTGCCATTGGGTTGCATCACCCAGGATTGGGCAACATCGGCCAGATTGGCCGCCATGATCTGGCTGACAATCTGCGCCTTGACGGTTTCATTGTGAATTTCAACCAATGTTTCAACCCGGCGGTGTAAGTTGCGATCCATCCAATCGGCAGAGGAGATATAAACCCGCGCCTTGGGGCTGTTCAGATCATGGCCATTGGCAAAGCAAACGATGCGGGAATGCTCTAAGAACCGCCCAATCACGGATTTCACGCGGATATTCTCAGAAAGCCCAGCCACCCCCGGTCGCAAGCCACAAATCCCGCGAATGACGAGGCTGATTTTCACCCCCGCCTGCCCCGCGGCATAGAGTGCGTCGATCACTTCTGCATCAATCAGGGAATTTAACTTGACCCAAATAGCCGCAGGCTTGCCAGCCTTGGCGTGTTCGGCCTCAGCTGCGATGCCTTGCAGAAGGGTGGTTTTCAAAGTCAGTGGCGAAATGGAGATATTTTCAAGAGTTTCGGGCTGTGCATATCCTGACAGATAGTTGAACACTTTTGTGGCATCTCGCCCCAAAGCCGCATCGCAGGTGAACAGGCTCACATCGGTGTAAATCCTTGCGGTGATCGGGTGATAATTGCCGGTGCCATAATGGGTATAGGTGACCAAACGATCACCTTCTTGCCGCACGATGGTGCTGATTTTCGCATGGGTTTTAAGGTTCATAAAGCCATAGACCACATGGGCTCCGGCGCGCTCCAAGCGGCGGGATTGACGAATATTGGCGGCCTCATCAAAGCGGGCTTTCAGCTCGACCAATGCGGTTACGGATTTCCCATCTTCTGCCGCTTCGCACAAAGCCTCCACGATGGGGGAGCGTTTTGATGTGCGGTAAAGTGTTTGCTTAATGGCCAAGACATTGGGATCTCGCGCGGCTTGTTGCAACAAGCGCACGACCATATCAAAAGTCTCATAGGGGTGCTGCAGCAGCATATCTTTGTTGCGAATTGCGGCGAACATATCGCCGTCATGATCGGTGACCCGCTCGGGCACGCGCGGTGTGAAATTGGGCCACAGGAGGTTGGGCCGGTCTTCAATGACCAATTCTTTCAGATCGGGAAGACCCAACATGCCATCCACTTCGATCACCTCGGTATTGGTGACGGAGAACTCGACCATAATGTCATCGCGCAAAGCTTTGGGGGCATTTGCACTTATTTTTAGGCGAATGACTTCGCCGCGCCGCCTGCGTTTGAGGGCAACCTCAAATTCGCGCACCAAATCTTCGGCCTCATCTTCGACTTCCAAATCGCTGTCGCGCAGGACGGAGAAACTGCAATGACCTTTGAGCGCATAGCCTGGGAACAATTGCTCCAAATGCATCAAGATCAGCTCTTCGAGCGGAAGGTATCGATAACCATTCCCGGGAAGCACCACAAAGCGGCTAATTTGCTGCGGTATGGGCACCAAGGCGCGCAGGCTGCGCTTGTCCGTCTTGCGCTCAAGCTGCAGCGCGAGGGCAAAGCCAGCATTGGGGATGAACGGAAAGGGATGGGCCGGATCAATCGCCAGAGGCGAGACCACGGGAAAGACATGGGACAGGAAATATTGCAGCAGATAGGCGTGATCCTCTTTCGCCTCCGCTGCGGTCAGAATTTGAATATCCTGCTCCGCCATTTCTTTGCGCAGATTGGCAAGAACCGATTGCTGTTGGCTCATCAAATCGCGCGCTTCGCTGTCGATGAGCTCCAATTGCTCAGGGATGCTGCGCCCGTCTATACCGGGCGTGATGCTGCCCGCGCGGGCCAATTCGCGCAGACCGGCGACGCGCACAGAATAAAATTCGTCCAAATTGGTGGCGGAAATTGACAAGAAGCGCAGGCGTTCGAGCAAAGGCACATTGAGGTTATCCACCTCCTCTAAAACGCGCCAGTTAAACGCCAGCCATGACAGCTCTCGGTTCAAAAATCGATCTGGCCCGGTGATATCAAGACCACAACTTTGCGCTGCGGGGAAATCACTGTGCAGAAAGTCAGCGGGGTGCGTCATGGTTTATCCTATATCCAAGGCGGTAATTTATACCTCTTGAATGCAAATTGTAAGGGGGCGCCCTAGGCCATAACCGTCGCGGCCATAGCGCGGGTGATCGGGCGCTTGGTGGACATGCTCTGACGGTCCAATTCAGCGACAATATCACTGGCCGCATCAAAACTGCGATCCATGTTTTTTAAGATATATGCCAAGACGGCTGGGGTTGGGGAGAGCTGACGATCCATGAAGGATTTGAGCAAGACCGCGTGCAGCAAGGCGTCATCGGGGCGGTCAATTTTGGCGCAACTTGTGCCTTCGAGCCGACTAAGCAGGTCGGGCAACTGGAACCCGGCTTGTCGCATGGCGATGTTGGAGGCCATAAGCAGCAGCCCGCCGCTTGATTGCAGCTGGTTGTGCAGATGAAACAAACGGGTTTCAGCAGGCAAAATGCCTGCCACCTGCTCAAGGTTGTCTACCACAACCCGCGCCCCGGCCTCTGGCGGCGCAAATTCTCGCAGGGGATCAATTTTCTGGGCGTTCTGTTCGGTGGCCCAAATTTCCAAAAGATGCGTTTTGCCGCAGGCTTTGGGGCCCAGGAGGACCAACTTGCCTTGCGGCCAACTGGCGGCGTTTTCCAGCTGCGCAACTGCCTGTTGATTGGCTTCTGATACGAAAAACGCATCGCGCTCTCGTGCCACCTTGATTGGCAGTCTGAAGCTGAGTTGCTCACTCATCTTTGGGCTCCGAATGGCTTAACCCGCGGTACAATAGCCCCGCTTTATATTGTTGCATCAAAAACCGTGCGACAACGCCGATCATAGCCGCGACCGGCACGGCGACCAACATGCCGACAAAGCCAAATATGCTGCCGAAAACGGAAAGGGCAAAGATCAGCCAGACCGGATGCAATCCGACGGAGTTTCCCACGAGTTTTGGCGTCAGCACATTGCCTTCTAAAACCTGCCCGAGCATGAAAATAATGGCAATCACACCAATGGACATCCAATCTCCCCAAAACTGGAACAGCGCCAAACCCAGCGCCAGACCACCGCCCACCAAGGCGCCGACATAGGGAATGAAAGAGATCAACCCGGCCACAAAGCCGACCACAATGCCATAGTTTAGCCCGGCCAGCATCAAGGCAATGCCGTAGTAAAGCCCTTGGATAAAGCACACCGTGCCTTGTCCGCGGATGAAGGAGGCGAGGGTGGCATCAATCTCGTGGCCCAATCTGCGCACGTTCTCAAGGTGGTCGCGCGGGATCAGCTCGTCAATTTTTGCCACCAAATTGTCCCAATCGAGCAATAGATAAAACGCGACAACGGGCACGACCACGATCAAGACCACAATATTGACGATGGAATTGAGCGAGGAGGCCAGACCATTAACCAAAGCGCCACCGCGCGCCTGTATGGTCTCGCCCAGCCCAGTCAGGGACTGCCTAATCGCGCTGTTGTTATCGAGAAGATCCGGGAAGCGGGTTGTCAGAAATGTCCAGAGATCGGCGGCAATCTGAGGCGCCGTATTGAACAAGGAAATCGCTTGCTGCACCAGCAATGGCACGATCAGCAGCATGGCTAAGACAAATACGAAAATCGCCGCCAAGGTGATCACACTTGTGGCAAGCAGGCGCGACAGCCCCCAGCGCTCCATCCGGTCGGCAATCGGGTCGAGCAGGTAAGCAATGGCCCCGCCCAAAATGAAGGGCAGCAATGTGTCGCCCAAAAACCAAAGCACCAGGCCCAAAACGGCGGCGGCAACTCCCCAATAGCGCAGCTGTAAAGACACTGGTAAGGCCATGATCAATCTCCCTTTGTCGTTCAACTTGCGTATTGTAGCCCAGCTTGCAAGAGGGGGAAGGGAAATATCGCGGCTATGACGCAGTTTCGACCGCTTTCGCTTGTGACGCTCGCGGGGGGGCATTAAACTGGCCCCTGAAATCAATTGGAGTGTTCGATGCGCCTAAGTCGCTACTTTTTGCCCGTCCTGAAAGAAAACCCCGCCGAGGCGCAGATTGTCTCGCATCGCTTGATGCTGCGTGCTGGGATGATCAAGCAATCTGCCGCGGGCATATATTCTTGGTTGCCGCTTGGATTAAAGGTGCTCAAAAATATTGAAAACATCGTGCATGAAGAGCAGGCGAAAGCCGGGCATTTGGCGATGTTGATGCCAACCATTCAATCGGCAGATCTTTGGCGAGAATCAGGGCGCTATGACGATTACGGCGAGGAGATGCTGCGCATCAAAGATCGTCACGGCCGCGATATGCTTTTCACCCCCACCGCAGAAGAGCTGATCACAGATATTTTCCGTGGTCACGTCACGTCCTATAAGGATATGCCCCTGACCATGTATCAAATCCAGTGGAAGTTCCGCGATGAGCGGCGCCCACGGTTTGGTGTGATGCGGGGCCGCGAATTCTATATGAAAGACGGGTATAATTTCGACCTGACCAAAGAAGATGCGATGCACGCCTATAACCGCCATTTGGTCAGCTATCTGCGCACATATGAGCGCATGGGCCTACAAGCCATCCCCATGCGGGCGGACAGCGGCCCGATCGGTGGCGATGATACCCATGAATTTTTGGTTCTGGCCGATACAGGCGAGAGCGAAGTGTTCTACGACAGCGCAGTGACAGATCTGACCTTTGGTGATCGTGACATCAATTATGATGACAAAGCGCAATGTCAGTCGATCATGGAAGAGTTTACGACCAAATACGCCCGCACCGATGAAACCCATGATGAGGCGCTTTTCGCCGAGGTGCCGCAAGAGCGCCGAAAAGTGGCGCGCGGGATTGAAGTGGGGCAGATTTTTTACTTTGGCACAAAATATTCCGAAGCTATGGGGGCCACGGTCCAGGACGGTGATGGTAAACAGGTGCCTGTGCATATGGGCAGCCATGGCATCGGCGTGAGCCGGCTTGTTGGGGCCATTATTGAGGCCAGCCATGACGACAAAGGCATCATTTGGCCAGAAGGTGTCACCCCATTTCATTGCGGAATTGTGAATCTCAAGCAAGGTGATGCAGAGGCGGATGCCGCCTGTGAGGATCTTTACCACCATTTGACCAAAGCGGGACTTGAGCCGCTGTATGACGACCGCAACGAGCGCGCCGGCGGCAAATTTGCCACGATGGATCTTATCGGCTTGCCTTGGCGCTTAACGGTCGGACCAAGGGGCTTGAAAAACGGTGTGGTTGAACTGACCTGCCGTAAAACTGGCGAGAGTGAAGAATTGACGCCTCAAGCCGCGATCGCCAAAGTCATTGCGCAATATAATTGAATTCAAGCGCGCATGAGGCGCAGAAAGCGGCATAGCCCATGAGGCAAGAGGAATGGATGAAGGCCCAGAGGCCAGCCACCGCGAGGCGCCTATGACCCGCGCTGCGCCCTTTGCCGCTTTTGAATTTCTGATTGCTTGGCGCTATCTTAGGGCCAAACGCGCCGAGGGTGGCGTCAGCGCGATGACCTGGATCAGCTTGATTGGCATCGCCCTTGCTGTGGCTGCTTTGATTATTGTGCTGGCTGTGCGCAGCGGCTTTCGCACGGAATTTGTTGATGCAATTTTGGGCGCCAATGCCCATGTGACGGTCTATGAACAGCGTTTCGATGGCCCCAGTGGTCGTTTTGACTATCGGATCGAAGAGTTCGAGGCCTTAACAGCCCAAGTGCAGGCGGTGCCGGGGGTCACGCGTGCAGCTCCGCTGATACGCGGGCAGGTCATGGGCACGGCAAACGATCAAAATCACGGGGTGATTGTTTTTGGCATCACGCTTGAGGACCTAAAAACCATCCCCAACGTGGCGGGCTCCGAGCGGAGCCAAGGAGATATTGATGATTTTTCCCAAGGGGTGGCGATTGGTTCTGGCGTGGCCAAGGCACTGCGCTTGGCGATTGGGGATCGGATCAAACTGATCTCACCTAATGGCGTGCGGACGGCCTTTGGCACAAGCCCGCGGGTCAAGTCTTATACGGTCTCGTACATCTTCACCGCGGGGCATTATAACATTGATCAAACACGCCTTTATCTACCCTTCGAGGAAGCGCAGAGTTTTTTCAACAAAGAAGGCTTTGCCGATCAGATTGAGGTTTTTGTTGATGCGCCAGAGCAAGCGGAGGTCATGGCGCGCAAGCTGCGTGAAGCGGCGGGCGAGTCGGCTGTGGTGGAAACATGGCGCGATTACGCGGGCGGATTTCTGCGGGCCTTGGCGGTTG
Source organism: Planktomarina temperata RCA23 (assembly GCF_000738435.1). Taxonomy (NCBI): domain Bacteria; kingdom Pseudomonadati; phylum Pseudomonadota; class Alphaproteobacteria; order Rhodobacterales; family Paracoccaceae; genus Planktomarina; species Planktomarina temperata. Next base: position 2,970,058 of record NZ_CP003984.1, on the reverse strand, counting down.
AAGACAATGTGATGTTGGTCATCATGATTGTGCTGATCTTACTGTCCACTATGAATATCATCTCGGGCCTCATCATGCTGGTGAAAAACAAGGGCCGCGATATCGGCATTCTGCGAACCATTGGCCTCAGCGAAGGCACGGTGTTGCGGGTATTCTTCCTGTGCGGCGCGGGGATTGGCTTGGTCGGTACGCTTCTGGGCGTGATTGTTGGCGTGGTCTTTGTGGTCAACATTGATGCGATTTTCAGTCTGGTGAATTACCTATCTGGTGGGCAAGTCTGGGATCCCTCGATCCGGGGCATCTACCATCTGCCCTCAGAGCTGCGCGGTGTGGATGTGCTCAACGCCGTGGGGATTTCACTGTTTTTGTCCTTTTTTATCACCATTTTCCCCGCAAGACGGGCGGCCAGGATGAATCCGGTGGAGGCATTGCGCAATGAATGAGCCGGTGTTGTCGTTGACGGGGATCTGTAAATCCTACAATCCGGGCCAGGCCAATGAGGTGAGGGTGCTGCAGAGCTGTGATTTGACGCTGATGGCTGGGCAAGTGACCTCGCTGGTGGCGCCATCTGGTTCGGGAAAGTCCACATTGCTGCATATTGCCGGCCTGCTGGACACCGCCGACAGTGGTCAGTTGCAGATTGCGGGGCGCGACATGTCACGCGCCGATGATCGGCTGCGCACGGATTTGCGACGGATGGAAATTGGTTTTGTCTATCAATTTCATCATCTGCTCCCAGAATTCACGGCGGCTGAAAATATCATGCTGCCGCAGCAGGCGGCGGGCAAGGCGGTCGGTTCTGCCCGCAAACGGGCGCTGGAGCTTTTGGATCAAACGGGTTTGGCAGAGCGTGCCGATCACAGACCGAGTGAATTGTCCGGCGGGGAGCAACAAAGGGTCGCCTTTTGCCGTGCACTGGCCAATGAACCAAAACTTCTGTTGGCCGATGAGCCGACTGGGAACCTCGACCCTGAAACCTCTGATCACGTGTTTGATGTCTTGATGGGCCTCGTGCGCAGCACGGGCATGGCGGCGTTGATTGCCACGCATAATATGGAGTTGGCTGCCCGGATGGACCGGCAAGTGCGGTTGAGCAAGGGACAGATTGTCTGAATATTGTGTTGCTTAACCTGGAAAAGCCTGATTTTTTCTCCAAAATGATGACCTTTAGACCTGTTTGAATTGGAAATGCTATGCCGCGCTGCTCTGTCTTGGAAATTGAAACTGCCAGTAAATTGGCGCTTGAAGCTTTTGGCGCAAAAGACTGGATAGCCACCTCTGTGGCGCGGGCCGTTGCCGATGCGGAGGCGCATGGCAATGTGATTTGCGGGCTCTATTATCTCGAGAGCTATTGCCGCCAATTGGCCACAGGCCGGGTGAGCGGTTCGGTGGATCCAAAGGTCACGGCCTCCCGGCCGGGCTCGATCTTATCGGACGCGGGCTATGGCTTTGCGCAGCCGGCTTTTGAGGCCGCTTTGCCCATGGCGGTGGCCGCCGCGCGGGAGAATGGCACGGCCTCGCTCGCGGTGGCTCATGCGCACACCTGCACATCTTTGGGATATTTCACCGCGCAATTGGCCGCTGAGGGTTTGATGGCGATTGGTTTTACCAACGCCAGCCCAGTTGTGGCGCCTCCGGGGGGCAACCAAAAGGTGATTGGCACCAATCCCATTGCCATGTCGGTTCCAGATGGTGCCGGTGGCCTCGCGGTGCATTTTGACTTTTCCACCTCTGCCGTGGCGCTGGGCAAGATCACCATGGCAAAGGCCGCCGGGGAGGAAATTCCTTTAGGCTGGGCTGTGGATGCGCAGGGTGTGCCGACGACGAATCCAGAGGCAGCACTGGGCGGAGCTTTGGTCTCAGCCGGCGGCTATAAAGGCTGGGGTTTTGGCATATTGGCCGAGCTTCTCGCCGCGGGGATGACAGGGTCTGTCAATTCCTTGGATGTCGGTGGCTTGAAATTGCCGGACGGCCCGCCGCATGGATTGGGGCAGTTTTACCTTATTTTGGATCCGAGCACCCATCATGACGGGTTTGCCGATCGTTTGGCACGGCTTGCAGATGCGGTGGCTTCGCAGGAGGGCGCACGGCTTCCCGGCAGTGCCCGCAGCCCTATGGCGGAAGTTGATGTGCCTGATGCGCTCTGGGATCTGGTTGCGGAGCTGGCAAAGGGTCCGCAGTAGACTGGTCGCTTAGGCCTTTTGCGTCAGCAAGACCCCGGTGGCCATGAGAAGTAATCCGCTGAGACGGGTCCAGGTCAGAGGGATTTGCTGAGCGCCAAATAATCCGAAATGATCGATCACGGCCGCGGAAATCAATTGGCCGATGAGCACAAAGAAAATGGCATTTCCAACGCCAAACTTGGGCGCAATCGCGGTTATGGACAGCACATAAAACGCCAGCAAGACGCCGGCAAAGAACAGATGTTTTGGTGCAGTTGCGAGTTTGACCAGAGCGCTGGGCCCTTGGGTCATGGCGACCAGGCTGGCGGTGAGCAAGCCCACAGCGATCAACACCACCCCGGCGAGCATGGGCGCGCCAAGAGATCGGCCGAGGGCTGCATTCATCGCGGCCAAGACCGGTATCCCAATCCCCGCCGCAAGCATTGTAATCGCATAGATTGGCATAGATTGCGGTCCTCTTTCTGGGGTCTATAGATCGAGCTCTTCAACGAATTTGGCGTTGGCTTGGATATACTCAAACCGTTTTTCCGGCTTTTTGCCCATCAAACGTTCAATGAGATCTCCGGTCTCGCCCGGCGTGTCCTCATCAACGGTGACGCGAATCAATTTGCGTGTCGACGGGTCCATTGTGGTCTCTTTGAGATCCTTGGCATCCATTTCGCCCAGACCTTTGAAACGGCTGACGTCAATTTTGCCCTTACCGCCCAATCCCTTGGCAAGCCAGAGATCTTTCTCTGCCTCATCCAGGCAATACACCCGCTTGGCTCCCTGCGTTAGGCGAAACAGCGGGGGGCAGGCCAGATAAAGATGACCGGCATCAATCAAAGGCCGCATTTGTGAGAAAAAGAACGTCATGAGAAGGCTGGCGATATGGGCTCCATCGACATCGGCATCGGTCATGATGATGACTTTTTCATAGCGCAGATCATCAATATTGAATTTTGTGCCAATCCCGACGCCCAGCGCTTCGCAGAGGTCGCTGATCTCAGCATTCGAGCCGAGTTTATTTGATGCGGCGCCCAAGACGTTGAGGATTTTCCCCTTGAGGGGCAAAAGCGCTTGGTTGACGCGATTGCGCGCGCCTTTGCCTGAGCCGCCAGCGCTGTCGCCTTCAACGATAAATAATTCCGTGCCCTCGCGGGTTTTAGAGGTGCAATCGGTGAGTTTTCCCGGCAGGCGCAGTTTCTTAGTGGCAGATTTGCGCTGCGTTTCTTTTTCCTGCCGGCGCCGCAGGCGCTCCCCAGCGCGCAGGACCAAGAAATCGAGGATTGCGCCGGCGGACTTCGTATCGGCCGCAAGCCAATTGTCGAACCGGTCACGGACGGAGTTTTCGACCAATCGTTGAGCTTCGACAGTGGCCAAACGGTCTTTGGTTTGGCCGACGAATTCCGGCTCGCTGATGAAACAAGAGACCAGCGCGCAACCGCCTGTTGTGAGGTCATCACGGGTGATGTTGCTGGCTTTGCGGTTATTGACCAACTCGCCATAGGCTTTGATGCCTTTTAAGATTGCGGCCCAGAACCCGCTTTCATGGGTGCCACCTTCCGGTGTCGGTACGGTGTTACAATAGGATTGGATTAAGCCATCACGCGATGGTGTCCAATTGACCGCCCATTCCACCTTGCCGGGCACATTGAAGCGCTCTTGAAAATCCACGGTGCCGGCGAAAGGGGCCTCGGCATAGGTGCTGGCTTTGCCCAGGGTCTCCACGAGATAGTCTGACAGGCCACCGGGAAAATGGAACGTCGCTTCACGCGGTGTTTCGCCATCATCAATCTCGGTTTTCCACCGAATTTCGACGCCGGAAAACAGATAGGCCTTAGATCGAATAGAGGCAAAGAGGCGCGCAGGTTTGAATCGATGCTTGCCGAAGATCTGTTCATCTGCATGAAAGGTGACCGAGGTGCCGCGGCGATTGGGGGCGGCGCCGATCTTGGCAATGGGACCCAGCGGGATGCCGCGGGCGAAGCGCTGCTCGTAGAGTTCCCGATTGCGGGCGACTTCGACAACCATGGAATCGGAGAGCGCATTGACCACAGAGGCACCAACCCCATGCAGGCCGCCCGAGGTTTGATAGGCTTTGCCAGAAAATTTGCCACCGGCGTGCAAGGTGCACAGGATAACCTCAAGGGCGGATTTGTCGGGAAATTTCGGATGGGGATCAACAGGAATACCGCGGCCATTGTCGCGGATGGTTACGGAATAATCTGCGTGCAGCTCAACTTCGATGCGATTGGCATGGCCTGCCACCGCCTCATCCATTGAGTTGTCCAAAACCTCAGCCACCAGATGGTGCAAGGCCCGCTCATCGGTGCCGCCGATATACATGCCGGGTCGTTTGCGCACCGGCTCGAGACCTTCCAACACCTCAATGGAGGAGGCGTCATAATCCGTATTTGCGGCCGAAGATAATAGGTCACTTGCCATTGGGCTGCTCTTTCTTTGATTGGCGGTATTCATGGCAGAAGTTGCCGGGCAAGAAAAGACCTGGCGCGCGGCGCGGTCCATATTCCTTGCCGATTTCACCACTGGTCAGACCGCTGGCTTCTGCTTAAGAGAAAGATATGAAAAAAACCTCTGCGATCACATTGGAAGCGCGATCTTTGTTGATCTTGGGACTGCCTTTGGTTGGCAGCCAAGTGGCGCAATTTGCTGTGCATACAACCGATACGTTGATGCTGGGCTGGTATTCCGTTCTGGCGCTGGCGCAGGTGACTTTGGGCGCCCAAGTCTTGTTCATCGCCTTCATCGCAACCTCCGGTTTTGCTTTCGCAATTTTGCCGATGGTGGCCAAATCTATGGCGGAGGAGGATTCGCAATCGGCCAGGCGGGCCACGCGCATGGGGCTTTGGGTGTCGACTTTGGCCGCGGCTCTATCGTTTTTGCCCATGTGGCATGCCCGCCCTCTGCTTGAGGCGATGGGTCAGGATCCCACAGTGGCACAGGGCGCGCAGGACTATCTCCGCATCGCGGGTTTTGGCCTATGGCCCGCATTGTGGGGGTTGGTGCTGCGCAGCTATCTTTCGGCGCTGGAACATGCCGGGATCGTGCTTTGGGTGTCCCTCTTTGTTTTGGTGGCCAATGCGCTGATCAACTATGCCTTGATATTTGGCAATTGGGGGCTGCCGGAGTTGGGGCTGCAGGGCGCAGCGATTGCGTCGGTCATGGCGCAAACGTTGGCTCTGCTCGGATTTGTGATCTACATCCAGCGCAATTTTCCCGAACAACAGATGTTCGCCCGCTTCTGGCGATTTGATGGCAGCGCCGCCCTGGCCGTCACCCGGCTTGCGGTGCCGATCTCAGCCACGGCCCTTGCCGAAAGTGGATTGTTTGCCGCGTCCGCCTTTATGATGGGTTGGCTCGGACATTTGGAGCTGGCGGCCCATGGTATTGTATTGCAGCTGGCGGCGTTGAGTTTCATGGTGCATATGGGATTGTCACAAGCCGGCACGGTGCGCGCCGGCAAAGCCTTTGCTCGGCAGGACTGGCCCGCGGTCCGGCGCACAGCCTGGGTGACAATGGGCTTGTCGAGCATTGCGGCCATTGTGGCCATATTCTTTTTCCTGACGAGCCCGCAGCTTCTGATCCGTGCGTTTTTGGACCCGCAGGATCCTTTGACCGCTGACATCCTACGCATCGGCACGCTCTTGTTGATGCTCGCGGCATTGTTTCAATTTGTCGATGCCGCACAGGTTGTGGCCCTGAGCCTGCTGCGCGGGTTGCAAGACACCAAAGTGCCCATGTGGATCGCCGCGATATCCTATTGGTTGATCGGCCTGCCGATCAGCTATGTTTTGGGCTTTTGGTTCGGCTTCCAAGAGGCCGGCATATGGATGGGTCTGGTCGTTGGGCTCGGACTGGCCGCGGTCTTACTTTGGCTGCGGTTTCACCGTCTGGCTGGGCGTAATCCTTAGGGCTTGTTCGTGGCCCGCTCGATTTTTTTGCGGCTCAGGATTGTTCGCAGATCATGCATGGACAATAACAGCTGATCTGTGACTCGCTCTAGATCTGCATCGCTGGCTTTTGATTGCGCCCATTGCGCGGTCAGATTGAGGTGATCAATAGTTCGTAAAATGTCATCGATTTCACGCTCTTCTAGCACGGTTTTGCGCTCTCGCATCCAGTCTGCGATCAACTTGGTTTCTTCATCGGTCAGGACAGTATCGCCCAGCGGTTTCACGGTCTCGTTGCGTATGTTAATTGCCGCGATTTGGTGCATTTCCAGCCGATTTTGGCGATTATTTCCCGGAGTCTTGAACAGGACCGCACCGTTTTCGCGGATTCGAAAAAAATACCTTGGTAGGGCAATGGTCATGGCAATAACTCAAATTAGATTAGGTTTTCACAAAATTCTTTGATTCTAGTACAGGCTTCTAAGAGCTCGGCATCTGATGTGGCATAGCTCACGCGGAAATTTGGGGATAGGCCAAAGGCGGCGCCAAAGACCACCGCGACGCCGGTTTGTTCAAGAAGCTCGGTGGCGAAGGTCTCATCATCTGTAATAACGGTGCCACTGGCTGTCTGTTTTCCAATGAGTGCGGCGATTGAGGGGTAGACATAAAACGCACCTTCCGGCGTGGGGCAGGTAATTCCCTTGGTCTCATTGAGTATTTTGACCACCAAATCGCGACGACGGCTGAAAGAGGCGTTGTTCTCGGTTAAAAATTCCTGTGGACCGTTCAAGGCTTCGACAGCCGCCCATTGGCTGATGGTGCAGGGGTTGGATGTGGATTGCGATTGAATTTTGCGCATGGCGGCGATCAGGGGCTCGGGACCGGCGGCATAGCCAATCCGCCATCCCGTCATCGCATAGGCTTTTGAGACACCGTTGCAGGTCAGCGTGCGCGGATAGAGTGCCGGCTCGACCTCGGCAGGTGTGCAAAATTTGAAGTCATCATAGGCCAGATGCTCATACATATCATCGGTCATCACCCAGACATGGGGATGGCGCAACAGAACATCGGTCAGCGCCTTTAATTCGTCCCAACTGTATCCCGCTCCGGTCGGGTTTGAGGGGGAATTGAAAATGAACCATTTGGTTTTGGGGGTCAGTGCGGCTTCGAGCTGCGCGGGGGTGAGTTTGTAATTGGTCTCTTGTGACGTTGGCGCAATCACCGGTGTGCCGCCTGCCAAGAGCACCATGTCGGGATAAGAGACCCAATAGGGTGCGGGAATCACCACCTCATCGCCTGCATTTAATGTCGCAATAAACGCATTATAGAGTGTTTGCTTGCCGCCATTTCCAACCGTCACCTGCGCTGGGCTATAGGTCAGTGAATTTTCGCGCAGGAACTTGGCGCAAATCGCCTGCTTGAGCTCGGGCATGCCATCCGGAGCGGTATATTTGGTTTTGCCCTCTGCAATGGCTTTAACAGCCGCGGCTTTGATATGGTCTGGGGTATCAAAATCCGGCTCGCCAGCTGCAAGTGCGATCACGTCACGCCCTGCTGCCTTTAATTCCGCCGCCTTGGTTGATATAGCAATGGTGGGAGAGGGTTTCACCCGTTCAAGCGCGGTAGACAAAATGGACATGACGGCCTCGTTATGCGTGTGTTCCTACAATTCTAGATAGATGTGCAGGGCTCTGCAAGGCGAAGTAATTGGAAAGAGAAAAACGATTATGGAAAATGAATCTGATACAAACTTCGATTGGTACGGTCCCGATGCAGCCACGTTTGGGGATCGTGTTCTGGGGGCGCGGGAAAAGGCTGGCATGACCCAGGCGCAACTGTCGCGCCGTCTGGGAATTAAATTGACCACTTTGCAGGCCTGGGAAGAGGATCGTTCCGAGCCGCGGGCCAATAAATTGCAAATGTTGACTGGAATGCTCAACGTGTCTTTGCCGTGGCTTCTGAGCGGTGAGGGGATCGGGCCAGAAGAGCCGAACACGGCGCCGCTGTCCGACGATATTCAAACAATTTTAATCGAAATGCGCGCAATAAAAACGGACATGAACCGTACCGCCGATCGGCTGAGTAAATTGGAAAAAAAATTAAGGTTGGCCATGAAATGATTGAGCTGCATGATCATAGGATCAAACGCCTGAAGATGCGTTCTATGCGCCGTGGAATCAAAGAAATGGACATTATTTTAAGCCATTTTGCTGAAATCGCCTTGGAGCGGATGACTGAAGAAGAGCTGGTGAATTACGACTTGTTGCTGGCAGAAAATGACCATGATCTTTATTCTTGGGTAACCGGAAGTGCCGCAGCTCCCGCAGAATTTGCGCCCATGATCGGCCAAATCGTCGCAGGTTTGCAGGGTCCATCCGTTTAAACGCATCTCGTTTAGATAATATTCGCGAATTTCCTCAATACTGCGGACCGAAGCAGTGTGAGAGGCGATCAATGAGTGGCGATTCCAAAACCGGCAAGAGTTTTATGACCCATTACTTGGAGAGTTTGGCTTTGGTCGAGCGGCTCCATCGTTTGTTGTTGGATGTTATCAAAGATGAATTTGAGCGGGTTGGGGTGATTGAGATCAACCCCGTGCAGGCTTTGCTCGTATTCAACATCGGCGACAATGAGGTCACCGCGGGCGAGCTGAAGAGCCGCGGATATTATCAGGGCTCAAATGTCAGTTACAATCTGAAAAAATTGGTGGGTATGGGCTATATGCACCATGAACGGTGCCGGGCGGACCGGCGGTCTGTGCGCGTGAGGCTGACCGATAAGGGGCAACATATTCGTGGACTTGTGAATGACTTGTTTGAGGGTCATGCGGCTGCGCTGCAATCGGAGGGGGTTTTGCAAGGCACCGGGGTCGAGGATATCAATGCAGCGCTGCGGCGGATGGAGCAATATTGGGGCAAACAGATTCGATTTATTTATTGATCCGATTGGCTCATGCTCAAAAATTCCAATTCGCGAAGTAATTTTCGGCTCATGGCGCGCTCATAATCGTCAAAACCGATGGCAACTTCGGAAAACGCGTCTGGCCCGGCCAGAACGCGATGCGCAAAATAGGCGGTCAATTCGGCAATGGACAGTTCAGCATGGGACAGCCGGGAGGTGGCATCAACGCCGATGATCAATGCGTTGATGACAATATCTCCGATCTTCTCTGGGCCGTTGACGTGATGCGGTTCTGGACCCGTGTTGTTTTTCCCATCCCCCGAAATATCCAAAGTGCGCTTCCAGCAGTCTGGCTGTTGGTTTAGAAACCCAGCTCCGACCTGTATGGCTTGACCCAAAGCGGTGGTTGGTGGGGCTTGGCGGCGGGTGGTGGACCGCAGTTGCTCGGAAACAGCCTTAAGGCGCGATGGGCTTGTTATATCTGTCCACGGGATGAGGACCCGCTGATAGTCCTGACCGCTCCATTCAAAAACCAAAATCCGGACCGGTGCATCGGGCAGGCGCATGAGACTTGCGCGGACATCATCACTGATCAAGGCGGCGGCCAGCCCCTGCAGTTGCAGCTGATATTCGGCCTCGTCAACAGATCCTGACACATCCAGGCCCAAGGCCAGGGCCTGGCGGCAGGCGGCGTCAGCGCCGGCCGAGCTTGTCACCCAAAACGTAAATGACAGAGCGGCCAGGGCTTTGCAGAGGCGACGATTCACCAATGACCGATGTTTTCCATACTCGCCCAGGGTTCGGCCACGGGCAGGTTGTCACCCTCTTGCAAGAGCTCAATCGAGATATTGTCTGGGCTGCGCACAAAAGCCATGCGGCCTTCGCGTGGCGGGCGATTGATTGTGATGCCATTGTCCATGAGATGCTGGCAGGTGGCATAAATATCTTTCACCTCATAGGCCAAATGCCCGAAATGTCGGCTGTCTGACGGCAGGCCGTCATCACCATCCCAGTTATAGGTCAGTTCAACGGGACACTCTGGTTGGCCAGGAGGAGCCATAAAAACCAGGGTGAAACGTCCAGCTTCATTGTCCCAACGGCGCGTTTCTTCTAGCCCCAAGAGGGCAAAAAAAGCGATGGAGGCGTCTAAATCGGCCACGCGGACCATTGTGTGTAGATATTTCATTTGCATTTGCCTTTATATAGTAGGTTCATCCTTCAGATTACTCCATATATAGTGTTAAGGGAATCACTCCAGATGGGGTTAACTAAGGGGATAGTGATGCTGCTGACACCAGAACAACAAGAAGAAATTGACCAGCTGCGATCAAATCCCCAGCTTACCCTGCGGGCTGTCGCGCCAGGCATGGAAGAACATCTTTACAGTGCCAAGCCTGTTTTGGACCACGGGTTTGTGCGGGTGATCGATTATATGGGCGATGATGCCGCTATCTGCCAAGCCGCACGGGTCAGCTACGGCAAGGGGACAAAATCCGTACAAAATGATGCGGGCCTCATTCGTTACCTGATGCGCCACTGGCATTCCACGCCTTTTGAGATGTGCGAAATCAAACTGCATGTGAAATTACCGGTTTTTGTGGCTCGCCAATGGATTCGCCACCGCACGGCCAATGTAAATGAGTATTCAGCGCGCTATTCGATTTTGGATCGGGAGTTTTACATTCCAGAGCCGGACTCTCTGGCTGCGCAATCGGTGGTGAACAATCAGGGCCGTGGTCAGGTTTTGCAAGGGGCCGAAGCGGCGCGGGTTTTGGAGATTTTGAAATCGGACAGCAACCGCGCCTATGACAATTATGAGTCGATGATCTCGGATGATGGGCAGGATGGTTTGGCCCGTGAATTGGCGCGCATGAACCTACCGGCGAATATTTACACGCAATGGTATTGGAAAGTTGATCTGCATAACCTGTTTCACTTCCTGCGTCTTCGGGCTGATTCTCATGCGCAATATGAAATTCGGGTCTATGCGGAGGCTATTTGTGAGATGGTGCGCGACTGGGTGCCGGCGGCCTATGGCGCTTTTGAGGATTACCGTTTGGGTGGCGCGGTGCTCTCGGCAAAATCGGTTGAATGTCTGAAGCGTATGCTTGCCGGCGAGCCTGTTACGCAGGAAGATTCAGGTATGAGCAAGGGGGAATGGCGAGAATTTGAAGCGGTGATCGGGCGTTAAACCCTAAGAGCATGACACAAAAGTAAACAGGTTGGGCGCGGCCCAACATATAGCGGATCACCGTCCGCTCAGGCTGCGGCAAGGCGCGTTTAGTCGGCGTTGCTCAGTTCACCAGCCATTTGACGCCCGTCGCGTCCTTCGACCAGCTCATAGTTTATTTTTTGGTTGTCAGCCAAGCTTGTCATTCCAGCGCGTTCGACTGCTGAAATATGGACAAACACGTCATTCCCTCCACCTTCTGGCTCAATGAACCCGAAACCTTTTGTGGTGTTGAACCATTTTACTGTGCCCAAAGGCATATCATATTCTCCCAAGTCATACCTACACGCCCGAAGAGTTGCGGGCGGCATCACGCATCTGAAGGGCAAAAATTCTCACGAATACCCTGTTTTCCAGATGCCATGTCTCTACAATTATGCGATTAAAAATAAAATCAAGGAAAATTTTATGCAACTCTATGGATTAAAAACCTGCGACAGCTGTCGCAAAGCAAGAAAAGCGCTGCAAAATCAGCAGGTCGAATATATCGATGTGCGGGAGGGGCAGGTGCCGGATGCAGTGCTTGAAGCGGCCCTCGCACAGTTTGGGGATGCTCTGTTGAACCGTGCCTCGACCACCTGGCGCGGCTTGGATGAGGTGGCCCGTGCCAGTGATCCGTTGGCGCTGCTCAAGGCGCATCCGACGCTAATGAAGCGCCCGTTGATTGTCCACGATGGACAGATGACTCTCGGCTGGAAGCCTGATGTGGCGGCCTATTATGCGGCTTTGCCGGGGGCATAGCTGCCCGATGCGATGACCGGGCAGGCTCTTGATTTATAATGGATGCGGGTTTTACAGCAAATCTGGTGGTGTGGATTCGGTTTTGAGCTCTGCCACCAGTTGATCGAGCGCCACAACTTCGCTGTTTTTGCTGCCCAAGCGGCGCATGGAGAGCGTGCGATCTGCAACCTCTTTCATCCCCACAGCGAGGATCACAGGCACTTTGGCCACGGAATGCTCGCGCACTTTATAATTGATTTTTTCGTTGCGGGTATCGGCTTCGGCCCGAATGCCCGCGGCGCGCAGGGCCGCAACCGCCTCATGAACAAATTCATCGGCGTCCGACACAATGGAAGCTACGACCACCTGACGCGGTGCCAGCCAAAGTGGCAAGCGACCGGCATGTTCTTCGATCAATATCCCGATGAACCGTTCAAAAGATCCCAAGCAGGCGCGATGCAGCATGACCGGCCTATGCTTATTCCCATCTTCGCCGATGTAGCTGGCGTCCAAGCGTTCAGGCAGAACGAAATCCACCTGATGGGTGCCGCATTGCCAATCCCGGCCAATGGCGTCTGTCAAAACAAACTCCAATTTTGGACCATAGAAGGCGCCTTCTCCCGGGTTCATCTCCGGTTCAATGCCCGCTTTGCGGGTCGCGGCCAAAAGGGCGGTTTCTGCACGATCCCAAACCTCATCAGAGCCGGAGCGCTTTTCTGGCCGATCACTGAATTTCACCCGAAAGGATTCAAAGCCGAGATCTTTGTAAACGGAGGTTAGATAGGCGATATATAGCGCCGTTTCCTCTTCGATTTGATCTTCACGGCAGAAAATATGCCCGTCGTCTTGGGTAAAGCCGCGCACCCGCATAATGCCATGCAGTGCACCGGATGGCTCGTAGCGTGCGCAGCTGCCAAATTCCGCCATGCGCAGCGGCAGATCTCTGTAGGATTTCAAGCCTTGATTGAAAATTTGAACATGGCAGGGGCAGTTCATCGGCTTGAGCGCATTGACGGCCTTTTCGCGGGCATGTTCTTCATCCACCTCAACGATGAACATATTCTCCTGGTATTTGTCCCAATGGCCTGAGGCCACCCAGAGCTTGCGGTCCACGACCTGCGGGGTGTTGACTTCAACATACCTGCCTGCGCGTTGTTTGCGGCGCATGTAATCTTGTAGCTCGGTGTAGATGGTCCAGCCGTTTGGATGCCAAAAGACCTGCCCGGGCGCCTCTTCTTGCATATGGTACAAATCCATTTCGCGGCCCAATTTGCGGTGGTCGCGTTTTGCGGCTTCTTCCAGCATATGCAGATGGGCTTTGAGCTTTTCCTTATTGGAAAATGCGACCCCATAGATGCGTTGTAGCATCGCTCGGTCGCTGTCGCCGCGCCAATAGGCGCCGGCCACATTCATCAGTTTGAACCCATCCGCGGGCACTTGCCCTGTGTGTTGCAAATGCGGTCCACGGCAGAGGTCTTGCCAGTCACCGTGCCAATACATCCGCAGCGGTTCGTCGCCAGGGATGGCGTCAATCAGCTCCACCTTATAGGGCTCTTTGGCATCGGTATAATGTTGCACCGCGCGCGCACGGTCCCAAACTTCGGCGCGGACGGCATCGCGCTTGTTGATGATTTCCTTCATCTTTTTCTCGATCACGCCCAAGTCTTCCGGGGTGAAAGGGTCTTTGCGATCAAAATCATAATACCAGCCGTCTTTGATCACCGGGCCTATGGTCACCTGAACATCGGGCCAGATCTCTTGAACCGCACGGGCCATGATATGGGCCAAATCATGGCGAATCAGCTCATTGGCTTGCGCCTCATCTTTCATGGTGTGAATGGCGATCGTGGCGTCGGTCTCAATGGGCCAAGCCAGATCAAAATGTGCGCCATTCACTGTGGCAGAAATCGCCTTCTTCGCCAAAGAGCTGGCGATATCAGCAGCCACTTCGGCGGCGGTGATGCCGGCCTCATAATGGCGGATAGAATTGTCAGGAAGGGTGAGTGAGATTTGGGCCATCACGGGCACTCCTCGTCAGTTTGGCGCCCACGGAACGCCCGGTTGCGGGTATTTGGTTCGGCTGCTGTTTGGCGGTTTTGAATTTGACTGTCAACCGCTCAAGCGGCGGGGCGCGTTGCGGCCATTATGACACAGGCCCATCAGATGGACTCGCGGGGGCGTAAAATATCATTGTCAGTGTCCATTGTGCAGCTAAAATTAGGATCAGACTTTGGGGGGCGCATGAAATTTTTAACAACGGATACGGGCCGCAAGATTGCCTATGTGCAGAGCAAGGGCATGGGGCCGGGCGTGGTGTTTTTGGGTGGGTTTATGTCCGATATGACGGGCACCAAGGCGCTGCAATTGGAGGCCTGGTGCAAGGCGGAGGGGCGCGGGTTTCTGCGATTTGACTATTCGGGGCACGGCGCGTCTTCGGAGGCCTTCACCGATGGATGCATTGGCGATTGGGCGGAAGATGCGCAGGCGGCAATTTGTGAACTCACCCAAGGCCCACAAATTTTGGTTGGCTCGTCGATGGGAGGCTGGATTTCCCTTTTGATGGCAAAGAGAATTCCAGAGCGTATTGCCGGGCTGGTGACCATCGCCGCGGCTCCAGATTTTACGGAAGATGGGTTTTGGGCAAGCTTCAATGCGGATACTCGAAAGTTTTTGGCTCAAGAGGGGCTGGTTAATATTCCGTCGGATTACGGCGATCCCTATCCGATCACCAAACGCCTCATTGAGGACGGTCGGTTGCATCTAGTTCTGCGCAGCCCGCTGCATTTGCCTTTTCCCACGCGATTTTTGCAAGGTGATGAGGATGAGGAGGTTTCCGTTGACCTGGCTCAACGCCTTTTTGCGCTTGCCACGGGCGATGATATTCAACTGCGCTTGCTCAAGGGAGGGGATCACCGTTTTTCATCTCCCCGAGCTCTGGCCTTGACCCAAGAGGCGATTACGGATGTGATTGGCGCAATTAAGGCATAATGAATTTTAGGAGATTATCGCGTGGCACAATTTTTATTAACTTATTTAGAGCAACCTCAGATGACGTCGCCAGAAGAAGGCAAGGCGCATATGGGCAAATGGATGAACTGGTTGACGGGCTTGGGGGAGGCCGTGGTTTATCCCGCTTCACCGGTGAAACGCTCCAAAGTGGTTGGCCCGGATGGAGTCAGTGATGAGCCCGTGGCCATCACCGGGTTTTTGATCGTTGAGGCAGACGATATGGAGGCCGCTGTGAAAATCGCGCAGTCCGACCCGTTCTCAGATCATGCCAAAATGGCGGTTTCAGAATTGATGGTCATGGGCGGTTGAGATTTGGTTTGCCCGCGCCGCATGGGTTTTGCGAATATCTTTGTAAGATATAGAACTATTAAGGTTAATTCCCCTCGGGAGAACTTGGCAAGCGTTTTAAAAATTGCAAGTAATGCGGCATGAATTTGGATCCGCTGGTAGTTTTACCTGACATGATGTGCGATGCGCGCCTTTTTGCGCCACAAATTGACGGGCTCTCTCACGACCGAGCTGTGATGGTTGGGCCGGTCCATTTGGGTGAGCGGGTCGAAGAGCGTGCCAGCATGATTTTGGACATGGCGCCGCGTCGTTTTGCTCTCTGCGGGCATGGGTTCGGTGGTACTGTTGCGCTGGAGATCTTGCGGCGCGCGCCCACTCGCGTGAGCCGCCTGTGCTTGATTGCGACCAATCCCATGGGCGAAACGCCGGTACGGGCGGCCGAAAGGGAGCCGCAGATCATCGCGGCGCGCACGGGGCGGCTGGAACAGGTCATCCGCGAGGAGTTGATCCCTGAGCTCCTGGCCGAGACACCCTTCAAAGCCCATATTTTCGACATGATGGTGGATATGGCACTGTCGCTCGGGCCAGATGTCTTCGTGCGCCAATCGCGGGCTTTGCAAAAGCGCCGGGATTATCAGCGGTCTCTGGCCTTAATTAAGTGCCCCTGTTTGGTGCTCTGTGGTGCTGAAGATCTAGTCACCCCGCTTCAGAGACAAGAATTCATAGCTGAATTGATTGAGCCCGCAGAGCTGGTTGTTATTGAAAACGCGGGACATATCCCGACCCTGGAACAGCCAGCGGCGACCATTTCTGCCCTGCGTCATTGGCTGACATGAGGGGTGCTATTTCTTTGAGTTGTATTTTGTGACAGATTTTTCGAGTTTGTTTTTTGCCCGATCACGCAGTTTGCGATTGGCCAAGAATTTGGTGTTTTCGGCATCTTCCGCCACAAGTTTGAGCCAGCGTTGCAGGCGCGGCACATCAACCTCTCCTGAAGCAACGGCCGCTTGCACGGCGCAGCCGGGTTCTGTCTTGTGGGCACAGTCATTGAAGCGGCAGTTTTGTTTGAGGGCGTGCAGGTCCGCAAAGGTCTCTTCCAAGCCGACAGAGACATCAGTCAGTTGGATTTCACGCATCCCAGGCGTATCCAAGACGGCGCATCCGCTGGGCAGAATGTGCAATTGCCGTCCGGTGGTGGTGTGACGGCCCTTGTCGTCGCTGGCGCGGACATCTTGGGTCGCAATGGCCTCATTGCCGGCCAGGGAATTGGTCAAGGTCGATTTGCCCACACCGGAGGAGCCCAGAAAGGCGACGGTTTGCCCGGCTTGGCACCAAGGGCGTAAGAGTTCAATGGCCTCGGGACTACGGGCGTCGAGGCAGACCACTGAGAGCTGCGGTGAAATACTTTGCGCCTGCGCTGCAAAGTCGCTGGCTTCGGTGGTCAAATCGATTTTGCTTAAAATGATGACCGGGGTAACACCGGCCTCATGGGCCATGGCAACATAGCGTTCCAACCGCGCCAGGCTGAAGTCATTGTTACAAGAGGTCACAACAAAAGCCGTGTCCAGATTGGCAGCGATCAGTTGTTCTTTGCGATCATGACCCGGTGCGCGCCGTTTGATCAAGCTTTTGCGGCTCAACAATTGACTGTTGCGCGGCGTGTCGGCGTCAAAGAGGAGCCAGTCTCCAACTGTGACGCCGTGAAGGCCCGGAATGATCATGTCGAGATCAACGCCTTGGATATGCAGCGTGTTGCGGTGCACCTGTGTGATCCGCACGGGTGGGGTTTTCGAGAGGGCGGCGGAGGTGGCTTGATCGGCAAAATACTTTGACCAGCCCAGAGCGCGCAGTTGGCCTGCTGCGTCGCGCTGGGTGGGTAGGCTCAAACTTTCGATGGTTTTTTCTTTCTGTGCTCTTGTGTGCCGGCGATAAACTCAAGCACCAAGGGGCGGATATTATTGCGCCAGCTTTTGCCCGCGAAAATACCATAGTGGCCGGCGCCCGGTTCGAGATGTGCTGCTTTTAGGGAGTCTGGCAAGCCGGTGAGCAGGTCCAGCGCGGCCAAACATTGCCCCGGCGCGGAGATATCATCATTCTCCCCCTCCACGACAATCACGGGAACGGATGTTATTTTCGAGATATCCGCATGGATTCCTTGCACATAAAATGCGTTGCGCGCCACTTCGCGTTGCTTGAAAATCCGGTGCACCGTTGAAAGGTAAAACTCAGCTGTCATATCCATCACGGCGAGATATTCATCGTAAAAGCGATTGTGTTTGTCATTGTCGCGCGCTTCGCCCTGAGCTGTGCGGATAATTTGATCGGTGAAAGCCTTGCCATGGGTGTCGCTGTTCATGGACATGAAGCTCATCAATTGCAGCAGGCCGGGATAGACCCGGCGGCCGACACCGGCATGTTGAAACCCAACTTGCTGGATCATAGTTTCTTCCAACTGCCCCATTTGAACGCGATTGCCAAAGTCGGTGACGTCGCTTGGATTGGCATCGGGATCAATCGGGCCGCCAATCAAAGTCAGGCTCGCGGGCTGCGCCTCGGGGGTGGTGGCGGCGAGATAGGCTGTTGCAACAAGCGCAATTGGTCCGGGTTGGCACACAGCGATGACATGGGTGTCTGAGCCAAGTTCTCTTATAAATTCTGCGAGATAGAGGGTGTAGTCTTCCACATCGAACTTGCCGGCGCTGACAGGAATATCGCGGGCATTGTGCCAATCCGTGATGTAGACCTCACAATCAGGCAGCAGACTGCGCACAGTGGAGCGCAGGAGCGTGGCGTAATGTCCGCTCATCGGAGCGACCAGAAGAACTTTGCGGTCCCTTGGTCTGCGGCCAGGCACGGCGAAATGGATCAAGTCGCCAAACGGCTTTGCCAATAGGGTTTCGACTTCAACCAAATGATCTTTACCATCCTCGGTTGAGACAAAATCCAAACGCCAGCCGGGCTTGACCACCATGCGCGCATAGGCCCGTTCGGTGACTTCTCCCCAAGCCGACATCCACTGAAAAGCGGGGTTAGGGACCATGGCAAACATGGGGTAGGAGGCCATCGCTTTCGCAGTTGCACCCATCCATTGATTGGTGTTCCGCAATGTTTCCATCATATCGTAAGTGGCCATATAGCGCATTGACGTTTCTCTCCTTGCATGGCGGCTATGCAACTTTATATTTTGATAATTCTAAAGTTTCATTTATGCTGCAACTGCAAACTAGGGGGCTTTTGTCGACATGACAACTGATAACGGCAGCACTGAGCTCGGATTAGAGCGATTGACTGAAAATTTACAACGTGTCGAGGCGCTGACCCAGCGGCTTTTGGCAGCGGTTTCCCATAAAAAACCCGTGCGACCCGCCTTGCAGGGGCCCGGCCACGATCTGTTTACCAAGGCCGCAACAGCCTATGTCACGGAGATGATGAGCAATCCATCCCGTATGATCGAGCAACAAATCGCCTATTGGGGGCAATCTTTACAGCATTTCGTCGACAGTCAAAGCGCGCCAGCAGATCGCAGATTCTCTGATCCGTTGTGGAATGAGCACCCTTATTTTAATTTTATTAAACAGCAGTATTTGCTCAATACCAAGGCGATGGAAACGGCCGTTGCGCAGATGGACAATCTCGACACCCGTGAGCGGCAAAAGTTGGATTTCTTTAGCCGCCAGATCATGGATATGTTCAGCCCAAGCAATTTTCTCGGGACAAACCCGCAGGCCTTGGCCCGGGCGGTTGAGACCGATGGGGAGAGCCTCGTGCGGGGGTTGGAAAATCTTGTGCGAGATATTGAGGCCAATAATGGCGATCTCATGGTGACTCTGGCCGATCAAGGCGCCTTTGATGTCGGCAGCAATATCGCGACGACGCCGGGTAAAGTTGTGTTCCGCAATCATCTGTTTGAGCTGATTCAATATAGTCCCACCACGCAAACGGTGCAGGAAGTGCCTTTGGTGATCTTCCCGCCCTGGATCAATAAATTCTACATCATGGATCTGCGGCCAGAGAATAGCTTGGTCAAATGGATCGTCGATCAAGGCTTCACGCTATTTGTGGTCAGCTGGGTTAATCCGGATGCGTCGATGCGCGACACGGGTGTCGAAACCTATATTGAGGATGGGTTTCTGACGACAATTGAACAGGTCAAACAGATTTGCGATGTGCCGCAGGTCAATGCCACGGGCTATTGTATAGGCGGCACAACCTTGTCCATAACCTTGGCGCTTTTGGCGCAGCGCGGCGACACATCGGTGAAATCCGCCACCCTGTTTACCACTCTGACAGACTTTTCCGATCAGGGGGAGATGTCGGTGTTCTTGGGCAATGACTTTGTGGATGGAATCGCGGATGAGGTGGAGGAGCATGGCATCTTAGATAAATTCTTCATGTCGCGGACCTTTTCCTTTTTGCGCTCGAATGATCTGATCTACGGCCCCGCAATTCGTCATTATATGATGGGGGAGACACCGCCGGCGTTTGATCTGCTGTATTGGAATGGCGATGGCACCAACCTGCCAGGCCGTATGGCGATCGAGTATCTGCGTGGGCTTTGCCAAAAGAATCAATTCGCCGATGGCGGGTTTGAGGTCTGCGGAGCGCGGCTGCACTTGAGCGATATTGACGTGCCGGTCTGCGCAGTGGCCTGTGAGACAGATCATATTGCCGCCTGGGCACAATCCTACCGGGGTGTGCAGCAAATGACCGGGGCTGACCGCTATTTTATCTTGGCTGAATCTGGTCATGTTGCGGGCATCATCAATCCGCCGCAGCGCAATAAATATGGCTATTACACCCAGAAGTCTTTGGCCGAGAGCCCAGAAGCTTGGCAGTCTTCGGCGGCTCATTCCACAGGCAGCTGGTGGCCTGCTTGGAAAGACTGGTTAATGCTGCAAAGCGGCAATAGCATCAAGGCGCGCAAGCCAAAATCTCCTAAAGGACTGAAGTTGGGCAATGCGCCTGGGCAGTATGTGTTGAAATAATTTATGCTGCAGTGCAGAAAATACTTGCAATGCCGCAACGCAGCATCTAAATAGGTGTCAGAGAGAAAACACGCTTGAGGATTAAGCACATGACAAAAACACCTGATTACACCGCGATGTTCAAAGACATGATGGGTAAATTCCCAGTAGATATGTCTGCTTTTGAAGATGCCTACAAAGCTCAAGTGGCTTTTGGCGAAAAAATGTCTGCAGTTGCTTTGGAAGCTGCGATGAAATCGGCCGAGATTTCTTCTGCTTGGACAAAAGCTTCTTTGGAAAAAGTTGCTGACTTGTCAAAAGTAAACGCAGATCCTGCCGCTGCCGCGCAGACATTGACAGATTTTGCATCTTCTTCCGCTGAAATGGCTGCTGAAAACATGGCTGCTATGGCCGGTGTTGCGAAAAAAGTGCAACTGGACTCCGCTGAGTTGATGATGGCTGCTGGCAAAGAAGTGAGCGCTGAAGCTACAGCTGCCATGAAAAAAGCCGGTAAAGCTGCAAAAGCTGCCTGAGTTACGATAAAAAGTTAGGTTTATCTGTCCTCCCAAATTTAGATGAACCGGTATTGAAGGGCGCAGCGTTTGCTGCGCCCTTTCTTTTTGTGCTGCGTTTGCATAGCATTGCCGCAGTGCCGCGCAAATGCGGTGAGTCGCTGCAAAGGGCTGGGATATGAGCAAGAAAACACAACCGCTTCTGATTAAGCGTTATGCGAGCCGGCGTTTATACAACACCGAATCAAGCGATTATGTGACTCTGGATGATATTGCCGGGTTCATTCGAGATGGACGCGAGGTCCAGATCATTGATCTAAAATCTGGCGATGATCTGACGCGGCAATATTTGCTGCAAATTATAGCCGAGCACGAAAGCCGTGGTGAGAATGTATTGCCGGTGGATGTGCTGACGGATTTGGTGCGCTCCTACGCCTCCCAAGCCACATCGATTGTACCGCAATTTCTTGCGGCCAGCTTTGAGATGCTGCGCGATGGGCAATCCAAAGCCATGGAAAATCTCACAGTGGTCAATCCTATGACCGCCATGCCAGGCTTTGAGATGATGAAGGCTCAGCAAGAGGCATTTATGAAGGCGATGACCGGCGGTCTGGCTGGCTCAACCCCGACCAGCCGTCCTGACAGCCGCGCCAATGAAAGCGCCGATGATCTGAACGACATCAAATCGCAATTGGCGGAGCTGCAAGAAAAATTGTCGAAATTATAAGGTAATGTCGGGCGGAAGACCCCGCCCGACGCGACGACTAGGCCACTTCACGGAACACTTGTTTCAAAGCCGCTTCCAGCTTTTCAAACATCTCATCGATATGGCTCTCGGTAAAGATGAACGCCGGGCAAAGCACGATAGATTGCCCCAAAGGTCGACAGATCAACCCGTGATCGGTGCAGGTGTTCGCGATCCGCTCACTGACAGACAACTCTGCGGCGAAGGGGGTTTTGCTCCCCTTGTCTTGCACGGCCTCCAATGCCCCCATCAAGCCCTTACCTCTTGCCTCACCGATATTTGGATTTTCAAGGAGCCGCTGCATATGCGCTTCGAAATAGGGGGTTAGGCGGCGCACATTCTCAGCCAGCCCTTCATTCATGATGACATCAATGGCTTTCAATGCAATGGCGGAGCCAACCGGATGGCCGGATGCGGTGAACCCATGCGGGAATTCCTCAATCGCCTCTGAAGCTGCTTGCAAACGCTGGGTCAATTGCGGGCCAAGAATGACCGCCCCCATGGGGAAATATCCAGCCGTGAGGTTTTTGGAGCTGATGATGGCATCCGGTACAAACCCATAGGCCTCGCATCCCCAAGTATGCCCCGTGCGCCCAAAACCGCAAATCACCTCATCGGAAATCAATGGGATACCATATTTTTGCAATATGGGTTGAAGCGCCTGAAAATAGCCCTCTGGCGGTGGAATCACCCCGCCTGCGCCCAGCACTGGTTCTGCAAAGAAACCGGCAATCGTGTCTGCGCCCTCGCGCAGGATCATCTCTTCCAATTCAGCCGCAAGCCGCGCGGTGAATTGCGCCTCCGTTTCGCCTGGCTGGCCTTCTCGCCAATAATGCGGACAGGTCAGATGCAAAAAGCCGGGCAAAGGCAGGCCGAAGACAGAGTTATAGGGCTTGCCGGTCATAGATGCCGAGACCGCCGTGACGCCATGGTAGGCATTCTTGCGGGTAATAATTTTGCGTCGCTGATCATGGCCTTCTGACCCGTGCAGAAACCAAAGCATTTTGACCATCGTGTCATTGGCTTCAGAGCCAGAGTTGGTGTAAAACACCTTGCCGCTCTCAAAGGGGGAGACCTCAACGAGCTTTTCCGACAGCATCACAGTTTGGTCGGACATTCGGCCAAAAAAGGCGTGATAGCCGGGAAAGCGGTCATATTGATCCTTGGCGGCCTGTGCGAGACCGGCATGATCAAATCCGGCAACCATATTCCAAAGGCCAGAGTTGGCATCTAAAAATTGTCGGCCGTGCACGTCAAAAACATAGGGGCCGCGGCCGTGGGTGAGGACCGTTGCACCGCGGTTTTCAATCGTTGGTAAATCGGTGAAGCCGTAGAAGGAATGGGCATCAGCCCGTGCTTCCCAGCTGTTCGGAGATTGGTCTTTCATAGGGGGACCTTTGCTTGGAGGGACCGGAGGGCAGGCCGCCGGCCCAAAAACAGGAGGCCTTTACAGTTAAGGCCGGATGAAATCAGTGCCGCAATTTTGGGGCGGCGCGCCCGCCCAAGCCCATGTGCCATTGGCCACGCCAAACCAGCCTGTGGCAGGCACGGATTTTGCTGTGAATCTGCAAGGGGCAACCTGTGTCATAGGCCGAGCCTATCGCGCAGAGCGAACCATGTCATCGCCAAAGTCATGATTGGGCCGCGCAGGCTTTGCCCGCCAGGAAAGGAGGGGGTGGGAAGCTGGGACAGAAGGTCAAAGCGCTCTGCATCTCCCGCAATCGTCTCTGCCAAGACTTGCCCAGCGAATCCCGCCAGAGCCACCCCATGCCCGGAATAGCCAGAAGCGGTGAGCTGCTGCGGCCCGACATGGGCAAAGAGCGGCAGACGCCGTGTGGTGATTCCGAGGGTTCCGCCCCAGGCATGGGTCAGCGGCACATCGGCCAGCTGTGGGAAAATTTCACACAGGGGCCTGCGGACCTTAGCAAAAATATCTTCTGGAAACCGTGCTCCATAGCTTTCGCCACCGCCAAAAATCAGCCGATTGTCATGGCTGAGGCGATAGTAATTGAGCACGAAGCGGTTATCGGCGACAGCGATGGGCTTGCTCAAAACCTCTTGCGGCCGGTCCAGCGGCTCTGTGGCCACCAGAAAGTTATTGATCGGCATGACCTTGGCGGCTTGGCGCGGGTTGAGGCTGCTGTGATAGCCATTGGTGGCATGGACGACATAGCTGGCGCGCAATTGGCCTTTGGCGGTTTGCACGAGGCTCGGGGGGCCGTCTTGCACCGAAATTGCCGCACTGTTTTCAAAAATGCGCGCCCCGGCGGTCTCAGCGGCAGTGGCTAGGCCCAAGGCGTAGCGCAGCGGATGAAGATGCCCGGCGCCCCAATCAATGATCCCCCCCGCATAGCGTGGGGATTTGATGAGATTTGCGATATCCGTTTGGTTAAGGCAATCAATCTTTTCATAGGCATAATGCCGGGCCAGATAATCCGCCTTTGCGTGGCTGCTGGCCCGGTCTTTTGCGTTGAAGTCTGCTTCGGCGACACCGGGTTGATAGCCGGCCTCTGGCGCGTGGCGGGCTGCCAAATCTTGTGTCAGAGATTTGGCGGCCTGTGCCATATCCCAAAGCTGATGGGCCGCATCATGGCCCAGTGTCTTCTCAAGCGTCTGTTGACTTTGGTTGTACCCAGATCCCACTTGCCCGCCGTTGCGGCCGGAGGCGCCGAAGCCTACCCTATGCGCATCCAACACGATGACATGATAGCCCTTTTGCGCCAAATGAAGCGCGCAGGACAATCCTGTGAAGCCTGCACCAATGATGCAGACATCACAAGATATCACATCTGTAAGTGCGGGCCGGGCCGGGTGCTCGGGAATGTTTTGAGCATACCAGCTGGCGGGATAGCGGCCCGGTTGATCATTGGCGTAGAGAAAATCAGACATTCAGTAACAGATGCTCGCGCTCCCAAGTGGAAATGACCTGCAAAAATTCACTATATTCCGTGCGCTTGACGATCGAATAGACCCGGGCAAATTCGGGATCAAGCACCTCATGCAGGCGCTTGGCCTCATCAAAAATATCCATGGCCGTGAAAAGGTCATAAGGGATCGCCTCTTCGCTGTCATAGGCGTCACCTCGATATTGTTTGTCGGGGCGCTCCTGATCTTCAAGCCCAAGATAGCAACAGGCCAGGGAGGCGGCGATGCCAAGATAGGGATTGCAATCCATTCCTGCCAGACGGTTTTCAATCCGGCGTGACTTCGGTGAAGACAGGGGGATGCGAATTCCTGTGGTGCGATTGTCGCGGGCCCATTCGAGGTTGATTGGGGCGGCATGATCTTTGACGTAGCGCCGGTAGCTGTTCACATAGGGCGCCAGCATGGCAATGACCGATGGCAGATGATTTTGCAGCCCGGCGATCATATGGTAAAAAACATCAGTCTCACCGCCCTGTGGGCCGACAAAAATATTGTCGCCATCTGCGTCCAAAAATGAGTGGTGAATGTGCATGGCGGAGCCGGGTTCATCGGCGATGGGCTTGGCCATGAATGTTGCAAAACAATCGTGTTTCAAGGCCGCTTCGCGGATCAGGCGTTTGAAAAAGAACACCTCATCGGCGAGTTTCACCGGATCACCATGGCGCAGATTGATCTCAACCTGACCCGCGCCGCCCTCTTGGGTAATGCCATCAATTTCAAAACCTTGGGCCTCAGCAAAGTCATAAATATCATCGATCACCGGGCCATATTCATCAACGGCGGAAAGCGAGTAGGCTTGATGCGCCGCCGCTGGCCGGCCTGAGCGCCCCATCATTGGCACAATCGGTTGCGCCGGATCTGTGTTGCGGGCAACAAGAAAAAATTCCATCTCTGGCGCAACCACAGGCTCAAGCCCCTTGTCGCGGAACAATTGAACCACGCGCTTGAGGACATTGCGCGGCGCGGTTGGGATCGGCGCACCATCGCGATCATAGGCATCATGAATGACCTGCAAGGTGGCATCGGTGGCCCAAGGTGCTGCGGTGGCGGTGTCGAGGTCGGGGCGCAGTGTCATATCAGGCTCCACCCAGCCCTCCTCGCCTGCCGCTTCCGCCCATTCGCCCGTGAGCGTTTGCAGGAAAATTGAGTTGGGCAGATAGAAATGCTCTTGTTTGGCAAATTTTGAGGCCGGAACCGCTTTGCCGCGCGCCACGCCCGGAAAATCGGAAATGATGCATTCGACCTCATCCAATTGCCGCTCGCCAATATAGGCTTTGGCACTGGCCGGTAGGCTGTCTTTCCAACTCATGAGCGTATCTCCGGTATATATTTTCCTTTGAGGAAGGCGGCTATATCCTGCGCAATTGCGGAATTCTGGATCGGTACATCGCGCAATTGATCCGCGCGTTCCATGAAGGCCGGCGGATAGACTGGGCTTGAGCGTCGCGATTTCACATAATCATCGAAGACTGAATTGCTGAACTCGGGGTGCGGCTGAACCGTAAAAGCTTTTTGCCCATAAATCAGCGCGGCGAATTGGCAAAATGGGCTGCTGCCGATGACCTGCGCTTCGGGAGGTAGGGTCGTGACCTGATCTTGATGCCAAGCATTCAACGTCACCGAGCCATGGCCATTAAAGCTGTAGTCATGTCGGCCAATAGCCCAGCCCCCTTCAAATTTCTCCACGCGCCCCCCCAGCGCTTGCGCTATGATCTGGTGGCCAAAGCATATGCCCACCATAGGGCGCGCGCTGGCATAGATCTCGCGGATTAATTCACTCAAA
Organism: Planktomarina temperata RCA23; assembly: GCF_000738435.1. Taxonomy (NCBI): domain Bacteria; kingdom Pseudomonadati; phylum Pseudomonadota; class Alphaproteobacteria; order Rhodobacterales; family Paracoccaceae; genus Planktomarina; species Planktomarina temperata. The sequence goes on along the minus strand of NZ_CP003984.1, from coordinate 2,943,905 downwards.
GGAGGGATAAAAGCGTGATCCTCATAGGCGCCATGTTTGGAGCCGGAGATCAACCATCCGTCTGCCGCGTCAATGGCGGCGGGAAAATCTCCATCCACCACGTTCCAGGTTTGGAAGGTGAAGTCATAGCTTTGAAACAAAGTGGCAAACATAGCGTCGAAATCACCGTGCTGGGCACGGACCTCATCCGGCGCATGGCCACATTGTAAAATGCCGATCAGCATTGGAACCTCTTGTAGATTGCGCGGATCCTATGCAGGTTCCGCTGGTTTGAAAAGACGTGTTTAGGCAGTGTCGATCAAGGCCATGAGGGCGTCATGATCCGAAAGCTTATCAAAAAGATCGCGTTCTTGTGATTTTGTGGCCGCGAGATTTTCCAAAATGAGAGGGGGCATGAACTGCTCAAGCAGTGGCGCCTCCAGCCCTTCAATCGCGGCAGAAAGATCAGGCAACAACCCAGGCAGCTGTGCGGGGTGTTCGTAGGCATTGCCCTCAATTGGCGCAGGTGGCACGGAATTGCGTTCTATACCCTCTAAAGCGGCGCCGAAAATGGCGGCAAAAAGCAAATAAGGATTGGCGTCGCCGCCGGCCACGCGATGTTCAATCCGTGTGGCGGCTTTTGGGCCACTGGGAATACGCATGGCGACGGTGCGGTTTTCATAGCCCCAGGTGGCGGAGGTCGGCGCATGGGCGCCCGCGACGAAACGTTCAAAACTATTGACATAGGGGGCGAAAAACAACGTGCTGGCTTCGAAGGCCTCAAGACAGCCTGCAACTGCGGATTGTAACTTGTCCTGGCTGCAGAAGATGTTTTCACCCGCCTGATTGATCACCGAAAAATGCGTGTGCAGCCCGTTGCCGCTTTCATCGGAAAAAGGTTTGGCCATGAAGGTTGCGGCCATGCCGTGGTTGCGTGCGGTGCCTTTGATCAGTTCTTTGAGCAAAATGACATTATCTGCTATGTGAAGTGCCGGGCCATGGGTCATCGTGACTTCAAACTGCCCAACGCCGGCTTCTGTGGTGATGGTCAAATCACCTATCCCCATGAGCTTTGCCCCTTCGGACACATCGTTGAAGAAGTGATCGAACCCATCCAATTCCCGCAGGGACAAAATTTCGGTTCCACTCAACCGGCGGCCGGTTTTGGGATTCACCGGTGGCGCAAGATTGCCACCATCTTCGAGCAAGAAAAATTCCAGTTCACAGGCGGCAATCACCTGCCAGCCATGATGGGCATAACGGTTCAAAACATCGCTCAAGGCAATGCGCGGGTCGCCTTCAAAGGGGGAGCCATCTTCATTGTGCATCACCCTTAGGTCCAATTCCGCCTCACCTGCCACCCAAGGCAGAGGGACAGGGTCACGGCCCGCTGGCTCCATAATGCCGTCTTGATCGCCGGTTTCAAACACAAGCGGCGATTCTTGGATGTCTGCCCCGAATACATCAATATTGAGGACGGACAGCGGCATGCGCATTTGCTTGCCGCTCATGCCTTTGGGGACGCGTTTGCCGCGTAATTGACCATTGAGATCAACAGCTGCGACACGAAGGGATTTGCTCATCTTATGACCTGTGGCCTATAGCGCAGCTTCGGGCGCGCCTGGCTTGGAAGATGTCGATTGAGACGTGCGTTGACAAGGCCAAAAAAGCCGATGATCACAAAAGTGAGCAGGATGAAATAAAAGGCCAAAATAGGATAGGCGATGAAGGGGTTGAAGGTCTTATCGGCGAAATAGCTGGCGTAATAGAGGGCATCGCCGCGCTGTTGCCAGGCTGGGAAGCCTGAAAAAAACACCAAGGTGGTCGCATGAAACAGAAAAATTGCCTCATTGGTATAGGCCGGCCAAGCCAGGCGTAGGCTGGTGGGCCAGATCACGCGGCGGAAGCGCGACCAGCCCGAAAGGCCATAGGCATCGGCGGCCTCAACCTCTCCTTTTGGCACGGACCGCAACGCGCCGTAGAAAATTTCGGCAGAATAGGCGGCTGTGTTGAGGATCAGCACCAAGAGCGCCCCAAATTGTGCCGCGGTCAGCCAAGGCAGAAGGCCTTGCTGCTTGAGGCGCAGAAAGATGAAATAGGCCAAGAAAAATTGGATAAACAGCGGAGAACCGCGGAAAATTAAAATAAACCATTCAGCCGGCCGGCGCAGAATCGCGCGGGGGCTGGCCTTGGCGAGCGCCATCGCATTGGCGATGAAAAATCCGATCAAAAGTGCCAAGGCTCCGAAATAGATATTCCAAATGAGACCCGAGCCAATCAGCGTGAAATGCTGGCAAAGGGTGAAATCCGACTTGGGCAGCAGGCGTTCGCCATAGCCCAGCGAGCGCAGCCCATAGTCCAAAATGGTTTGCTGGCAGCTCATGAGGTGGCTCCCAATGTACCCTGCCCATGTGTGAGGCGTTTCATTACGCGTTCCAGCACCACCTCGGAGAGTTTGGTAAAGGCAAGGTAAAAGACCAGCAGAAACAGAAAATACTGCATGCGCCAGTCACCATGGGGATAGTCGGAGAATTTCGCCTGTTTCGTGCCACCCAATTCGCGGGCCCAGTAAACAATGTCTTCGACGCCAAGCAAAAATAATAGCGGTGTGGCCTTGATCAAGACCATCCAAAGATTGGACAGCCCAGGCAGGGCATAGACCCACATTTGCGGCACCAAAATACGCCAAAATACTTGCGCTGGGCGCATACCATAGGCTTGCGCTGTTTCTATCTGGGCTTGGGGCACGGCGCGCATGGCACCATAAAGGACATTGGCGGCAAAGGCTCCGAAGACGATTGCAAAGGTCAAAACCGCGGTGAAAAACCCGTAAATCTCATGCACATATTGTGGGGCTGTGCCCAAGGGCAGCTTGGCCGCAGCGCAGACGACGAAGTCATTGCCTTGGCGAATAGGTTCGTTCCAATCGGGGCAAAGCGCCTGATGGCGCAGCCATTCGAAACCTTGATCCAGGGCGATGACAAAAAACAGGAAAAAAGCAATATCAGGCACGCCGCGCACAGCGGAGATATAGGTTTTGCCGATAAGGCGTAATGGCAAGAGCCGGGCGCGCGCCAAGGTCGCGCCGCCAAAGCCAAACACAAGCGCCGCAGGGGCCGTGACCGCCAAGAGGATGAGCACCGTTGCGAAGGATTGATAAAACAACAGGTGTTTGCCCGTGGTCAGATAGCAGCTGAGCCAGGGCAGGCTGGAAAGGAGGCTAGGATCTGAACAATAGTTAAAAATCGGACTGGGACCTTCGGTTTGGCGTCGGCGGGCCTTTTTCGGTGAATATTTATTCTAAATCCTTAACGGCGTCTCATACGTCGGCGTTCTGGGGCAATGGGGGCGAGGATGAACCCGCCCCCAAGGTTTTCAGTTAGAATTGTTCGCCAATGTCCCATTCGGCGATCAGCGCGTTCAACGACCCATCCGCTTTCATAGAGGCGATGGCGGCATCAAATTTGTCGCGCAGCTCCGTATCGGATTCGCGGAGCCCCATGCCCACGCCGCCACCGATCAACTCTTGTTGCTCCAAGAGCACCAGATCGGCATCGCCTTCTGCCACGGGGGTGAGATAGGCTTTATCCGCCAACACAGCGTCGGCTTCACCGTTTTTCACGGCAGCCACGGTTTCTTCCGGTGTTGCAAATTCCACCAGTGTGGCGCCAGAGGCGGCCACAAAGCTGGCTTGAATGGTGTTGGCTTGCGCGGCAATCACAGCGCTTGAGAGATCCACATCAGCCGAGAGGGCCATATAAGCGGAAGGATCAGGTTGGGTATAGTTTTGAGTGAAGTCGATCACCTCATCACGCTCCGCTGTGATCGACATGCCGGCAATGATGGTGTCGTAGTTGCCGGACACTAGGTTTGGAATGATGCTGTCCCAGTCGTTGACAACCCATTCGCAGGTCAACATGGCCCGCGCGCAGAGCTCATCACCCAATTTACGCTCGAAGCCGTCAACTTCGCCAGCATCGTTGATGAAGTTATAGGGGGGGTAGGCCCCTTCGGTGCCCATCCGGATTGTATCGGCAAAAGACATGCCAGCGGTCAGCGCCAATGCGGCGGTGGTCAAGATCAGCTTATTCATATGTATCTCCCTAAGATATGTGGCTGAGTGTTGTTAAGCGACGGCAGAAAGAAACTGCTGAAGCCGTTGTGATTTCGGTGCACCAAAGAGGGTCTCGGGAGGACCTTGTTCCTCAATCACCCCTTGGTGCAAGAAAATAACGTGATTGGCCACATCGCGCGCCATGGCCATGTCATGGGTGACGATGAGCATGGTGCGCCCTTCCGCGGCCAAATCCTTGATGACGCCAATCACCTCTTGCTCCAATTCTGGATCAAGGGCGGATGTAGGTTCATCAAACAATAGTGCTTCGGGCTCCATGGCCAAGGCGCGGGCGATGGCAGCCCTTTGTTGTTGCCCGCCAGACAGTTGGGCGGGGTAGACATCGCATTTTTCGCCAATACCCACTTTATCCAGAAGCGCACGGGCGCGGGATTCGACTTCGGATTTATCCTGTTTGAGCACGGTTACCGGAGCTTCCATGACATTTTGCAAGATGGTCATATGCGCCCAAAGGTTGAACTGTTGGAAGACCATCGACAGGTTGGTGCGCAGCCGGGTGACTTGAGCGGGATCGGCCGGACGCCGGTTGTGTCCCTGAGAGCTCCAGCGGACGGCCTCGCCTTGGAAGAGAATCGCACCCTTTTGGCTGATCTCCAGCATATTGCAGCAGCGCAGCAGAGTGGATTTCCCAGATCCAGACGAGCCAATAAGCGCCACCACATCACCGCGTTTTGCTGTGATGTCGACACCTTTGAGAACCTCAAGATCCCCATAGGCTTTATGGAGACTTTTTATTTCAATCACGGGTATATTTTGGTCGTTCACGAAAACTCCTATCCTACCAGAGCAGATATTAGGCGAGGAAGGGCGCGTCTCGCAATCTAAAAGCGGCATCTGCTGAAATTAAGGGGTCGGAGGCAGCGGCAATTGCAGGTAAGCCTCGGCATTGATCTCAACGAGGTCAAATATTTGAAGTGTTTGCCTGTCTTTTAGGCCAATAGAGAGAATCGCCTGCCGCAGAGCCTCGCGGAGGGCGGCTGCGTTTTGGCCCAATGCGGTGATATAGGGCAGCGTTGGCGTGGCAGGAGTGATGGCGCAGATCTCTAGCCCTGCCGCCTTGTCCCAATCGCGTGTCAAAAAATGCCAAGTCAACGCATCCACGGCAGCCAGATCAGCCCGTCCCTCCAAAACAGCGCGGGCCGAGGCTGCATGTCCGCCGGTTTGCAGCCGTGTGGCGCCGGTGAGGCCAATGGACTGCGGTGCGGCCCAACCCGATTGAGACAGCGGTTCATTATAGGCCAAGGTAAAGTCATTGGCCGCAAGGTCTGGAACCGCGCCCCGGCGAGCCAGCAGCACCGAGCAGTAATAGCCTGGCGGGCAATTTGGAATTTGATTGTCTGGCGTGGCAATCAACTGCACCTGGCCATGCAGCGCCGCGCGATAGGGCAGGCCGCAGGTTTGGGACAGATAAAGCTCTGGGCTGAGCCAATCGACCATAAGATCCACGCTCGGTTGGGTGAAATTCGGCGCATCTGGCAGGTGGTCCTGCAGCGCCTGCCACAGGCGTCGGTGTGCGGCGCGGTTGGCCGGCACATCATACATGGGCAGATGCGCAATCACGGGGCTAGGCCCGTTGACGGGCTAGGGCGCTGTCGCGATCATTGACGCCGAGCAGGCTTGCCAAAAGGCGCATCAGCGCGTCTTCTTCTGCATCGCGGGCCCCGTCGGCCAGAACAACTTGCCATAGCGCGCGCACGACATTGAAGCGCTCCTCATAGGGAACCTCTTCCTTAATCGCACGGGTGAACCGCACGGTGTCGGGGGCTTCGGCCTCAAGCGCCTCGGCCGTTTGGCGCAGGTTGGCGGCTTGATCCGCGGTCAATTTATACAGCAGGCCAAGCACGGCATCGATCCTTGCGATTTCTGCGGCGGAATATTCATCATCAGATTTAGCAATCCGCACCATCAATGCGGCCATGGCTTCAGAGGCGCTGATATCGCGCGCGCTGTCAGAGGATTTTGACGAAAACAAAGATGCAAACATAGGGGGCCTCAAAATTTGGGACTGCGGCGATGATCAGCCGTCATATCCTTCGACAATCACCAGATCCCCAATTGAAACTGGCGTCCGTAGGGCTTTTGCGGCTTGATATGTCGCGCTGTTGTAGCACTCTTGCGCCGCTTTTAGGCTTGGAAACTCAATCATAATCGTTCGCGCGCGCAGCTGGCCTTCGGGGAATTCAGCGGCACCCGCCCGCACAAGAAATTTGCCCTCATAGGCGCGCAGGGCTGGCGCGGCGGCGATTTTATAGGCCTCATAGGCCTCAGCATCACTGATCTGATTGTGGGCGATCCAATATCCTTTGGCCATAGGGCCCTCCTTTGTGTGTTAAACCAAACGGCTCATTTCCTTAGCAGCGCGGACAAAATCGCGGAACAAAGGATGCGGCGCGAATGGTTTGGACTTCAACTCTGGATGAAATTGAACGCCAATAAACCAAGGGTGATCTTTAACCTCAACAATCTCCGGCAAGCGGCCGTCAGGCGACATGCCTGAGAAGAGCAGCCCTTTTTCTTCGAGCTGCTCGCGAAATTGGATGTCGACTTCATAGCGGTGACGATGACGCTCTTCGATGGCCGTGCTGCCATAGATTTTTGCCACCAATGAATCTGGGTTCAAAGTGGCATTATAGGCGCCAAGGCGCATGGTGCCGCCCTTGTCGTCATCTTCGTTGCGCCGCACCCGATGATTGCCCTGCACCCATTCTTTCAAGTGGTAGACCACGGGGGTGAAACGCTTCTTGCCGGCCTCGTGATCAAATTCTTCCGATCCCGCATCTGCAACGTTGGACAGGTTGCGGGCGGCCTCAATCACCGCCATTTGCATGCCAAGGCAGATGCCGAGGTAGGGCACTTTGCGCTCACGCGCGAATTGTGCCGCTTTGATTTTGCCTTCCGTGCCGCGCTCGCCAAAACCGCCGGGAACCAAAATAGCGTGATACCCTTCGAGATGTGGCGCGGCGTCTTCGTGATCAAAGACTTCGGCATCAACCCATTCGACATTAACCTTTACCCGATTGGACATGCCGCCATGGGTGAGTGCCTCTTTGATTGACTTATAGGCGTCTTCTAGCTGCGTGTATTTGCCGACAATCGCCACATTAACTGCACCCTCTGGGTTGTTGACGCGGTCTTGCACGTCCTCCCATTTGCTCAGGTCAGGCTGTGGCGCGGGGGAGATATTGAATGCATCTAAAACGGCTTGGTCAAGCCCCTGGGCGTGATAGGCCAAGGGGGCTTCGTAGATGGAATTGAGATCATAGGCGGCGACCACCGCATCGGGGCGCACATTGCAAAACAGGGCGATTTTCTCCCGCTCTTTGTCGGGAATCTGATGCTCGGAGCGGCAGACCAAAATATCTGGGGCAATGCCAATGGATTGCAATTCTTTAACGCTGTGCTGCGTGGGTTTGGTTTTCAGCTCGCCGCTGGCCGCGAGATAAGGCAACAGCGTGAGATGCATGAAAATACAGTCCCCGCGTGGCTTGTCGTGGGAGAATTGGCGAATGGCTTCAAAAAATGGCAGGCCTTCAATATCGCCCACTGTGCCGCCAATTTCGCAGAGCATAAAATCGACTTCATCGTCACCGACTTTCAAAAACTCTTTAATTTCGTTGGTGACATGGGGCACCACCTGAATGGTTTTGCCCAAATAGTCGCCGCGGCGTTCTTTTTCCAGCACGGTTGAATAGATTCGACCAGAAGAGACAGAATCAGTCATCCGTGCGGCCACACCGGTGAAGCGTTCATAATGGCCCAAATCCAGATCCGTTTCCGCGCCATCATCGGTGACGAAGACCTCCCCATGCTCAAAGGGGGACATCGTGCCGGGATCAACGTTGAGATAGGGATCAAGTTTCCGCAGTCTTACGGAAAATCCACGGGCCTGCAGGAGGGCGCCTAGGGCTGCAGAGGCCAAGCCTTTGCCAAGAGAAGACACAACACCACCGGTGATAAATACATAACGCGCCATAAATAAAGAGATCCCCGTCGTTTCGAATTTTCGGCAAGAAAAATGCGCCTCACCACGGGATTAAACCAATAACAGCTCCGTGATGATTCTGCAATCTGATGATACAAGATAAGGCGGCAAAATTTACCGATGCCGCCATATTTAGGGGTAAGTTAGTCAGCAACCGGCAAAAGTGGCGCGGAATCCTCGACCGAAGGCGGCAATAGGGCATCGCCATCAACGGGTGTATCTTGCTCGGTGGCCGGCATCAATTGATCCAAAACGGAGCTGCCAGAGGATTTTTGAACCTGTAGAATCGTTAGGGCCAGAGAGGTGCAAATAAAGGCAATCGCCAGACCCCAGGTCAGCTTGGTCAAAGCCGAGGCCGCCGCGCGACCGGACATCGCCCCACCGCCAGCACCGCCGCCGCCCATACCAAGGCCGCCACCTTCAGAGCGTTGCAACAGAACCAGGCCAATCAACGAGATGGCCAAAAGAAGGTGGATGATCAAGACGACATTTTGCATACGAATTTCCCAGTTCAGGTCAGAGGCTATCTAAGCAAGGATAACCCATTTGCCAAGTCAAAACTGGGACATCGGCCCCTATATGCCGCTTCACCGGGCTTGGCTTGCGCCAGCGGCGGGGTTTGCGCTCGAATTTGCATCAAAACGCAGCTTGGCCCTCCCGCGGCAAGTTAGCAGTTTCCCTTGCCCTTGATCCCCGCTATACGGCCCACGTTTTGATCCGATCGAAAGAGGATAAGTTATGGCCAATGTTGTTGTGGTGGGCACCCAATGGGGTGACGAAGGCAAAGGCAAGATTGTGGATTGGCTTTCCGAACGCGCCGATGTGATCGCGCGTTTTCAAGGCGGCCATAATGCCGGTCATACGCTCGTGATCGGGGAGGCTGTCTATAAACTTCATGCGCTGCCCTCTGGCGTTGTGCGCGGCGGAAAATTATCTGTCATTGGCAATGGTGTGGTGCTCGATCCGTGGCATTTGATCAAAGAGATTGAGGGCATCCGTTCTCAAGGTGTAGAAATTAATCCAGAAAATCTAATGGTGGCGGAAAACACCCCTTTGATTATGCCCTACCATGGTGAGCTGGATCGCGCGCGAGAAGGGCAGGTGTCCGTCGCGAAAATTGGCACGACCGGTCGGGGCATTGGCCCTTGTTATGAAGATAAAGTCGGTCGCCGGGTGATCCGCGTGGCGGATTTGGCGGATACTGCCACTTTGGAACTGCGCGTCGACCGCGCCTTGCTGCATCATAACCCGCTGCGCAAAGGTCTTGGCCTTGAGCCAGTAGACCGGGCAAGCTTGCTGGCGCAGTTGCGTGACATTGCGGACCAGATATTGCCCTATGCGGCGCCGGTTTGGAAAGTTTTGAACGAAAAACGCAGGGCTGGGAAGCGCATCTTGTTTGAGGGCGCGCAGGGTGCTTTGCTGGATATTGACTTTGGCACCTATCCTTTTGTGACCTCTTCGAATGTGATTGCTGGCCAAGCGGCCACAGGTACAGGCATTGGTCCAGGAGCGATTGACTATGTCCTGGGCATCACCAAAGCCTATACCACCCGCGTCGGTGAAGGCCCGTTTCCAACAGAGCTGGACGATGCTGATGGCCAGCAGCTTGGCGAACGTGGGCATGAGTTTGGCACCACCACGGGGCGTAAGCGCCGCTGCGGTTGGTTCGATGCCTGTCTGGTGCGGCAAACCTGCGCCACCTCTGGCGTGAATGGCATTTCACTGACCAAATTGGACGTCTTGGATGGGTTTGACGAACTGAAAATCTGTGTGGCTTATGATCTGGATGGCCAACGGCTGGATTACCTGCCCACTGCCGCCGATGCGCAAGCCCGCGTGACGCCGATCTATGAAACCATCGAAGGTTGGTCCGGCAGTACAGCTGGCGCCCGCTCTTGGGCAGAGTTGCCTGCTCAGGCGATCAAATATGTTCGGCGCATCGAAGAGCTGATTGAGTGTCCAGTGGCATTGGTCTCAACCTCGCCTGAGCGCGAAGACACCATCCTCGTTACTGATCCTTTTGCAGACTGATGGCTCTGAGTTACAAAGCCCGCCGCCGCTGGTCGCTGCTGATCTTGGTTATTGGCTTGCCAGTCTACGCAGTCTTGGCCGTGAACCTTGTGGCACTGCTTCCCGTGCTTCCAAAATTCTTGGAATTCATCCTCTATGTGGTGCTCGGCACCGCCTGGGCGTTTCCGCTGAAATTTGTCTTTAAAGGCATCGGTCAGGTGGACCCCGATGCGGATGATAATTCTTGAGAACTCGGCATATCAATTGGGTTGCGAAAGTGTCTGTTTTTGCAAAGCATTACGGCCCAATTGCAATTTATTGGGCCAAGGATAACGTCATGTCTTTCGTCAGTAGAGGCTTATTGTTTTTCAGGTGTCTTGCGATCAATTTCTTTTGGCGCCTCCCTTCGGGGATGAGCTCAACGGATTTTGGTAAGAACCCTGAATCTAAAAGGTCGGGAAAAATAGAGGTAATTTCTTTGACGGTTTCCTGTGGTAGCGCTTTAAGCGTGCCCTTCCCAAGGTGCAGGCTCTCTGTAGGTGCACCTTCTGCAAATATGATCTCATGGTTTTGAAGTAGAATGTGGAAGTAACGAAGGTCGTTTGTTTTCGTATCTATGAAAATTCCGGGTAGTTGCGTCAGCTGAATTGCAGAAACAAGTGTGGCATCAGTTCCAAACATGCGTCTGCAAATAGGTGACGAGACAAGAAATCGATGTTGCTTGGACACACGCAAATTGCGCTTGGGAAGGCCTCGACCCAATGCGCCCTGAGAAACGACGACAGGTCGTAGGTTCGGATTGTCCAGCAATTCTGAACATGCGATGCCGCGATTGCACACTGCTTTTATGCTCATGAAATGACCATGCAAAGTTGCAACTTTGTGTTTGCAAGTTAGCTGTTCAACAGCCTTGGGGCCGTCCTTCGTTTCTATCAACGTTCCCTCACAAAAGCATGCAACAAAGTCTAAATAATTTCTGGCTTGATTACCTTTAGGGTCTCGTTCGGAGGTTACAGTGAGCACTGTGCCTGCTGGCGGAATACTTCCTTCCCAGAAGATTGCGTCTGGTATCCGTGGCTGACCACCCGCTGCAAATATTAAGCTGGTAAGTGTATAATTATTGCCATCAGATCCACTGAAGATGATGGTATAAGAAGGTGTTAGAACTTGTCCTGAACTATAGGTACTCCCATCGAAGGTGAGTGACGTTACCAAGGTTTGGTCGGTTTCAAGTTCGTCGAAGCTTGTCCCTGAAGGATCGTCAATTTCAATGAATGCACTTTCACCACCACCGTTCCATGTAAGCTGGTCGCCATTTTGAAGGTCCGAACGATGTGAATTGTCCTCAGCAGGAAAAAAACCAGGGTTTTGTGGGTTGGTGAGATTATCTGCTGCAAAAATTAAGACCCCGAAAGTAGCCATGAAACGCTCCCCGTCTCGTGTCACCGCGCAATAGCCCACCGTTGCCGCAGTACTTTTGCATCACGCGATGATGCACGCTGGATTTTTTTTGTTTTCGATCAGGTTGATCTAGATTTATCTAAAATTAATTTGATACTAATGTATATTTTTATACGCTAATGATTTTGAGTATCAATGCGCAAGAATTTTCTGCTCGAGCCAAAAAAGAAAAAATTGTGAAGCTGGATTTTTTTTGAGCTGCCCCTAGAATTCCGCAAAGCTCAAATTTTGTGAATTATGGTCAAATTTAATAGGGACGTACGTGAGCCGCGCCCTGTTGAAATTGCAGGGGTGAAGCGTATTTCTTCGTCCGAAGTTATCTGTTTATTATGGTTATTATATTGGGGTCAACGGCTGGATGACGGGACGCGGGGGTATAAGTGTGATGATCCTAGAGAAGTTTCATGCTTAGCGGCAGCTCCTACTTGCCTCTCTCTGCCGCCGCATGCTTGCGGCGCCGGCCGGAGGTTAGATCCCAAAGATCCATAGTGGCTGCGGCTGCGGGTGGGTTCGCATGGGGCGCGCTTTGCTCTTTCGCCGTCTCGGCTTTCACGGGCGCCTGTGGCTCTGGTGGCGCTTCTGTGGATGCGGCTGGTGGTGGGTTGAATTGTGCAAATTTTGGCATTTTCCCAGTTAATCTGTGAAGCTGGTCGATCAACTCCGCGTCTTCGGGCAATGAGAGCACGATTTTCGGATCAGGTTTGCGCAGCAGGCCTTCTAGCCCGTGCAGATCAACAAAGGGCGCGGGGGCCCCGTTCGGCGCTTCGGCCTTGACCTCAGGACCGGCGCCATTCAACCATAACGCGTCGACGCGATACTGCGGAGTGAGGAGAAATGAGGCCGGACGCTTGGCGGGCATGGGAAAAATCCGATGGCAATCTGTTTGGTCTCTTCATAGGCGCGCCGTCCTTCAAAATTATTAAGACCGCGACGGTCATTTTTCCAGGGGGCACTCTGAAATGCGGCGCAAAGAAAAATAGTGAGTTAATCTAATGATCTATGAGAATAATATGTATCGCGCGTCCCGAACTTTATTGATTGGGGCAGGCCCATCATCCGCTCAATTGATCCGAGAGACTTCCGCCTATTGTGACGCGATTGTGGCGGCTGATGGGGGTTTTGAGGCGGCCAAACAAGCGGGGGTTCAGGTGGCATTAGTGGTGGGCGATATGGATTCGCAACAAGCCCTGCCGGCCGGTCAGGCTGTAGCGCATATCACAGATCAGGAGACCACGGATTTCCAAAAATGCCTCGCGGTCTGTGATGCAGATGTTTTTTTGGGTGTGGGGTTTCTCGGCGGGCGGTTGGATCATCAATTGGCAGGCTTCTCCGCTCTGCTCAATGAACCGCGGCCCGTGGTCTTGATTGATGAGGTGCAGCTGGTTTTTGTTGTGCCGCAAAAATTTTCTGTGGATCTGGAAGCTGAGACACCCGTGGGGTTTTACCCCATGACCTCGGTTGAAGCGAGTTTGCGCGGGGTTCGCTGGCCGCTTTCAAATGCGGCCATGAGCCCGATGGGGCAAATTGCGACTTCGAATGCCGCCTTGGGTGGTGCGCTGGACATTACCGTGGATGGGCCGGGTTTGTTGGCAATCCTGCCGCGCTGCCACCTTGAGACTGTTCTGGAAGCGCTAGACAGAGGCTTTGGTAAAACGCACCACCAATAGTCCAGCGGTCACCGTCACGATGATCCCAACAGCCGCCATGCCATTGGGCAGATCGCCAAAGAGCACCAGGCCATAGAGCGCTCCGAAAGGAATCTCGAGATACTGCACCGGGGCCACTGTGGGCGCAGAGGCATAGCGCAGCGCCCAAGTCATGCTCAAATGCGCCAAAGTTCCCAAGATCCCAAGGCCCAGCAATGCGTAAAATTCAAATCCAGTGACCGGGACGATGGTCAAAAGTGGAATGTTCAAAGCCGAGCCAAAAGCGGCAATGGGCAAGAGGATCGCCATGGCGCAGACCCCATTTGCCGCTTGCAGATCGATGGGGTCGATATGTTTAGAAATCTTGCGGGTGATGAACATAAAGCCGGTGAATAAAACGGCCACAACCAGCGGCAAGAGCGCAGGCCAACCGACCTCGGCAAAGCTGGGCTGCACCACCATCAAAGTGCCGATGAACCCCAGCAGGCAGAGTCCAAGGCTCAAAGGACTTGCCCGATCTCCGGTCATCCAACCGACGCCCAAGATCAGGAAGGGCAGGACATAGGCAATTGCGATGGCATCTGCGAGGGGCAGGTAGCGCAGCGAGAGAAAGAAAAAAGAAATGGCTACCAGATGCAGAACCGACCGCAGAATGACATAGCCAAGCCGATCTGCCCGCATCCAAGTGTTGCGGCGGCTGGTCCAAAGGTTGCGGCGTACCAAAAGCAACTGGGCGATAAACCGGGCAATGACCACCTGCAGCAAAGGAATTCCATCGCCTAAAATCTTGACCAAAGCATCACTGGCCGGCGCCAGAATACAAAAGCCAATCATCAACAATAGACCTAAACGATTGTTATCCTGAGCCATGGGGTGCTTTCATATCAAGGTTTGGATTGGTCAGCAGTTGGGCACATTTACCGCCAATCCACCGAGCGAAGTTTCTTTGTATTTTTCATGCATGTCTAGACCGGTTTGCCGCATTGTTTCCACGCAGGCATCTAATGACACCAAATGCGTGCCATCGCCGCGCATCGACAGGCTGGCGGCGGAGACCGCTTTGATACAGCCCAGCCCATTGCGCTCAATACAGGGCACTTGCACCAGGCCTTTGACCGGATCGCAGGTCATGCCCAAGTGATGCTCTAAGGCTATTTCTGCGGCATTTTCCACCTGTGCGGGGCTGCCGCCCAAGACGGCGCAGAGACCGGCGGCGGCCATGGCCGAAGCACTGCCCACTTCCGCTTGGCAGCCGCATTCTGCCCCTGAGATGCTGGCGTTGAATTTGATCAGCCCGCCGATTGCGGCGGCGGTGAGGAGAAACTCTGGGATGCGCTTTGGCGTGGCGCCGGGCACATGATCGAGCCAATAGCGCAGGGTGGCAGGCACCACTCCGGCCGCACCATTGGTCGGCGCGGTCACGACCTGCCCGCCGGCGGCATTCTCTTCATTGACCGCCATGGCGTAGACGCTCATCCAATCATTGATCGTATGCGGGGCGGGCATATTCAGCCCGCGCTCGGCCATCAACGCTTCATGAATGGGTTTGGCTCTGCGTTTTACATTCAAACCACCCGGCAGAATGCCGCCGCGGTCGAGCCCGCGATTGATGCAATCGTTCATCACCTCCCAGATTTTGGCCAGGCCGCGGTCAAGCGCGGCAGCGCTGCGGCGGCTCAACTCATTCTCGCGTTTGATCTGGGCGATGGATTTTTCCTGAGCGGCGCAAAGGGCCAGCAATTCATTGGCGGTGTTGAATTCATGGGGGTAGGGGTCCATGTCGCCGGTCGATACCCCACTGGCCATGTCTTCGGCTGTCACCACAAAACCGCCGCCGATGGAATAATAGGTCTGTTGCAAAATCACGTCGCCCTGTGCATCCGTCGCCATGAGGATCATACCATTGGTATGACCCGGCAGGGATGGGCCGAAGTCAAACACGATGTCACTGGCCGGATCGAGATGCAATGTTCCAAGCCCATCAGGGTTGACCTCTTTGTTGCGCTTCATGGCCTCTAGAGTCGCTTCAGCCTTGGCGGCATCATAGGTTTCGGGCGAAAATCCGGCCAATCCGAGAAGTGTTGCGCGATCTGTCGCATGGCCCACGCCGGTGAAGGCCAAAGACCCATGCAGGCGCGCTTTCAGGCCTGCGGCCTCAAAAGGGCTGTCGCGCAGCAGGTCCAAAAACATCCCCGCCGCAACCATTGGGCCCATCGTATGCGATGAGCTTGGCCCAATGCCGACCTTAAACATGTCAAAAACAGATAAAAACATTGAAGACCTCGCAGGAGTATATAGCTTGGGTTGATCATGGTTTGACAGGGTTTGTCGGCGGAAATGCGACACTTTCCCCTAGGTCTACGTCCGCACCTTTCACGGAGCAAGCGAATAAGCGGCGCATTGCGGGTCAAAAGAGCTCTGAACAAGGCCATTCAACACAGAACTGAGGGCAGGCAGGCGCAACCCTGTGTTGCCACCGGGCAAGGTGTTTTGGCCTGGCTTCCCTATTATGCGGAGGCCTTTGCTTGGCTGGAGCTAAGCTCGGCCAACGCCGGGTTCGAAAGATGAAATCGGGCCTCGCGCATTGGCAGAACTTCGGTCTATAATAGGGGCGAAAATCACCAGGAGTAGCTTTACATGTTTGCCGATTTATCCCCCGCCGATCAGGCAAAATACGTCGCGGCCAAACGCGCTGTTGAATTGGTCGAAGATGGTATGAAACTCGGGCTCGGAACCGGTTCAACGGCGGCTTGGATGGTGCGGTGTTTGGCTCAGCGGGTGAAAGCCGAAGGGCTGCGCATTCAAGGTGTGCCCACCTCGACCCGCACAGCCGACTTGGCCCGTGAGCTGGGTTTGGAAGTTGTGACTCTGGATCAGGCTGGGCATTTGGACATCACCATTGATGGTACGGATGAATTCGATTCCGCTTTGAACCTCATCAAAGGCGGTGGCGGGGCGCTTTTGCAAGAAAAGATCGTCGCCTCCGCCTCGGATCGGATGATTGTGATTGCAGATTTTGATAAGCATGTGCCTCAGCTCGGTAAATTCCCTTTGCCGGTGGAGGTTTTGGGATTTGGTTTGGCCTCGTCGCGCGATCATATTGCCCGCCTCTTGGCCGATCACGGATTGGCCGGGTGCGATATCACCACGCGCAAGCAGGGCGATGCCCCCTTTGTGACGGACGAGGGGAATTTCATTCTCGATTTGCATCTTGCGCAAATACCCGATGCGCCGGCTTTGGCCATTGCCCTTAATCAAGTGCCGGGCGTGGTTGAAAATGGCTTATTTATAGATATTTGTGATCGAGTCATTCTTGGCGCCAGTGATGGGCGCATTGAAGAGCACGTTCGGCCTTAACACGCCAAACGGTGGGGTTTCAGATCAGGCGGCGGTGGGCTTTGGATTTCAATAGGGGACGAAAATGTCTTTTGACTATGATCTTTTTGTAATTGGGGGTGGCTCTGGCGGTGTGCGCGCGGCGCGCGTTGCGGCGTCAGACACCGGGGCCAAAGTCGGTTTGGCCGAAGAGAGCCGCTATGGAGGCACCTGCGTCATCCGTGGCTGCGTGCCGAAAAAGTTGATGGTGTTTGCCTCAACCTACGCGCCTGCGATGGAGCAAGCTGCAGTCTATGGCTGGGACGTGCAGATGGGCGGTTTCAACTGGTCGGGATTTCGGCGCAATCTGGAAGGTGAGCTTGATCGGCTTGAAGGCATCTATCGCTGCCTGTTGCAAAACTCAGGTGTCGAGACCTTCGATGTGCGCGCAACAGTCGGCGGCCCGCATTCGGTGCGTTTGGCCGATGGCCGGGTCGTGACGGCCAAGGTGATTTTGCTGGCCACGGGCGGCTGGCCCTCAGTGCCCGATGTTCCTGGCGCCGAATACGCCATCACCTCGAACGAAATTTTTCATCTTGAGGCTTTGCCACAGCGCATCTTGATTGTTGGAGGCGGCTATATTGCTTGTGAATTTGCCGGCATTCTCAATGGTCTTGGGGTGCAAACCCATCTTTGGTATCGCGGCGAGGCGGTCTTGCGCGGCTTTGACAAAGAGGCCCGGGATGTGATTGTGCAGGGCATGCAAGAGCGCGGTGTCCAGATGCACATGCAAACCAATGTGGCCCGCATTGAAAAGCAAGGGGCGGGATACTGCGTGACAGATACAAAGGGCGCGCGCCATGACTTTGATGTCGTGATGTACGCCACAGGCCGCACCCCTAAAAGCGCGGGATTGGGGCTTGAGGCGCTGGGCATTGGTCTGGATTCAGTGGGCGCAGTCCAGGTGGATGGTTTTTCTCAGACTTCGGTGCCTTCGATTTATGCGATCGGAGATGTGACCAACCGTGTCAATCTGACGCCGGTGGCGATCCGTGAGGGCATGGCCTTTGTTGAGACCGCCCTGAAGGGCAATCCGACCTCTGTGGATCATGAATTGATCCCAACGGCGGTCTTCACGCAACCGGAATTTGGCACAATTGGCCTCAGCGAAGAGCAGGCGCGTGCGCAAGAGCCGATTGAAGTCTATGCAACTGCCTTTCGCCCAATGAATATTTCCTTTATTGATGCGCCGAACAAAGTGTTAATGAAATTGGTTGTCAGCCAAAAAACCCGTAAGATTTTGGGCTGTCATATCGTCGCAGATGGTGCTGGTGAGATGATTCAACTGGCTGGGATAGCGGTGAAAATGGGAGCAACAAAAGAAGATTTCGACCGTGTGTGTGCTGTGCATCCGACGGTGTCCGAAGAACTTGTGACAATGAAAACCCCTGTGCGGAGCGCTTGAAATTTTCAAAGCAGAGCACAGATAGAACAGAAGCGCAGAATGACTGTGAAGGGAAACAGCTGAATGGCGGATAATAACGGTGGACCTTGGGGCGGCGGCGGAAGCGGCGGCAATCGAGGCAACAAAGGTAATGGCGGCGGGAATGACCGAGGTCCAGACGGGCCGCAAATCCCGGAAATTGACGAGTTGATGCGCAAGGGTCAGGAGCAATTGCGCGTGTTGATGGGCGGAAAAGGCAGCGGTGGCACAGGTGGTGGCAGCGGATCTGGCGGCTCAGATGCGGGCATCCCGCGCAGCACTTTCGTCCTGGCTGGGCTTGCGGCGGTTGGCATGTGGCTGTTCGCGTCCTTTTATACGGTCAAGCCGGAGGAACAATCCGTTGAGCTCTTCCTTGGAGAATTCAATGAAATTGGGACCAATGGTCTCAATTTTGCGCCTTGGCCCTTTGTGACCTATGAGAAGTTCAACGTCACCACCAACCGCACCGAATCTCTCGGGCTCAATGACAGCCGTGACAGCGGGCTGGGCTTGATGCTGACCACGGATGAAAACATCGTGGATATCGACTTTCAGGTGGTTTGGAATATCAAGAATTCTTCGGATTTTTTGTTTAGTCTGAAGGAACCTGAGCAATCTATCCGGGCGATTTCGGAAGCGGCGATGCGCGAAGTGATTGCGCAATCGGAATTGGCGCCGATCTTGAACCGAGATCGTGCTGCGATTGAGGCGAATGTGCGGCAATTGATCCAAAAAACATTGGATGAGCGCCAGACTGGGATTTCTGTGGTCCGGGTCAACTTTAACAAAGTGGATCCGCCAAGCCGTCAGGTGATCGTGACCGCCGCCGATGGGTCGCAAAAGCGCGTGTCGGTGATTGATGCCTTCCGCGATGTGCAAGCCGCAGAGCAAGAGCGCGATCAACGCGAGCGTCAAGCGGATGCTTATGCCAACCAACGTCTTGCCGAAGCGCGTGGTGCTGCGGCGCAGTTGCTTGAGGCCGCAGAGGGCTACCGCGCCTCTGTCGTCAATGCCGCTTTGGGCGAGGCCAGCCAATTCTCGGCTGTCTTGACCGAATACAAAGAGGCCCCCGAGGTGACCCGTCGTCGTTTGTATATTGAGACTTTGGAAAAAGTCTTGGGCAATGTCGATAAGATCATCATGGACAATGGCGAGGGCGGCCAGGGTGTTGTGCCTTATTTGCCGTTGAATGAATTGCGCAAATCTTCACAAGGAGGGTCAAACTAATGTCTATGAGATCTCGTATTGCAGTGATCATAGCCGCCGTGATTGCGGTTGGTGGGTTGATGTCTTTGTTCATCGTGGATGAGCGCGAAAAAGTGCTGGTGCTGCGGTTCGGCCAAATCAAACAGGTCAAAACCGATCCTGGTTTGGGCTTTAAGATCCCTTGGCTGGATCAAGTTGTGCGTTTTGATGACCGGATTTTATCGTTGGAAACCCCGGTGATCGAGGTGACGCCGGCGGATGATCGTCGTCTCGAGGTGGATGCTTTTGTCATGTACCGCATCGCGGATATTGTGAAGTTCCGTCAGGCCTTGGGCGCGGGCGGTGAGCGCGAAGCCAGCATTCAGCTCAACGACATTCTAGACGGTCAGATCCGGGCGGTTCTCGGGGCCGATGGGGTGACGTCAAACGCCATTCTGTCGCCCGAACGGTCCCGCTTGATGGAGCTGATCCGGGGTGAGGCTCAAACGCGGGCGAAGGATTTGGGGCTGGATGTGGTTGATGTGCGTCTGCGTCAAACCAACTTGCCAGAGCAAAACTTCGACGCCACGTTGCAACGTATGATCGCCGAGCGGGAACGCGAAGCGACCGATGAACGCGCCCGAGGCCGCGAGGCGGCGCAAAGGGTCACAGCTGTGGCAGATCGGACCCATGAGGAAACGCTGTCTGCGGCCAAGCGGGATGCTTTGATCATCGAAGGGGAAGCCGATGCGGAACGTGCCCGAATTTTGGCGAATGCCTTCGGTGCAGATCCTGAGTTTTTCGACTTCTATCGTTCGCTTGCGGCTTATGAGGCTTCCATACTTGGTGGAAATTCAACTTTGGTGATCCCGCCAGATCATGAATTTTTAACCTATATGAAATCCGCAACGCCGCGTGTTGCTGAGTGATTGACAAGATCGTATTCGGCCTTGCGGCTGTTATGATTGCTGAGGGGCTGGTTTATCTACTGGCCCCTCATGCCCTTGAGACCCTGCTGAAAGCGCTTAAATCCCTGTCGATCTCTGCGCGCCGGCAAATGGGGGCTCTGCTTTGTCTGGCTGGGTGCATTCTATTGGCGTTGAGCCTATAGGCGGCCCGGCGTTCAAAATGAGTGTTTTTCCGCCGAAATTGGCCTTCACGAGATGGTGACTGGGCCTGACCGGTCATTGCGTTGAAAACTTGCTGAACTACATTAAGTTAATCAAGACAACAGGCGCCCAATCTGCTTGATGCAGATGGGCATGAATGGAGATAAAGATGAATTCGATTGCCTTACCTAAGCGCAAGGATTTTGCAGCTTACCGCGCCACTTGGGTTTTTGCGGCGGCGCTTTGTCTGCTGATCTTACAAGCTCTACAGGCCACAGCTCAAATGCTGCCAAATACATTTGCCGATCTTGCCGATGAGATCAGCCCCTCCGTGGTGAATATCACCACAACAACCGTGATTGCTGGTCGCGCCGATCAAATGCCGCGTGGTATTGTGCCCAAGGGCTCGCCTTTTGAAGAGTTCTTTCGGGAGTTCGAAGATCGTCGCCGTGGCGGCAATGGTGGGGCCAGCCGCTCCTCTGCCTTGGGGTCGGGGTTTGTGATCTCTGCCGATGGGTTCATCGTCACCAACAATCACGTGATCGAAGGGGCCGATGAAATTGAAGTAGAATTTTTCTCCGGTGAAAGACTGGCCGCTAAGGTCATCGGAACCGATAAGAATACGGATATCGCAGTGCTGAAGGTCGCGTCGGATGCACCGCTGCCTTTCGTCAGTTTCGGCGACAGTGACACAGCCCGCGTGGGCGATTGGGTGGTGGCGATGGGCAACCCTTTGGGACAGGGGTTCTCGGTCTCCGCGGGAATCGTTTCGGCCCGAAACCGGGCATTGTCTGGGATTTATGACGACTATATTCAAACGGATGCCGCAATTAACCGGGGCAATTCTGGCGGGCCTTTATTCAATCTGGATGGTGAAGTTGTCGGTGTGAACACCGCGATTTTGTCGCCCAATGGCGGCTCTATCGGCATTGGCTTTTCTATGGCCTCCAATGTGGTCAGCCGGGTCGTTGATCAATTGACGGAATACGGCGAAATTCGCCGGGGCTGGCTGGGCGTGCGGATCCAAGATGTTGATGAAGACATTGCTGAAAGCATTGACGGTTTGGACCGGGCCGCCGGGGCCGTTGTAACAGGCGTGCCAGAGGGCCCCTCGAAAGATGCCGGAATATTACAGGGCGATGTGATCGTGATCTTTGATGGTCATGAGGTCGAGGACGTGCGCGATTTGGTGCAAACTGTCGGCAACACAGAAGTTGGCAAGGCGGTTGATGTGGTTGTGGTGCGCGATGGTGCGCAGGTGACATTGAGCGTCACCCTTGGCCTGCGCGACGACGAAAAACTGGCCCGCGCAGATGAGCCAGCGGTCAATGAAGATGCGCCTAAAGACTATGAGGACCTTGGGATCACCCTGTCCAACCTGACCGATGAAATTCGTGAGGGTTTGGACCTTGCCGTTGGATTGGAAGGCGTTGTCGTTGTGGATGTTGTGGAAACCTCCGAGGCCTTTGAAAAAGGTTTGAAATCAGGGGATGTGATCGTGGAGGCCGGCCAAGAGAAGGTCACCTCACTTGCTGAGTTTGAAGAGCAAGTGAGCGCGACCATTGAGAGCGGCCGTAAAACGATGCTTCTGCTCGTGCGCCGCGGCGGCGATCCCCGGTTTTTGGCCCTCACTGTACAGCAATAACTGCAGCGGTACGGTGGGGAAAGGGGCGGCTCTAGGGCCGCCCTTTTTGGGTTCAGCGCGGTTACGGCTGCTCGGTGGCGCGGCTGGCCTCTGGCAGCAAGAGATCATCCAGCATGAAAGATATATCTTCCACATGCTCAGCAATCACATGGCACACAGCGCCTTCGCGTTGAATGCGCCCGGTGATTCGCAACATACGCCCCGCGATTACGGCGCGGCGGTACTGCTCATAGAGTTTACGCCAGACGATCACATTGCAAACTCCGGTCTCATCCTCCAGCGTGATGAAAATGACTCCATTGGCCGTGCCGGGTCTTTGGCGCACCAGGACCAGACCCGCCACAGTAACCCTTGCACCATTTGGTGGCAGCTCCAGCATAGCATGGGGCAGGGCGGCGGGGGGCTTGGGCCAAGTGTTGGGAGAGTCAAATGACATGGAACAAAAATAGAACATTTGAGCAATATCGCAAGTGGCATTATTCCACCCTCATGGGGGGTAGAATTTTTTGAATTACATGTTACCTCAGAGAAGAAACAGTCTAGCGAGATACAAAGACATGGCTAAAATTACTTATATTGAACACGGTGGCGCGGAACATGTGGTGGAGGTCGCCAATGGGCTGACCGTCATGGAGGGCGCCCGGGACAATAACATTCCTGGCATCGAAGCCGATTGCGGCGGCGCCTGCGCCTGCTCAACCTGTCATGTCTATGTTGACAGTGCTTGGGTCGAGAAACTGCCCGCAATGGATGGCATGGAAGAAGATATGCTGGATTTTGCCTTTGAACCCAAACCAGGCCAATCCCGTTTGACCTGCCAATTGCGCGTCTCTGACGCTTTGGATGGGTTGGTTGTGCGGATGCCAGAACGCCAGATCTAAACTCCTGTCGACACTGAAGTGGCCGCACTGTTCTGAACTGCGGCCACAGGCGCTTTTAAAGCGCGCGCCAACCGATATCGCGGCGGCAAAACCCTTCGGGCCAGTCGATTTGATCGACCATGTCATAGGCCATGGTCCGGGCCTCGCTCAGGCTTGCAGCGCGCGCCGTGACATTCAAAACCCGCCCGCCCTGTGCGGTGAGATTTGCGCCAATTTGCGCGGTTCCGGCATGAAAACAGGTGGCCGAAGAGCTGTCTGGCAAGGCGTTCGCCCCGGAGATTACTGTGCCCTTTTTATAAGCGCCGGGATAGCCCTTGGCGGCCATGACAACCGTCAAAGCATGGTCTGCGGCCCAATTGACCTGAACCTCTGACAGCCGTTCTTCGGCACAGGCCAGCAGCAGATCCAACGCCTGAGCCCCGAGCCGCATCATCAGCACTTGGCATTCTGGATCGCCAAAGCGAGCATTATATTCCACCAAGCGGGCCTTGCCGTTTTTAATCATCAAACCGGCATAAAGCACCCCTTGGTAAGGCGTGCCCCGACGGGCCATTTCCGCCATGGTGGGTTTGATAATTTCGCGCATAGCCTGCTCTGCAATCTCATCTGTCAAAACCGGCGCGGGGCTATAGGCGCCCATGCCGCCGGTGTTGGGGCCGGTGTCTCCCTCGCCCACGCGCTTGTGATCCTGTGCGGTGCCAATGGCCAAAACATCACGGCCATCACAGAGGATGAAATATGAGGCCTCTTCGCCCTCCATAAACTCTTCAATCACCACTTCTGCGCCTGCACTGCCAAATTCGCCGCTGAACATATCATCCAAAGCCTCAAGAGCTTCTTGCTCGCTCATGGCGACAATGACGCCTTTGCCCGCCGCCAGCCCATCGGCTTTGACCACAATCGGCGCGCCCATTTTGCGCACATAGTCCGCGGCGCTTGGCTGGTCGGTAAAATGGCCATATCCGGCAGTGGGCGCACCTGCGGCATCGCAGATCGATTTGGTAAAGAATTTTGAGGCTTCCAGCTGCGCTGCCGCCTGACTGGGGCCAAAGCAGAGCACATCTGCGGCCCGCAAGACATCGGCGACACCGGCAGCCAAAGGGGCTTCTGGACCAATGATCACAAAATCAATTGCCTGACTGCGGACAAAGGCGAGAACAGCGGCGCCGTCCAAAATATTCAGATCCACACAATCCGCAATTTTAGCGATGCCGGCATTGCCTGGGGCAACCATCAAATGATCGCATTTTGGGTTTTGCGCGACGGCCCAGGCCAATGAATGCTCGCGGCCTCCACTGCCTAAAATTAAGATATTCATGACACGCGCTCCCCTTGGCCTTTGCTTGCCCGCGTTCTAAGCTGCATCAACTCTGGTCACAAGGTGCACTATGTCTGATCTTATTGACGATCCCCGTCTTGGCGAGAATGCCCCAGAATTTACCGTTTCAGAAATCTCTGGTGCCGTGAAACGCACTCTGGAGGCGGAATTTGGCCGCATAAGGGTGAAGGGCGAAGTGGGGCGTGTGGTTCAGGCCCGTTCGGGGCATATGTATTTCGATGTAAAAGATGAACGCAACGCTCTGGCGTGCACCACTTGGAAAGGTCAGGTGTCAAAACTCTCTGTCCTCCCCGAGGAGGGGATGGAGGTGGTTGTCAGTGGCAAAATGACCTCCTTCGGCGGGCAGTCCAAATACAACTTGAATGTGGATGATGTGGCTGTTGCCGGGGTGGGGGCATTGATGGCCATGTTGGAAAAGCGAAAGACCGCTTTGGCCGCCGAAGGGTTGTTTGATCCGGCACGCAAACAGGCTTTGCCCTTTTTGCCCGACGTGATTGGGGTCGTCACCTCTCCCACTGGCGCTGTGATTCGCGATATTCTGCACCGCCTGCGCGACCGTTTCCCGCGGAAAGTTTTGGTTTGGCCGGTTGCGGTGCAGGGGGCCAATTGCGCCGCCGAAGTGGCGCGCGCGATTGCTGGGTTCAATGCCATGACCCCGGGCGGGGCTCTGCCGAGGCCAGATTTGCTGATCGTGGCGCGCGGCGGGGGCTCCATTGAGGATCTTTGGGGGTTCAACGAAGAAATTGTTGCACGCGCCGCGGCGGCCTCTGAGATTCCCCTAATTTCCGCTGTGGGCCATGAGACCGATACGACATTGATTGATTTCGTCTCTGACATGCGCGCGCCCACCCCCAGCGCCGCCGCTGAATTGGCGGTGCCGGTACGCTTGGACCTTTTGGCCGAAACCCGTGCTAAGGGCGCCCGGGCGGCGCAGGGCTTGGCCAATATCATGGCGCGGCGCAAACAAAGATTGGCCGATGTATCCCGCGCTTTGCCGCGTCCAGACAGCCTGACGCAGACGGCGCAACAGCGTTTGGACCATTGGGAGGGGCGTTTGCCATTGGGGCTGCGCAGCTTGGTGCAAAAACAACAGCTGCGCCTGACCGCTTCGGCGGGGCAGATTAAGCCCTCTGCATTGGGGCGGATATTGGTGCAGGAGGCGCGGCAATTGCAGGCCTTGGGGCAGCGCCTACCGGCCGGCTTGGACCGGGCAGCGCTCTCGGCCCGGCAGATGCTACGGGCCTGCGCATCGCGTCTGCGTCCGGCACCCCTGGCGGAGCGGGTTGCGCGGTTGCGCAAAGATCTCGATGATCTTGAAACGCGGTTGGAGCAAACCTTTGAACGGCAATTGCAAAGACGCCGCGAGCAGCTGGTGGCCTGTGATCGGTTGCGCGAGACTTTGGGATATCGTGAGACTCTGCGCCGCGGCTATGCGGTGGTGCGGTCTGGGCAGGCTTTGATCACCAATGTGGCGAAGGCTGAGGCCGCGAAATCTCTGGAGATCGAGTTTGCCGATGGGCGCTTTGCGGTGGGGCAAAGTACCGCCGCCCGTCCCGCAGGCCGCGCCAAGCCGACCCCACCTGAACAGGGACAATTGTTCTGATTGTGGTCAGGTGATGTCTATTGAGGCATGAGAAAACGCATCTGTTGCAAGTGGTGTCGTATTTCGACCTATGTCAGGGCCGGGTTGCGGGTTAAACCAGCCACAATGAATTGAGGAACAGATCATGTCTATCGAATCGTCAAAAGGTGTTTGGAAATCTGGACCGGGCAGAGGCCGGGTGCGACCAAAAGGGCGTCAGCTCGACGATTTGGCATGGTCACAGGTGCAAGACTTGCTGGGGCAACGGCCGCGTCGGCGCGATCTTCTGATCGAATTTTTACACCTTATTCAAGATGCTTATGGCCATCTCTCGGCGGCGCATTTGCGCGCTTTGGCCGAAGAAATGCGTTTGAGCCAGGCTGAGGTCTATGAGGTTGCGACGTTCTACGCGCATTTTGATGTGGTCAAAGAGGGGGAAACTCCACCGCCGGCCTTGACCGTGCGGGTCTGCGACAGCTTGTCGTGCGAATTGGCCGGGGCGGCTCAATTGCAAGAGGCTTTGCAGCAGGGGTTAGATCCCAAATCTGTGCGGGTTGTCCGCGCGCCCTGCATGGGGCGCTGTGATACCGCCCCGGTGCTTGAGTTGGGTCACCATCACATTGATCATGCAACGCCCGAAAAGGTTTTGGCAGCAATTTCCGCCGGCCATACCCATGCTGAGAGTCCCGATTATGAAGACCTCGCGGCCTATCGTTCTGCCGGTGGCTATGCGCGGCTTGAAGAGCTGCGCGCCGGTGGTGATTGGCGAGAGGTCCAGGCGCAGATAAAGCAAAGCGGTCTGCGCGGCTTGGGTGGTGCGGGGTTTCCATCCGGCACAAAATGGGGCTTCGTGCGCAGCAATGCGGGGCCGCGCTATTTGGCGGTGAATGGAGATGAGGGCGAGCCTGGAACGTTCAAGGATCGCTACTATCTCGAGCGCACACCGCATCTGTTTCTCGAAGGCATGTTGATTGCCGCTTGGGCAGTCGAGGCGGAAACCTCTTTTATCTACATGCGCGACGAATACCCGGCGGTTCTGCACATTTTGGCCCAAGAGATTGCCGCTTTGGAAGGGGCTGGGCTTGTGCCTGCGGGCTATATTGATCTGCGGCGCGGGGCTGGGGCCTATATCTGCGGTGAAGAAAGCGCGATGATCGAAAGCATTGAAGGCAAGCGCGGCTTGCCGCGCCATCGCCCTCCCTTTGTGGCGGCGGTGGGGATCCACAATCGCCCCACTTTGGTGCATAATGTTGAAACTTTGCTCTGGGTTGCGCGCGTGGTGCGCGAAGGGCCGGAGTGCCTGAACGCGGTGGAACACAATGGCCGGACAGGTCTGCGCAGTTACTCGGTTTCTGGTCGCGTGAAAAACCCCGGTGTGCATCTGTTGCCTGCGGGATCCACGATTACCGATATCATTGCCGCCTGTGGCGGGATGTTGGAGGGCCATATCTTCTCAGCTTACCAACCTGGTGGCCCGTCTTCAGGGCTTCTGCCTGCATCCATCCATGACGTGCCCTTAGATTTTGACACATTGCAGCCGCTTGGAACCTTCATTGGGTCGGCCGCTGTGGTGGTTCTGTCGGATCAGGACAGCCCTCGGGCTGCGGCCTTGAATATGTTGCGATTCTTTGAGGACGAAAGCTGTGGTCAGTGCACCCCTTGCAGGGTTGGCTGTGAAAAGGCGGTAAAATTGATGCAGGCAGAGACCTGGGATCAGCCGCTTTTAGAGGATTTGACCACGGCGATGGTGGAGGCTTCGATCTGCGGGCTCGGGCAAGCGGCGCCCAATCCGATCAAATCGGTCATCAAATATTTCCCAAGCGAAATTTAGCGCGCGGCTGCCATTGGCATTGCCGGGGGCTAGGATTACATTCGCGTCACCGTTTGCGGCGACTTTGAAGCCCGCGGCGAACAATGGAGCGTGTTGATGTCCTTTTTTGGTAAGTTGAAATCCAAACTTTTTAAATCCTCTGCCAAGCTTGAAGAGGGTCTGGATGCGATTGTCCAAGAAGATGTTGCGCCTGAGGAGGAGCCTTCGGCTCCGGCCATCACGGATGCGGCTGCGCAGGTGGCGCAGCCCGAGGTTTTGCGCGCGCCCGACCCTGTAGGAGACAGCCCGCGAGAGCACAAGCGCGCGCAGGTGGCGCCGCCAGAAGCAGAGGCAGAGGCAGAGCCAGGCGTCAGCGCGCCAAAGGTCGCGATTGACCCTTTGGAGGTGGACACAAAGCCGGTGGATCCCTTGCCCCAGAAAACTGGGGTTTTCGGGCGTGCGCCGCGCCGCGTGCTGGATGATGATATGCTTGAACAGCTCGAAGAGCTGTTGATCTCCTCGGATATGGGGGTGGATACGGCTGTGCGTATCACTGCGAATTTGGCCGAAGGGCGTTTTGGTCGGAAACTCTCCACGGCGGAAATCAAATCAGCCTTGGCCGAAGAAATTGCCCGCGTGATGGAACCTGTGGCCCGGCCCTTGCCGATTTATAATAAAAAACCACAGGTGATTTTGGTGGTGGGTGTGAACGGTTCGGGGAAAACCACCACGATCGGCAAGCTCGCGAGCCAGTTTAAGAAGGCTGGGAAATCTGTTGTAATCGCGGCTGGCGATACGTTTCGCGCCGCCGCGGTGGGGCAATTGCAAGTTTGGGGGGAGCGGGCCGGGGTGCCGGTGATGACCGCAGCTGAGGGGTCCGATCCGGCAAGCCTGGCCTTTGACGCCATGACGCAGGCGGAAAAAGATGGCGCGGACCTGTTGATGATTGATACGGCGGGACGGTTGCAAAACCGGGCAGATTTGATGGAGGAATTGTCCAAAATCATTCGTGTGATCCGCAAGAAAGATCCTGATGCACCGCACAACACGGTCTTGGTCCTCGATGCGACGACCGGGCAAAATGCGGTCAACCAAGTGGAAGTTTTTCGCAAAATGGCGGATGTTACGGGCCTGGTGATGACCAAATTGGACGGCACCGCCAAGGGCGGGGTGTTGGTCTCTCTCGCGGATAAATTTGCTTTGCCTATTCACGCCATTGGCGTGGGTGAACAGATAGATGATCTTGACGCTTTTGATCCTCAGGAATTTGCTGCGGCCTTGACTGGGGTCTCTGCGTGACCGAGTGGGTCCTTGCGATTGAAGGCAGTCACACGGGCCGATTGGTCGGTATGCTTTTGGCGCTCTTGGCCGCTGTGTTGCACGCGGTCTTTGCCGCGATGCAAAAGGGGAGAATTGACCCCTGGGTGATGCGCGGGGCTATGGATGCCAGCTACGGTTTGATGGCCTTGCCTTTTGCTCTGTTCGTGGTGCCCTGGCCAGAGGCGCATTTATGGCCAATTTTGGCAGGGGCATGGGCGATCCACACTGTTTATAAAGTCTTGCAGGCCATGGCCTTCACCCGTGGCGCCTATACGGTTGTTTATCCCGTGGTGCGCGGATCGGGGCCGTTTTTTACGGTGATTGGGGCATACTTATTGTTTGGCGAAGTGTTCACTGTTGGGCAATGGCTGGGGGTGGCTGTGCTTCTGTGCGGGATTTTTGGCCTGGCTGTGTATAATATGCGCACGGTGACGCTGGAACGTGAGACATTGGGTCTGGCCTTGGTGCTGGCGCTCTTCACAGGGTTTTTTGTGGCGTTTTATACGACCTATGACGCCTATGGCATCCGAGCTGCGGCGGATCCGTTTACCTTTCTGGCCTGGTTCTTTGTGATTGATTCTTGGAGCATGCCGATTGTGGCACTTGCCCATGCACGGCGCAAAGGCATCGCCTTGGCGCGGCAGGGCCTCATGTGGCGCGCGCCGATTGGGGGATTGGTGGCGATGGCCTCCTTTGGCGCGATCTTATTGGCCACGCGATTGGATAAGGTTGGAGAAGCGGCTGTGCTGCGCGAGACCTCGACCATTTTTGCCGCTCTCATTGGCTGGTTGTTTTTGAAAGAGACCGTCGGGCCGCGCCGTTTGGCTTTAATGGCTTTGATTGCGCTGGGCGCTGTGATAGTTGAGTTTGCGGGATAAAAGGAAGGCCTAATTATGTCTGACGAAAATTTACCAAAATGGGTGAAGCCGCTTTTGGAGTTTGGGCCTGTGCTGGCCTTTTTTGTCGCCTATCTGAAGATGAAGGGCACGAGCTATAGCCTCGGCGGGTCTGATTATGATGGGTTCATCTTGGTTACGGCGCTGTTTGTCCCGTTGCTTTTGCTGTGCACAGCGATTTTGTGGAAGCTGACGGGGAAAATCTCTCCTATGCAGATCATGACGGCGCTTTTGGTGACCGTCTTTGGCGGGTTAACGGTTTGGCTGAATGACCCGCAATTTATAAAAATGAAACCGACGCTGATCTATCTTATTTTTGCAGGGCTTTTGGGATTTGGATTGCTACGCGGGCAATCTTATCTCCGGTTGGTGATGCAGGACGCGCTGCCGATGCAGGCTGAGGGCTGGATGATTCTGACACGCCGGTTCACAGCGGTGTTTTTTGGATTGGCGCTGCTCAATGAGGTGATCTGGAGGTTCTTTTCGACGGAGACTTGGGTGTATTTTAAAACCTTTGGCCTAACGGCGGTGTTATTTGGCTTTTTTATGAGTCAAGCGCCGCTCTTGGCAAAATATGCGCTGGAAAAAGATGACTGACCGGGCGTGACCGCGCGGTGCGGCTGCGCCGCATTATCTTTTTCCTTTCGCCTGCCTCCGGCAGGCTCAAGGCGCGGGACAGGGTGGTTATTTCGCTTTGAAGAGCTGATCTAAGCTGTCTTTGTCGCTTGATTTCGGGGTCACCCGCAGGTCCAAATGCAACCCATGGCCAGCAGTAACGCCGCGGCGCGCGGCGCAGGCTTGCAGCCAGCGGGCCATATGCGGTTTATCCTCGAGTGTCTGTTTTTGGCCCTCCCATAGGGACGCCCAGGGCCAGATCGCCATGTCGGCGATTGAGAAAAAATCACCTGCCACATAGTCGTTCTGCTCGAGTTGGGTGTTGAGCACCCTATACAGCCGGGCGGTTTCTTGGGTGTATCTGTCTTTGGCGTAGGTCAAATCCTCACCCATAAGCGGGGCGTATTTGTTGAAGTGGTGATTTTGCCCTGCCATGGGGCCAAGCCCACCCATTTGCCACATCAGCCATTGATCGACGGCCAGCTGGTCGCGATAGGTTGTGCCATAGAATGTCCCGGTCTTGCGCGCCAGGTATTGCAAGATGGCGCCGCTTTCAAAGAGGGCGAGCGGAGCGCCGTCGGGGCCGTCATGATCGACAATAGCAGGCATGCGGTTGTTGGGAGAGATTTTCAAGAAATTGGGATTGAATTGCTCACCTTTGCCGATGTTCACCAGCTGCGTGGTGTAGGGAAGGTTCATTTCCTCAAGCGCAATTGCGATTTTCCATCCATTCGGTGTGGGCCAGTAGTAAAAATCGATCATCGCACCTGTCCTATTGCCGCTTTGGGCCAGTATTCGGGCTATCGCTTTGAGCGCAAGGGGCAAATGGGCGATTTTGAGTGTTGACCCTCTTGGGTTGGGTCATTATTTGTGACGCGTGGCGATTTGTTACCGGATTGCGGGCCACGTTAAATAAGCTGCTAAAAGGGTTTGGGATATGACAGAGACCCCGCCTTTCACCGGTGGGTTTTTTTGTGCCTTTAAGGAGGGTCAAATGACACGCGATAAACGTACACTCGCGGTGCATGCCGGCACCCGGCGCTCGCAGTTTTCTGAAATGTCTGAAGCAATTTATATGACACAGGGCTTTGCCTATGCCTCTGCCGAGGCGGCGGAGGCGCGGTTTGAGCAGGCCGGGACGGATGAATTTATTTATGCCAGATATGGCAATCCCACTGTGCGGATGTTTGAGGAGCGGATCGCCGCTTTGGAGGGTGCCGAAGATGGGTTTGCCACGGCCAGTGGTATGGCGGCGGTGCATGGGGCTTTGGCCGCAATGACGAAAGCCGGTGATCATGTGGTGGCGGCGCGGGCGCTGTTTGGTTCTTGTCTTTACGTTTTAGAAGATGTTTTGGCGCGCTTTGGCGTGCAGGTGACTTTGGTGGATGGTTTGGATATGCAGGCTTGGGCTGAGGCGATTACGCCCCAGACAAGGCTGGTATTCTTTGAGAGTATTTCCAATCCGACCCTGGAGGTGATTGATATTGCGCAGGTCTCTGCGCTCGCCCATGCGGTGGGCGCTTATGTGGTGGTGGACAATGTGTTTTCAACACCCGTTTACTCAAAGGCAATCGAATTGGGCGTTGATGCGGTGATCTATTCTGCCACCAAACACATCGACGGGCAGGGACGAGGCTTGGGCGGGGTGATTCTGGGAACGAAAGATGTCATTCGCGGCATCATAGAGCCATTTATGAAGCATACGGGCGGCGCGATGAGCCCCTTTAACGCTTGGATGATGGTGAAAAGTTTGGAAACTCTGGAGCTGCGTGTGCGTGCACAGGTTGAGACGGCCAATGCATTGGCAGAGGCTTTGCTGCACCGGAAAGATCTCGAGCGTGTGATTTATCCTGGCTTGAAAACCCATCCGCAGTTTGCTCTGACGCAGGCGCAAATGGGCGCGGGCGGGACAGTGATGGCTTTGGATGTTGGCAGCAAGGAACGCGCGTTTCGGTTTATGAATGCTTTGGAGATCATCCTTATTTCCAACAACCTAGGGGATTCGAAGTCAATTATCACCCATCCCGCGACCACAACACATCAGCGCTTGCCGCAGGCGCAAAAAGACCTGCTGGGCATCACGTCAGGATTGTTGCGGTTCTCGGTCGGGCTGGAGAGTGCGCGGGACCTTGAAGCGGATCTTATGGCGGCGCTGGATGCAGCGGGCGTTGAGGCATAATCGGTTCAGGGCGCTTGAAATTCCTCTATCCAAGCTAACTTGCATAGAAAGAAGTTGAAATCCTGCCCGATGATCCCCAAAATAACAGGGATTAGGCCCGCACCTTTGAAAGGGGAAATTGCCGTGAATATTCACCTTCCATCCATGGATGACGCCGCATCGAATGTGGACTGTTCAGATGAAACGCAAGACCTGAGCCGTGATTATGCGCAGGATTTTGTGGCGGATGCCGACTACATCCGCACCCTGCCTGATCTACAAAACGGCCCGACCTCGTTGATCCGCGGCGCGCAAAAATTCATCCAACACGTGGGGATTTCCAATTTCCGTTTGCCGATCCGGTTTCAAACGCGGGACTCTGATCCTTTGGTATTGGAGGCCTCAGTCACTGGTTCGGTTTCTTTGGATGCAGAGAAAAAGGGTATTAATATGTCGCGCATTATGCGCACATTTTATCGCCAAGCAGAGGAGACCTTCAGCTTTGATGTGATGGCGCGCACGCTGGATGATTACAAAGCTGACTTAGAGAGTTTTGATGCACGGCTGCAAATGCGCCTGTCTTTTCCGATGCAGGTGCAAAGCCTGCGCAGCGGGTTGAGTGGCTTTCAATATTACAACATTGCTTTGGAAGTTGTGGAGCGCGCGGGGCAGCGTCACAAGATTGTGCATCTCGATTATGTCTATTCGTCCACCTGCCCGTGCTCGTTGGAGTTGTCCGAGCACGCGCGCCGTGAGCGTGGGCAGTTGGCCACGCCGCATTCGCAGCGGTCTGTGGCGCGGATCTCAGTCGTATTGGCCGAGGGGCAGCCGCGCCTTTGGTTTGAAGATTTGGTCGAACTGTGCCGTAAAGCGGTGGCAACCGAGACACAGGTCATGGTCAAACGTGAAGATGAGCAAGCCTTTGCGGAGTTAAACGCGGCCAATCCTATTTTTGTCGAAGATGCCGCTCGGCTGTTTTGTGAGCAATTGCAAAGTGACCCGCGCATTGGCGATTTCCGCGTGATCGCCAGCCATCAAGAAAGCCTGCACAGCCATGATGCTATTTCTGTTCTGACCGAGGGTACAACTTTTGCGCAAACCAGTATGGATCCAAGCACATTTGCAAACCTCTTTCACGTTGGCTGATTGCTTGACTTGCGGGGCATTCATCGCCATCGCTTAACGCATGTTTGATGTGCGCCCCGTCTTCAATGTGATCGGTTTGCTGGTGAGTTGCTTAGGGCTCACTATGATGTTTCCCATGGCCTTGGATATGTCTCGAGGTAATGGGCATGCGGGCGTTTTTTTGGAATCTGCTCTGATCACCTGTTTGACTGGCAGCATGATGTATTTGGCGACGCGCCGAGAGGCGGCGCGGGGTCTCACCCTACAACAGACATTTTTGCTGACCTCAGGGGTTTGGCTGGCCCTGCCGATTTTTGGTGCCTTGCCCTTTGCCTTGGGGGCAACGGACTCGAGTTTCACCGATGCGTTTTTTGAAGCCATGTCCGGGCTGACCACCACAGGTGCGACGGTGATTTCAGGTTTGGATTACCTGCCCGATGGCCTCTTGCTCTGGCGCTCGATCCTGCAATGGTTGGGCGGGATTGGGATTATTGTTGTGGCTATGGTGTTTTTGCCGGAGCTGCGCGTGGGCGGGATGCAAATCTTTAAATCAGAGGGCTTTGACACCTTCGGTAAAATTTTGCCCCGCGCAACGGAAATCGCCGCGCAAGTTGCTTGGCTCTATGTCGGGCTCACGGGGGCCTGTGCGGTGATCTATATCGCAACGGGTATGCGCAGTTTTGATGCCGTGCTGCATGCAATGACCACCATCGCGACGGGGGGATTTTCGACCTATGACAGCTCTTTTGTGAAATTTGGCGCCTCAACGGAATATGCCGCTGTGGTGTTCATGTGTTTGGCGGCCCTGCCTTTCGTGCGCTATGTGCAGCTGATCAACGGGGCGCCCGGCTCGTTGTTTCACGATTCTCAAGTGCGCGTATTTTTCATCGTGCTTTTGGTGACTGTTGGGTTTTTAACTCTGGTGTTGTGGCAGGGGTATCAATTTTCTGGTGAATTGGGCTTTCGAAAAGCGCTCTTTAATGTGGTGTCGATCACCACCGGGACGGGATACGCCAGCGCCGATTACAGCACCTGGGGTCCGGTGGCCCTGGTGGTGTTTTTCTATGCCGGGCTTGTGGGGGGGTGCGCCGGGTCAACGTCTTGCTCGGTCAAAGTGTTTCGCTATCAATTATTGGTCTCAGCCATTCACATGCAGCTGCGCAAAATTCACAGTCCGAGCGGCGTCTTTAATCTGCGGTATCAGGGTCGGATTGTGGGGACGGACGTTATCAATTCGGTGATTTCTTTCTTTGTGATATTCTTCGTCTCGCTTGGAGTCTCGGCGATGGCATTGGCGCTGACGGGGCTTGATTTGCTCACAGCCTTCTCTGGCGCGGCGGCGGCTCTGGCCAATATTGGGCCTGGCTTGGGAGAGGTGATTGGCCCATCGGGCAATTACAGCACATTAAGCGATAGCGCAAAATGGATTTTGGCCTTTACCATGTTACTTGGACGATTGGAGCTTCTGGCCGTCTACACATTATTCACACTTAGATTCTGGAGGAATTAATGCCGGAGATGAAACCCCTAGGGGCACAGATTTCACATATGTTGAAAGATCGCGGTGTGAACGTCATTTTTGGAATTCCCGGCGTGCATAATCAAGAAATGTACCGCGGTATTGAAGAGGCTGGCATTCGCCACATTTTGGCGCGCCATGAGCAGGGCGCGGGCTTTATGGCTGATGGCTATGCGCGGGCCAGTGGCAAGCCGGGGGTGGCTTATGTCATTACCGGACCGGGTTTGTGCAATATCATGACGGCGATGGGACAGGCCTATTCGGATTCCGTGTCAATGTTGGTGCTGTCGAGCTGTTTGGATGAAACCGCGGCCCGGCGCGGGCAGTTGCATCAAATGTTGGACCAAGAGGCGGCAGCCGGGAGCGTTTGCGATTGGTCCTATCAGGCCAATAGCGCAGAGGCGGCCTATGATTTGATCGACCGCGCCATGCTTGAGTTTGAAACCCATCGTCCGCGCAGTAAGCATATTCAAGTGCCCATTGCGCAGTTGGAAGGGCAGGCGGCACCTGCGCCGCGGCGGCGGGCGGGGCTTGCTGATGGGCTGGGAACTGGTTCTGTGGATTTGCGCCCCCTT
The DNA here is from genome assembly GCF_000738435.1 of Planktomarina temperata RCA23. Classification (NCBI taxonomy): domain Bacteria; kingdom Pseudomonadati; phylum Pseudomonadota; class Alphaproteobacteria; order Rhodobacterales; family Paracoccaceae; genus Planktomarina; species Planktomarina temperata. The sequence continues at coordinate 2,908,135 of NZ_CP003984.1, read as the reverse complement.
GCCGCGGCACTGTCTGCGGCCTCAAAACCACTATTTGTCATAGGCGGCGGGGCTGCCAAAGCGGGCGCGGATCTTGCTGCGGTGCTTGAGACTTGCGGGGCGGCATGTTTCGAGACCTATGCGGGGCGCGGGGTTGTGCCTTGGGATTATCCTCTGAATTTTGGGGCGGCATTGGCCCGGCCCAGCTCAGCGCAAATTGTGGCGCAAGCAGATTGCGTGGTCGCCATTGGGACCGAGTTGGCGGAGGTGGATTTATGGCGTGCGCATCTGGGGCATAGCTGCCCGCTTTACCGGATTGATATCGACCCGGAGTGTCTTGCGGATATGCAGCGCGCAGAGATGGGGATCCTTGCGCGGGCCGAAGAGGCTATGGCCAGCCTAAGGCCCTTGATGGCGGCCTCTGCGTCGCAATGGCAAGCAAGATCGGTGGCGCATCAACGCGGGCTTTGGCGAGCAGAAACTGAAGCAGAACGCCCCGGGATCATTGCGATCGTTGAAGCCTTGCGGGCCGTTGTTCCTGATGATGCGATGATTTATTCTGATATGACGCAGTTTGCCTATGTGGCCAATGAAGTGTGGCCGATGACACGGGCCAAACATTGGCACCATCCCTCAGGTTTTGGCACGTTGGGCTATGCACTGCCGGCGGCCATTGGTGGCGCCGTGGCGCGGCCTGGAAAACCGACGCTGGCGATTGCGGGGGATTATGGGTTTCAGTATTCTGTGCAAGAGCTCGGCACGGCCGTTGAGCTTGGCCAGGCTTTACCAATTATCCTATGGGACAATGGCAAGTTGAAGGAAATTGAAGACAGTATGCGCAGCGCCCAGATCGCCCCCAATGCGGTCATTGCGAAAAATCCAAATTTTCTGGAACTGGCGCGGGCCTACGGGGCGGATGCATCTGCACCAGAGACATTAGCGCAGATGCAAGAGGCGGTGACGGCGGCCTTCAAAGCGGATCGCCCCAAATTGATCTACCTGTCGCCAAATATTTTATCGTGACACCAGCAGAGGGCGCATTGCGGGTCGACTTTGTGACCGGCGCTGTGGCGCACCGGCTGCGCTTTGGTGGTGGGCGCGGCCAGGATTTGGCCAAGGCCATGGGCCTGCGCGCTGGCAAAACGCCAAAAATTGTCGATGCCACAGCGGGCCTGGGCCGCGATTCATTTCTCCTGGCCTCGCTGGGGGCGGAGGTGACGATGATTGAACGCTCTGATGTCATGCATGGCTTGCTGCAAGACGGCATGGCGCGGGCGCGGCAGGAGGGGGGTGTCTTTGGCGAAATTCTTTCGCGGATGACTCTTTTGCACGGGGATGCGAAAGTGCTTTTGCCAGATCTGGACGCAGAGGCGATATTGATTGATCCCATGCATCCGCCGCGTAAAAACTCGGCCTTGGTCAAACGTGAGCTGCGCCAAGTGCGCGAGATCGTCGGCACCGATGAAGATTGTGAAGCGTTGATGCAGGTGGCCTTGCGGCATGCCCGCCAGCGGGTGGTGCTGAAATGGCCGGCCAAAGCCGCCCCGATGCCTGGGATCAAACCCTGCTCGCATCAGATTTTGGGAAAATCCACGCGCTATGACGTGTTCATGTGCAGTATAGGCTGTGAAGGCCCTGCCGTTTGACCTTGCTGTGACAATGTGGCTTTCTGCGCAAAGGTAATCATTGAATGAGTAGGGCGGTTATATGACATTTGTTGTAGTTTTGAAATTCTTTCACTTTCTAGGGCTATTTTTGGCTGGCGGACTGGGCGTTGCCAATAGTCTTTTGATGAAGGAGCATCAAATGGCGAAAGAAGCCCCCTCTGCTGCGACGCAAAAAACAATGGGGAAGTTGGCGCGGATCGGCTTGGTGGCGATGGGCTTGCTCTGGGGAACGGGGTTTGCTTTGGCCTATCGTGTCTACGGAGGCATGAACCTTGGGCTGGCTTTCAATATTAAACTTCTAGGGGCGACCGCTTTGCTGGGGGTGGTGGTCTTTATGAATTTCTATCCGGCAGCGATGGCCAAGAAAGGCCAGGCCCCTAATCCTAAGCTGATGAAGATCATGCCTATGGTGGCGCGCAGTGCGTTGGTTTTGGTCCTGGTGGGAATCGCGGTGACCACGACAGTCTAGCCGCGCTGTTCGGCCCAAGGCGGAAATCACACGACTCATGGAGCAAGATCGGCGATGCGCGCCTTGATCTCGGCTTCCAAAGAACGCCGCCGACCTCCAAAGGTTGCCTTGAGCCATGCGGCCGGATCGATTGTTACGCTGGCCCTTGGTTTTCGGTTCAAATATTGCGCAGTTTCCCAAAAATTCGCCAAAATTGCGGGAAATGAAAAAAATGAAAGAAAGATGAAAATAGCTCTTGCGACTCTCAGCGGGGAACCTTAAACCCACCTTTACCGGAGGCGCTGAGCGACAACGGGGCGAAAGACGGGTCAATCAGACTACGGTTCGGAAGACGAAAACCGATATAGAAACGATCATTTTGCGCATATTGTTATTGCGTAATTTGGCTTTTTTTGTGTCACGTTATTTGAAATTTTGGTATCTGAAGAGATATGTGGGCGGTTTGGTTCATTCGATGAACAAACAACTGCATATCGACTTACTAGGGCTACCTCTTTTGAGGGTGTCCGATGATGTAAGGTCAGCTTCACTGTTTGTTAGGTTTTTGTTTCTTTTGAAACTGAAGCACAATGAACAGAAATGATGTCCCGCCTGAACAGCGGGACGATGTGCAGAGGTTCGAACGTCAAGGTTATACAGGTAACTGTATTTCAACTTGAGAGTTTGATCCTGGCTCAGAACGAACGCTGGCGGCAGGCCTAATACATGCAAGTCGAGCGCGCCCTTCGGGGTGAGCGGCGGACGGGTGAGTAACGCGTGGGAATATGCCCTTCTCTAAGGAATAGCCTCTGGAAACGGAGAGTAATACCTTATACGCCCTTTGGGGGAAAGATTTATCGGAGAAGGATTAGCCCGCGTTAGATTAGGTAGTTGGTGGGGTAATGGCCTACCAAGCCTACGATCTATAGCTGGTTTGAGAGGATGATCAGCCACACTGGGACTGAGACACGGCCCAGACTCCTACGGGAGGCAGCAGTAGGGAATCTTAGACAATGGGGGCAACCCTGATCTAGCCATGCCGCGTGTGTGATGAAGGCCCTAGGGTCGTAAAGCACTTTCGCCAGAGATGATAATGACAGTATCTGGTAAAGAAACCCCGGCTAACTCCGTGCCAGCAGCCGCGGTAATACGGAGGGGGTTAGCGTTGTTCGGAATTACTGGGCGTAAAGCGCACGTAGGCGGATTAGTAAGTTAGAGGTGAAATCCCAGGGCTCAACCCTGGAACTGCCTTTAATACTGCTAGTCTTGAGTTCGAGAGAGGTAAGTGGAATTCCGAGTGTAGAGGTGAAATTCGTAGATATTCGGAGGAACACCAGTGGCGAAGGCGGCTTACTGGCTCGATACTGACGCTGAGGTGCGAAAGTGTGGGGAGCAAACAGGATTAGATACCCTGGTAGTCCACACCGTAAACGATGAATGCCAGACGTCAGCAAGTATACTTGTTGGTGTCACACCTAACGGATTAAGCATTCCGCCTGGGGAGTACGGTCGCAAGATTAAAACTCAAAGGAATTGACGGGGGCCCGCACAAGCGGTGGAGCATGTGGTTTAATTCGAAGCAACGCGCAGAACCTTACCAACCCTTGACATCCTGTGCTACTACCAGAGATGGTACGTTCCCTTCGGGGACGCAGTGACAGGTGCTGCATGGCTGTCGTCAGCTCGTGTCGTGAGATGTTCGGTTAAGTCCGGCAACGAGCGCAACCCACATCTTTAGTTGCCAGCAGGTTAAGCTGGGCACTCTAGAGAAACTGCCCGTGATAAGCGGGAGGAAGGTGTGGATGACGTCAAGTCCTCATGGCCCTTACGGGTTGGGCTACACACGTGCTACAATGGCAGTGACAATGGGTTAATCCCCAAAAGCTGTCTCAGTTCGGATTGGGGTCTGCAACTCGACCCCATGAAGTCGGAATCGCTAGTAATCGCGTAACAGCATGACGCGGTGAATACGTTCCCGGGCCTTGTACACACCGCCCGTCACACCATGGGAGTTGGTTCTACCCGACGACGCTGCGCTAACCCTTCGGGGGGGCAGGCGGCCACGGTAGGATCAGCGACTGGGGTGAAGTCGTAACAAGGTAGCCGTAGGGGAACCTGCGGCTGGATCACCTCCTTTCTAAGGATGATCTTAGCAGCAAGACTTCGGTCTTACTCGTAGATCACTTAGCATGATATGTCCTTTGCATATCAAAACATCAGTTCATCTTTTGATGGACTTGGGCCGAGCCGTCCTCATATCTCTTCAGAATTGCGAGCCTTAGGCTTGTATAAACCGCCTGATTGGACCACCACCGGCCCTTTCGGCAGACTTGCTTTGCAAGTCACCTGTCGGGCGTTGTCGATCTTGTTATTCAAGATCCACTGGGTCGGTAGCTCAGGTGGTTAGAGCGCACGCCTGATAAGCGTGAGGTCGGAGGTTCAAGTCCTCCTCGACCCACCATAGATTACACACCCTTAAATGGGGCGTTAGCTCAGCTGGGAGAGCACCTGCTTTGCAAGCAGGGGGTCATCGGTTCGATCCCGATACGCTCCACCAAGGATTTAAGTTTGAAAGTTAAGCAACTTTTGTTGTTTTGCTGTCCAACTTGGACATTGTTCAGTCTTCGGACTGACTTGACATCGTAAAGAGAGATACAAACATCAGAATTACTGATGCACCGCGTAAGGTGTATCGTGATGTTGTTTGGCATCGTGTGAGAGGGGTAGGAGCAATCTTATCTTTTGATTGGGGTGTCATATATAGCAACAGTTCACAAAGTAATTTTGTTCCAAGTTAAGTACAATTATACCTGAGTAAAGCCGCAAGGTTTTGCTCATCGTCGCTGCTCTATCCGGGCAGTGGCGGCACGCATGTTGCCCCCTCTTTGAACCAGCGGGGGCCCATGGGAATAATTTTGTATGACTTTTGGTTCAGAATTTAGTCATCTTCGGATGATGTTGGCAGGACACGCAAAAGGCCTGTCTTCTTCTGGATCAAATCAAGCGCGAAAAGGGCGTTTGGTGAATGCCTTGGCAGTAAGAGGCGATGAAGGACGTGATACTCTGCGATAAGTTATGGGGAGCTGAGAATAAGCTTTGATCCATAAATTTCCGAATGGGGCAACCCACCTGATACTTTGTTATTAATACTACTTATTGTAGTGCCGTTTAAGGGTTCGCCCTTGGGTAGCGTTGCATGCGGTGGGGCATAATAATAGGGTAAACCAGGTATTTATAACTTGAATACATAGGGTTATAAAAGCAAACCCGGGGAACTGAAACATCTAAGTACCCGGAGGAAAGGACATCAATTAGATACTCCCCTAGTAGCGGCGAGCGAACGGGGACCAGCCGAGCCATGAGTGTGACTAGAATGTGTTGGAAAGCACAACCAAAGTGGGTGACAGTCCCGTATAGGAAGCATGATTGGACGTATTAAGTAGGGCGGGACACGTGAAATCCTGTTCGAAGATCGGAGGACCACCTCCGAAGGCTAAGTACTCCTTACTGACCGATAGTGAACCAGTACCGTGAGGGAAAGGTGAAAAGCACCCCGACGAGGGGAGTGAAACAGTTTCTGAAACCGGACGCCTACAATCAGTTGGAGGGCCCTTGCGGCCTGACAGCGTACCTTTTGTATAATGGGTCATCGACTTAGTGTATCTAGCAAGCTTAAGCCGTTAGGTGTAGGCGCAGCGAAAGCGAGTCTTAATAGGGCGATTGAGTTAGATGCATTAGACCCGAAACCGAGTGATCTAGGCATGACCAGGTTGAAGGTTGGGTAACACCAACTGGAGGACCGAACCCACATCTGTTGAAAAAGATCGGGATGAGTTGTGCCTAGGGGTGAAAGGCCAATCAAACTCGGAGATAGCTGGTTCTCCGCGAAATCTATTTAGGTAGAGCGTCATCCGAATACCCCGGGGGGTAGAGCACTGGATGGGTAATGGGGCCCCACAGGCTTACTGATCCTAACCAAACTCCGAATACCCGGGAGTAATAGATGGCAGACACACTGCGGGTGCTAACGCCCGTAGTGAAAAGGGAAACAACCCTGACCGACAGTTAAGGCCCCTAATTCATGGCTAAGTGGGAAAGCAGGTGGGACGACCAAAACAACCAGGAAGTTGGCTTAGAAGCAGCCATCTTTTAAAGATAGCGTAACAGCTCACTGGTCTAATTAAGTTGTCCTGCGGCGAAGATGTAACGGGGCTCAAGCCATGAGCCGAAACTTCGGATGCATTTAATGCATGGTAGCGGAGCGTAGTGTGACATAGTTCCATGCGTCCTTCGTTTTATAGCGGACTGCCCAGGCTTTCGAGCCTGTGTGGAGGCGCGTAAAATACTGGACGCAAGGAGCTTTCTGTGAAGCCGGCCTGTGAGGGATCCGGTGGAGAGATCACTAGTGAGAATGATGACATGAGTAACGACAAAGGGGGTGAGAGACCCCCTCGCCGAAAATCCAAGGGTTCCTGCTTAAAGCTAATCTGAGCAGGGTAAGCCGGCCCCTAAGCCGAGGGCGAAAGCCGTAGGCGATGGGAACCAGGTTAATATTCCTGGGCCAGGAGGAAGTGACGGATCACAAAGATTGTTGGATCAGGCGTAGTTGCCCCAGCAGTTCAGTGGTTCCTGGAAATAGCCCTCCATCAGACCGTACCCTAAACCGACACAGGTGGATAGGTAGAGTATACCAAGGCGCTTGAGAGAACTATGTTGAAGGAACTCGGCAAAATACCTCCGTAAGTTCGCGAGAAGGAGGCCCGGTTTCTAGGCAACTGGAAGCTGGGGGCACAAACCAGGGGGTGGCGACTGTTTACTAAAAACACAGGGCTCTGCGAAGTCGCAAGACGACGTATAGGGTCTGACGCCTGCCCGGTGCCTGAAGGTTAAAAGGAGGGGTGAGAGCTCCGAATTGAAGCCCAGGTAAACGGCGGCCGTAACTATAACGGTCCTAAGGTAGCGAAATTCCTTGTCGGGTAAGTTCCGACCTGCACGAATGGCGTAACGACTTCCCCGCTGTCTCCAACATAGACTCAGTGAAATTGAATTGCCTGTCAAGATGCAGGCTTCCCGCGGTTAGACGGAAAGACCCCGTGCACCTTTACTACAACTTTACACTGATAACAGGCACAACATGTGCAGAATAGGTGGTAGGCTTTGAAGCAGAAACGCCAGTTTTTGTGGAGCCTCCTTTGAGATACCACCCTTGTTTTGCTTGTTATCTAACTGCGGTCCGTTATCCGGATCCAGGACCCTGTATGGTGGGTAGTTTGACTGGGGCGGTCGCCTCCTAAAGCGTAACGGAGGCGCGCGAAGGTTGGCTCAGAGCGGTCGGAAATCGCTCGTTGAGTGCAATGGCAGAAGCCAGCCTGACTGCGAGACTGACAAGTCGAGCAGAGTCGAAAGACGGCCATAGTGATCCGGTGGTCCCGAGTGGAAGGGCCATCGCTCAACGGATAAAAGGTACGCCGGGGATAACAGGCTGATGGTGCCCAAGAGTCCATATCGACGGCACCGTTTGGCACCTCGATGTCGGCTCATCTCATCCTGGGGCTGGAGCAGGTCCCAAGGGTACGGCTGTTCGCCGTTTAAAGAGGTACGTGAGCTGGGTTTAGAACGTCGTGAGACAGTTCGGTCCCTATCTGCCGTGGGTGTAGGATACTTGAGAGGAGTTGCCCCTAGTACGAGAGGACCGGGGTGAACGATCCACTGGTGGACCAGTTGTCGACTACGGCAGTGCTGGGTAGCTATGATCGGACAGGATAACCGCTGAAAGCATCTAAGCGGGAAGCCCCCCTCAAAACAAGGTATCCCTGAGGACCGAGGTAGACCACCTCGTCGATAGGCCAGAGGTGTAAGCGTGGTAACACGTTCAGCTGACTGGTACTAATGGTCCGATAGGCTTGATTTGATCCAGTAGAAGGCAGACACGCCAATACAGATCCAAAAGCCATACACTATTGCCGCGTAATAAACTTAACTTGGAACAACCAGTTTGATTGCAAAACGCAATCTATAATCTATCTTGGTTTGGTGATCATAGCGCCAATGAAACACCCGATCCCATCCCGAACTCGGAAGTTAAGCATGGTCGCGCCGATGGTACTGCAGCTCAAGCTGTGGGAGAGTAGGTCATCGCCAATCCTAGATAGATTAATATCTCTCATACGATAAAAAAATATAATCAAAACACATTCCCAACGCACAGTTGCAATTCATTTACACATGAAATGATATCAATATGGCTTACAAAATAACAAAAGCTGTAAATGATATGCAAAATAAACATATTAAAATAACAATACACGCCGGTGCCCATAAAACCGCAACCACGCATCTACAAAACAGGCTACTCGAAAATGAAAACCTGTTTGCGAAAGGCGGTTGCTCATATCTGGGGCCCGAAAAAATCCGTGAGGAATTCGGAACTCTCTGGAAAGCATTGGGACGAAAAGAGAAAAATCAACAACAAAAAAGAAAATTTGCGGATTTGGCGGCTGGCCAACCACGACTTTTGATTTCGGAAGAAAACATCATTGGCGGGTTTAAAGACTTGATGAATGGCCCCAATCGGGAGATGATATATCCTAAAGCTATCGAGCGCTTGACCCGTCTGGCCCAACTTGTCGCGCCCAATCCGTTGCACATCGCCATGGCCGTGCGGGAACCTTGTTCTTATTATGTGTCTGTCTACAATCAATTGCTGCTCTCGGGGCGGTTCCAGACTTGGGAGCGGTTCTCAAAAGGATTGGATCCGACGGCGGTCAAATGGTCCGATATCCTGCGCCCCATGGCCAAAATCCCGGGCGTGGCTCAGGTTTCGATATGGCGATATGAGGACTATCACAGGGTGTTTCCACAGGTTCTGGACAGGCTAATCGGCCAGCCGCGCCCTGAAATTCCATCACTGCTGGAAAAACGCCTGCACGCCGGCCTCTCGGAGCGGGCCGTAAACGCCTGCTGCACCTGGCATGCGGCAGGTTACGGCGGGCGCCTGGGTGCGGTTGCGCGGGAAGATTTCCCCATTTCTGACGTCTATCCCAAGTTTGCGCCTTGGCCGGAAGCGCTGGTGCGCGAAAGCCAGGCGGCCTATGGCCAAGATATTGACGCGCTTGGCCGAGCCCACGAGATCACAGTTCTCGAATGATGTGTTTCAAAGGGTTGAAACACCGCTCAAGTCAGCGTATCTGCGCTTAATCACTAATGTTCTGAGGATCATCATGGCGCGCACGAACCCATTTCAATTTATCCAGCAGACACGGGCGGAGATCACAAAGGTTGTGTGGCCCACCCGCCGCGAGGTTTTGATCACCACTGCGATGGTCTTGGTTCTGGCGATCATTGCTGCGATTTTCTTCTCTGGCATCGATGCTGTGATCCGCTTGGGGCTGCGCTCTGTCTTAGGCATGTTCTAAACAAGTCCGATGCCGGCTCTTGAAAATAGGGGCCATGGAGGGTACTGGGCTTACGAACAACTCATGGCGTGCGGCGATTCGGCCTCACGCCCGTTTTCATTTAGCGCCGAATGCGTTGACGTTTGAATTTTCGGGCCAGGCCCGATCAAGGTGAAGGGCCATAAAATGGCAAAAAGATGGTATTCCGTAAGTGTTCTGTCGAACTACGAAAAGAAGATCGCAGAGGCCATTCGCCAGTCGGCTATCGATTCCAATATGGAAGAGCAAATCGAAGAGGTTTTGGTTCCTACGGAAGAGATAATCGAGGTGCGCCGTGGTAAGAAAGTGACCACAGAGCGCCGCTTCATGCCGGGCTATGTTTTGGTGCGGATGGAGCTGTCTGACGAGGCCTATCACCTGATCACCTCCATCAATCGCGTCACTGGATTTTTGGGCCCACAGGGTCGCCCCATGCCGATGCGCGATGCCGAGGTGAACCAAATCTTGAACCGCGTTCAAGAGGGTGAAGATACACCGCGCACATTGATTCATTTTGACATCGGTGAGCAAGTTAAAATCAACGGTGGGCACTTTGAAGGCTTTGACGGCAACGTCGAAGAAGTCGATGATGAGAACCAACGCTTGAAAGTGACCGTGTCCATTTTTGGCCGCGCCACCCCCGTGGAATTGGAATTCACTCAGGTCTCAAAACAGGTCTGAGCGATCTGCGCCTCTGGCGCAATCTGCCCGTTGGGGCATGTGGGAGGTTTCTGTCACGCGTGACAGGCCGGACCACATCAACATAGCCCAGTGATCGCGATCATGGGTGTTTGAAAAAGGAGCAGCCGAAATGGCTAAAAAAATCGCTGGTACGATGAAACTGCAGATTCCTGCAGGTGCAGCAAACCCCTCCCCGCCAGTGGGCCCTGCATTGGGTCAACGCGGGATCAACATCATGGAATTCTGTAAAGCGTTTAACGCAAAAACAGCCGATATGGAGCAAGGTGCACCTTGCCCGACTGTGATTACATATTACCAGGACAAATCTTTCTCCATGGAAGTTAAGACACCGCCGGCGTCTTACTACCTGAAGAAAGCCGCGGGCCTGAAGCCTGTTGGCAAGCGCAACCGCCCACGCGGTGCGGAAAATCCAGGTCGTGAAACTGTGGCAACCGTTACAGTCGCTCAGGTGAAAGAAATCGCTGAAGCGAAAATGAAAGATCTGAATGCCAACGATATCGAAGGCGCAATGCAAATCATCCTGGGCTCAGCTCGGTCTATGGGCATAGAGGTGAAGTAAGATGGCAAAATACGGAAAACGCACCACCACCGCACGCGCTGCATTCGCTGGCAAATCCATGGTCACAGTTGAAGAGGCTGTGGCGCTGATCAAAAGCGTCGCGACTGCGAAATTTGATGAATCACTTGAGATCGCGATGAACCTTGGTGTTGACCCACGTCACGCCGATCAAATGGTTCGCGGCACAGTGAACCTGCCCAACGGCACAGGTAAATCCGTTCGGGTTGCTGTCTTTGCCCGTGGCCCGAAAGCTGAAGAAGCTTTGGCTGCCGGTGCAGATGTTGTTGGCGCAGAAGATCTGATGGAAATCGTGCAAGGCGGCAAGATCGACTTTGATCGCTGCATCGCGACACCGGATATGATGCCCGTCGTGGGTCGTTTGGGCAAAGTGTTGGGCCCACGCAACCTGATGCCAAACCCGAAAATTGGGACGGTGACGATGGATGTCAAAGAAGCGGTTGAAGCGGCTAAAGGTGGTCAGGTTCAATTTAAAGTAGAAAAAGCTGGCGTTATTCACGCGGGCATCGGCAAAGTATCCTTTGATGATGCGAAATTGGCTGAAAACGTGCGCTCCTTCGTGGATGCAGTCTCCAAAGCCAAACCGTCGGGTTCCAAAGGCGCTTACATGAAGAAAATCGTTTTGAGCTCAACAATGGGCCCAAGCGTAACTTTGAACGTTGACAGCGCGACAGGCCAATAAGCCGCACTGTCTCTTGTATTCATAAAAATGGCGGGCTCTTGGGTCCGCCATTTTTCGTTTGTGGCGTCCGCAGGGCGCGTCGATTTTAGTCTTTGGCCAAAAACCATTTGAGCCCTTGCCCAATCCTTGCGAATCCCCTAAACGAACCCTCGACCCCCTGGCACTTTGTGACCGGGGTGTCATTCTGTCCGAGATGGTGGGTGCCGTGAGGCTTAATTTCCTGCCTGAGATGGAGATTAGGACGAATTTCCGGAAGGGTTCCTTCGGGTGATTTTGGCTTTGGTCTCATATCATGGACTCTAACGTGGCGGGAAACTGCCACAGAACTGAGCCGAGGGGACCTTAAAAGCCCCTCATAATTTGGAGTGAAACTGTGGATAGAGCACTGAAAGGGAAGTTGGTCGAAGAACTCGGTCAAATCTTTGAAAGCTCTGGCGTCGTGGTGGTTAGCCGCTACGAGGGTATGACAGTTGCTGAAATGCAGGACCTGCGCGCGCAAATGCGTGAAGTTGGTGGGTCTGTGCGTGTTGCCAAAAATAGGCTCGCCAAAATCGCCCTTGATGGGAAGCCTTGCGCAAGCATCGCAGACCTTCTGACGGGTATGACCGTTCTCGCTTATTCCGAAGACCCTGTGGCTGCTGCCAAAGTGGTTGAGGCGTACTCAAAAGGCAATCCAAAGCTGGATATCCTGGGTGGTGCGATGGGCGAAAACGCATTGGACGTCGCCGGTGTCAAAGCTGTTGCCGCAATGCCAAGTCGCGAGGAGCTTATTGCTTCCATCGTGGGTTGCATTGGTGCACCTTCCAGCAACATCGCCGGGGCCATTGGCGCACCTGCAAGCAATATCGCAAGCATTCTCTCGACCATCGAAGAGAAGGCTGCTTAAGCAACCAAACATCCTCGTGGGTTTAAACCCGTCGTTGGAACACACTTATTAATTGGAAAGAGTCTAAAATGGCTGATCTGAAAAAACTTGCAGAAGACATCGTTGGTCTGACACTGCTCGAAGCACAAGAACTGAAAACTATTCTGAAAGATGAATATGGCATTGAGCCCGCTGCTGGCGGCGCTGTCATGATGGCTGGTCCTGCTGGCGATGCTGGCGGTGCAGCTGAAGAGCAAACAGAATTCAACGTAATTCTTGTTGCTGCTGGCGCATCTAAAATCAACGTCATCAAAGAAGTCCGCGCCATCACTGGCCTGGGTCTGAAAGAAGCTAAAGAATTGGTAGATGCTGGCGGCAAAGCTGTCAAAGAAGGCGTCGACAAAGCTGAAGCTGACGACATCAAAGCCAAGCTCGAAGCTGCTGGCGCTGAAGTCGAAGTAAAGTAATTTCAGACCTGTTCTGAAATTGGCTGGGGGCAGTTTTCTGCTCCCAGCCTTTGTCGTCTTAAAGCTACAGGGCGAAAGCCTTTGCGATAAGACAGCAGATCTTTCCTGATAGGCGCCCAAATGGGGGCGTCTTTCAGGGTAGGTTCATAGGTCGGGCGAGTGTCTTTGGGACGACATTCAAGAATAGGCCGAACCACAACCCGTTCTCAGATGTGCGCATCGCCGGTCCCCGACGGCAATGCGACAGTCGAGATGAAAGGTTACGTAACGCATGGCTATGTCATTCCTAGGTCAAAAACGTTTGCGCAAATATTACGGTAAAATCCGTGAAGTTTTAGAAATGCCAAATTTGATTGAGGTTCAAAAATCCTCATATGATTTGTTCTTGAAATCCGGTGATTCCCTACAGCCGCTCGACGGCGAAGGCATCAAGGGTGTTTTTCAATCGGTCTTCCCGATTAAAGATTTTAACGAAACCGCAATTTTGGAGTTCGTAAAATACGAGCTGGAAAAACCAAAATATGATGTGGAAGAGTGCCAACAGCGCGACATGACATATGCAGCTCCCTTGAAGGTGACACTGCGCTTGATCGTGTTTGAAGTAGATGAAGACACCGGTGCGAAATCGGTTAAAGATATCAAAGAGCAAGACGTCTTCATGGGCGATATGCCGTTGATGACACCGAACGGCACATTTGTGGTCAATGGCACAGAGCGGGTGATTGTTTCCCAGATGCACCGCTCCCCTGGTGTGTTCTTCGATCATGACAAGGGCAAATCCCATTCTTCGGGTAAATTGCTGTTTGCTTGCCGGATTATTCCCTACCGCGGCTCTTGGCTCGATTTTGAGTTTGACGCCAAAGACGTGGTTTACGCGCGCATCGATCGCCGCCGTAAATTGCCTGTGACCACTTTGCTTTATGCGCTGGGTCTCGACCAAGAGGGCATCATGGATGCCTATTATGAAACCGTGGATTATACCTTCAAAAAAGGCAGCGGTTGGGTCACCAAATTCTTCCCAGAGCGTGTGCGGGGCACACGTCCAACCTATGATTTGTTCGATGCAAAAACGGGCGAGATGATTGCTGAAGCCGGCAAGAAAGTGACGCCACGCGCGGTCAAGAAATTGATCGACGAAGGGGCTGTGTCAGATCTTCTGGTGCCTTTCGATCAAGTCGTTGGCAAATTCGTTTCCAAAGACATCATCAACGAGGAAACCGGCGCCATTTATGTGGAAGCGGGTGATGAGTTGACTTGGGAGCTGGACAAAGATGGCGAAGTCATCGGCGGGTCTTTGAAAGATCTGTTGGATGCCGGCATAACCACAATCCCAGTGCTCGACATCGATAATGTGAATGTGGGCGCCTATATGCGCAACACAATGGCGATGGACAAGAATATGTCTCGCGACACAGCATTGATGGATATTTACCGCGTGATGCGTCCGGGTGAGCCGCCCACCGTGGATGCGGCCTCTGCCTTGTTTGACACGTTGTTCTTTGACAGTGAGCGCTATGATCTCTCTGCCGTGGGCCGGGTGAAAATGAATATGCGTTTGGCTTTGGATGCAGAAGATACCGTGCGCACATTGCGCCGCGAAGATATCGTTGCCTGTGTCAAAGCCTTGGTTGATTTGCGAGATGGTCGCGGTGATATCGACGATATTGACCACCTCGGCAACCGCCGGGTGCGCTCGGTTGGTGAGTTGATGGAGAACCAATATCGCGTAGGTCTGTTGCGTATGGAACGCGCAATTAAAGAGCGGATGTCCTCTGTCGAAATCGACACTGTGATGCCGCAAGATTTGATCAATGCGAAACCTGCGGCTGCTGCTGTGCGTGAGTTCTTTGGCTCCAGCCAGTTGTCACAATTCATGGACCAAACCAATCCCTTGTCGGAAGTCACTCACAAACGCCGTCTCTCGGCGCTTGGCCCTGGCGGTTTGACCCGTGAGCGTGCTGGTTTTGAAGTGCGCGACGTGCACGCCACCCACTACGGTCGGATGTGTCCTATTGAAACGCCAGAGGGGCCGAATATTGGTCTGATCAACTCATTGGCGACATTCGCACGTGTGAACAAATATGGCTTTATCGAAACACCTTACCGCAAAGTTGTGGACGGTGTTGTGACCGATGATGTGCAATATATGTCTGCCACAGAAGAAATGCGTCACACGGTGGCGCAGGCCAACGCGGCATTGGATGAGAACGGTAAGTTCAAAAATGATCTGGTCTCAACCCGTCAAAATGGTGATTACACTTTGGCGCAATCCAGCGCTGTTGATTTGATCGACGTGTCGCCAAAGCAGTTGGTCTCCGTTGCGGCCTCCTTGATCCCATTCCTTGAAAATGACGATGCCAACCGTGCTTTGATGGGCTCGAACATGCAGCGTCAAGCCGTGCCATTGCTGAAGGCGGAAGCGCCTTTGGTTGGGACCGGTATTGAAGAAGTGGTGGCGCGCGATTCCGGTGCGGCGATCATGGCCAAGCGCGGCGGTATCATCGACCAAGTGGATGCACAGCGGATCGTGATCCGGGCCACGGAAGATCTTGAGCTTGGTGATGCGGGTGTGGATATCTACCGCATGCGCAAATTCCAGCGCTCAAACCAAAATACCTGTATCAACCAACGCCCCTTGGTGAAGGTTGGCGATTATGTTCGCAAAGGCGAAGTGGTCGCCGATGGTCCCTCCACTGATATCGGTGAGTTGGCCTTGGGCAAGAACGTGGTTGTCGCCTTTATGCCTTGGAACGGATATAACTATGAAGATAGTATCCTGATCTCAGAGCGTATTGTGCGCGATGACGTGTTCACCTCGGTTCACATCGAAGAATTTGAAGTGGCCGCGCGCGACACCAAACTTGGCCCTGAGGAAATCACCCGTGATATTCCGAACGTTGGCGAAGAGGCTCTGCGCAACTTGGACGAAGCGGGCATCGTGTATATCGGTGCGGAAGTGGGTCCAGCGGATATCTTGGTTGGTAAAATCACACCAAAAGGCGAAAGCCCGATGACACCAGAGGAAAAGCTCTTGCGGGCGATCTTCGGGGAGAAGGCCTCTGACGTGCGCGACACCTCTTTGCGTCTGCCACCGGGTGACTATGGCACAATCGTGGAAGTGCGTGTGTTCAATCGCCATGGCGTTGAAAAAGATGAACGTGCTTTGCAGATCGAGCGTGAAGAAGTTGAGCGTTTGGCGCGCGACCGTGACGATGAGCTGACCATCTTGGATCGCAACATCTATGCACGTCTGCGGTCGATGATTGAAGGCCGCGAGGCTGTGAAAGGTCCAAAAGGCACCAAGGGCGGTCTTGTGAGCGCTGAATTGCTGGATGAGACACCCCGCAGCCATTGGTGGCAGTTCGCCATGAAAGAAGAGGGCGATGCCCAGGTGGTTGAAGCGCTGAATGAACAATATGAAGCGCAAAAACGCACCCTGGATGCCCGCTTTGAAGATAAGGTCGAAAAAGTTCGCCGTGGTGATGATCTCCCGCCGGGCGTGATGAAAATGGTCAAAGTATTCGTAGCGGTGAAGCGCAAGCTGCAACCGGGCGATAAAATGGCCGGTCGTCACGGCAACAAAGGTGTCATCTCCAAAGTTGTCCCAATGGAAGATATGCCTTTCTTGGGTGACGGGACACCTGTGGACTTCGTTCTGAACCCGCTCGGCGTGCCGTCACGGATGAACGTCGGCCAAATTCTTGAAACCCACATGGGTTGGGCCGCGCGCGGCTTGGGAATTCAGATTGATGAGGCCTTGGGTGAGTATCGCCGGTCTGGTGACTTGACCCCTGTGCGTGACGCTATGCGGATTGCTTACGGCGATGACGTCTATGCGGAAGGTATTGAGGGCATGGATGAGGCCTCATTGCTGGAATCGGCTGGCAATGTCATCAATGGTGTTCCAATCGCAACGCCTGTGTTTGACGGTGCGAAAGAAGCAGATGTGAACGACGCATTGCGCCGGGCAGGCTTTAGCGAAAGCGGACAGTCGGTCTTGTTTGATGGCCGTACAGGCGAGCAATTTGCCCGCCCTGTGACGGTTGGCATCAAGTATCTTCTGAAATTGCACCACCTTGTGGATGACAAAATTCACGCACGCTCTACTGGTCCATACTCGCTGGTCACCCAGCAGCCATTGGGCGGTAAAGCGCAATTTGGTGGTCAACGCTTTGGGGAGATGGAAGTTTGGGCGCTGGAAGCTTATGGCGCGGCTTACACCTTGCAAGAAATGCTGACGGTGAAATCGGATGACGTTGCTGGCCGGACGAAAGTCTATGAAAGCATCGTGAAGGGTGAGGATAATTTCGAAGCTGGAATTCCAGAATCGTTTAACGTTCTTGTCAAAGAAGTCCGTGGCCTTGGCCTGAATATGGAACTCCTGGATGCGGAGGTGGAGGAGTAGACTGCGCGCCCGCGCATTCTACGCCCACCGTCCCTCCCTCTGATTAAAAGGAATTTAAGATGAACCAGGAACTATCAACCAACCCGTTTAACCCGATTGCGCCGCCCAAAGCCTTTGATGAAATCAAAGTCTCTTTGGCCAGCCCTGAGCGGATCCTGTCTTGGTCTTTTGGTGAAATTAAGAAGCCAGAAACCATCAATTATCGCACGTTCAAACCCGAGCGGGACGGCCTGTTCTGCGCGCGTATCTTTGGCCCGATCAAAGATTATGAATGTCTGTGCGGCAAGTATAAGCGCATGAAATATCGCGGCGTTGTCTGCGAGAAATGCGGCGTGGAAGTGACCTTGCAGAAGGTCCGCCGCGAGCGGATGGGCCACATCGAATTGGCCAGCCCCGTTGCGCATATTTGGTTTTTGAAATCTCTGCCGTCGCGCATTGGTTTGATGCTGGATATGACTTTGCGCGACCTTGAGCGGATCTTGTATTTCGAAAACTATGTGGTCATTGAACCGGGCCTCACGGACCTCACCTATGGCCAGTTGATGAACGAAGAAGAGTTCCTCGATGCGCAGGATATCTATGGCATGGATGCCTTCACCGCCAATATTGGCGCGGAAGCCATTCGTGAAATGTTGTCCTTGATTGATCTGGAAGCAGAAGCCGAACAACTGCGCGTTGATCTGTCAGAAGCCACCGGTGAATTGAAGCCAAAGAAGATCATCAAGCGCTTGAAAATCGTTGAGAGCTTCATTGAATCTGGCAACCGTCCCGAGTGGATGATCTTGACTGTGATCCCTGTGATCCCACCTGAGTTGCGCCCCTTGGTGCCTCTGGATGGCGGCCGTTTTGCGACTTCTGATTTGAACGATCTTTATCGTCGTGTGATCAACCGCAACAACCGTCTGAAGCGCCTCATTGAGCTGCGCGCGCCCGACATCATTGTGCGCAACGAAAAGCGCATGTTGCAAGAATCTGTTGATGCCTTGTTCGACAATGGCCGTCGGGGCCGGGTGATCACCGGGCAAAACAAACGCCCGTTGAAATCCTTGTCTGACATGCTCAAAGGCAAGCAGGGTCGTTTCCGTCAAAACCTCTTGGGCAAACGCGTCGACTTCTCTGGTCGTTCGGTGATTGTGACCGGTCCTGAGCTCAAGCTGCACCAATGCGGCTTGCCAAAGAAAATGGCGTTGGAGCTCTTTAAGCCCTTCATTTACAGCCGCTTGGAGGCCAAAGGCCTGTCCTCGACTGTAAAACAAGCCAAGAAACTGGTTGAAAAGGAGCGGCCGGAAGTTTGGGATATCCTTGATGAGGTGATCCGTGAACATCCCGTCATGCTCAACCGTGCGCCAACTCTGCACCGCTTGGGCATCCAAGCTTTTGAGCCGGTTCTGATCGAAGGCAAGGCCATTCAGCTGCACCCGCTGGTCTGTTCTGCGTTCAACGCTGACTTTGACGGCGACCAAATGGCGGTTCACGTTCCTTTGAGCTTGGAAGCGCAGTTGGAAGCGCGGGTTCTGATGATGTCCACCAACAACGTTCTGTCGCCAGCCAATGGTGCGCCGATCATTGTGCCGTCACAGGATATGATCTTGGGCCTTTATTATACCTCCCTGATGCGTGAAGGCATGAAGGGCGAAGGCATGATTTTTGGCTCCGTGGATGAAGTTCAGCACGCGCTTGATGCGGGGGTTGTGCATCTTCATGCGAAAATCCAATCGCGCATTCCGCAGATTGATGATGAGGGCAATGAGGTTATGGTGCGGTTTGAAACCACACCGGGCCGCGTGCGTTTGGGCGCTTTGCTGCCTCAGAACGCTAAGGCGCCCTTCAGCTTGGTGAACCGCCTTTTGAAAAAGGGCGAAGTTCAGCAGGTCATCGATACGGTCTATCGCTACTGTGGTCAGAAAGAATCTGTGATTTTCTGTGACCATGTGATGACTTTGGGTTTCCGTGAAGCCTTCCGCGCCGGCATTTCCTTCGGCAAGGATGACATGCTGATCCCAGACAACAAATGGACCATCGTTGATGGTGTGCGCGCTCAAGTCAAAGAGTTCGAACAGCAATATATGGATGGTCTGATCACCCAGGGTGAGAAATACAACAAGGTGATCGATGCCTGGTCAAATTGTAATGACCAAGTGACCGACTCTATGATGGATGCGATTGCCTCGGTGAAATACGATGAGACTGGCGCTGAAATGGAGCCGAATTCGGTTTACATGATGGCCCATTCCAAAGCGCGTGGCTCGGTCACTCAGATGAAACAGCTGGGCGGTATGCGTGGTCTGATGGCCAAGCCGAATGGCGATATCATCGAGACGCCGATCATCTCGAACTTTAAGGAAGGTCTGACCGTTCTTGAGTATTTCAACTCAACCCACGGTGCGCGGAAGGGTCTGTCAGATACGGCTTTGAAAACGGCCAACTCTGGGTACCTTACACGTCGTCTTGTGGATGTGGCTCAGGACTGCATCGTGCGCCAGCATGATTGTGGCACGGATCGTTCGATCACTGCACGGGCTGCGATCAATGATGGGGAAGTGATCTCCTCTTTGTCAGAGCGGATCTTGGGCCGGGTTGCGGCCGAAGATGTGATCAAACCTGGCACGGATGAGGTTCTATGCGCCAAAGGTCAGATCATCGACGAGCGCAAAGCGGACTTCATCGAAGAAAATGGCGTGATTTCCATGTTGATCCGGTCGCCTTTGACCTGTGAAACGGAAGATGGCATCTGTGCGGCCTGCTATGGTCGTGATTTGGCCCGCGGTACTTTGGTGAACCAAGGTGAAGCGGTCGGTATCATCGCGGCGCAATCAATTGGTGAACCCGGTACACAGCTCACCATGCGGACATTCCACATTGGTGGTGTTGCGCAAGGTGGTGGCCAGCAATCGAGCCAAGAAAGCAGCCAATCTGGGAAAGTGCATTTTGAGAATGCAATCTTGCTGAAAAACTCAGCCGGTGAGCAGCTCTCCATGACACGGAACATGGTGGCCAGTATTCTTGACGTGGGTGGCGCTGTGATTGCCAGCTATAAGGTGGCCTATGGCTCGAAAATGTTGGTCAAAGATGGCCAAACGATTGAGCGTGGCGACAAGCTGTTTGAATGGGATCCGTTCACATTGCCCATCATCGCTGAGAAATCAGGTGTGGTGAAATATGTTGATCTGGTGTCTGGCATTGCAGTGCGCGACGAGACCGATGACGCCACTGGCATGACCCAAAAAATCGTGACAGATTGGCGCGCTGCGTTAAAAGGCAGCGAATTGGCGCCAAAAATCATCGTCACCGATGAAAAGGGTGAAATGCTGACCCGTGAAGATGGCAATCCAATTGCCTATGCCATGTCCGTCGATGCGGTTCTCTCCGTTGAAGATGGTCAGGACATCAAGGCGGGTGACATTCTTGCGCGTATCCCGCGTGAGGGTGGCCGATCCAAAGACATCACCGGTGGTCTGCCGCGGGTTGCGGAATTGTTTGAGGCCCGTCGCCCCAAAGATCACGCGATCATTGCAGAAATTGATGGCTATGTGCGCTTTGGCAAAGACTATAAAAACAAGCGCCGCATAGCGATTGAACCGGCTGACGAGACTTTGGCAAAAGTCGAATACATGGTGCCAAAAGGCAAGCACATCCCTGTCCAAGAAGGTGATTTCATCAAGAAGGGTGATTACATCATGGATGGCAACCCCGCGCCGCATGACATTCTTGCGGTTATGGGTGTTGAGGCTTTGGCCGATTATATGATCGACGAGGTCCAGGACGTGTATCGCCTGCAAGGGGTGAAGATCAACGATAAGCACATTGAAGTGATTGTGCGTCAAATGTTGCAGAAATGGGAAATCACTGACAGTGGCGAGACAACCTTGCTTAAGGGCGAGCATGTCGACAAAGCTGAATTTGATGCGGCCAATGAAAAGGCCCTCTCAAAAGGCACCCGTCCTGCACAGGGTGAGCCGATTTTGCTGGGGATCACAAAAGCCTCCTTGCAAACACGCTCTTTCATCTCTGCGGCTTCATTCCAAGAAACCACGCGGGTTCTCACCGAGGCCTCTGTGCAAGGCAAACGTGACAAGCTGATTGGTCTTAAAGAGAATGTCATCGTTGGGCGCTTGATCCCAGCTGGCACCGGTGGCGCGACGCAGAAAATGCGCCGTGTGGCGGCAGATCGTGACAATGTTGTGATCGAAGCGCGCCGTGCGGAAGCCGAAGAGGCGATTGCCTTGGCCGCGCCGGCAGCTGTGGCTGAAACGCCTGATGAGATGTTTGAAAGCCTGTTGGTTGATACAGTTGAGAATAACGAAGAGTAAGACAGTTACACTTTGTGATTTAGGGCCGTTCTTTTGAGCGGCCCTTTTCTTTTGCAGTTGCACTTTTTGTCGAAATAGAGCCCGGTAGATCCGAGACGGTATTGATTTACGCAGCGAAGGCAGATCCATGACTGACAATATCCGCGGAGCGCTCTTTATGGTTTGCTCAATGATTTGTTTTGCTGTGAATGACGCGGTGATCAAATCTTTGGGCGGGGTGCTGCCGATTTTCCAAACGCTTGCGGTGCGCGGCGGGATGGTGGTGGTCCTTCTGGCAATCTTGGTCATGCGCTCTGGTTGGCGGGTGCAGGAGCTTCGGCGCCGCGATCAGATGATCCTATTGCTGCGCGTCGCGGCAGAAGTTGGCGCCGCTTTCTTTATCGTTACGGCTCTGTTCAATATGGAATTGGCCAATATGACGGCCATCTTGCAAATCTTGCCGCTCACCATCCCATTGGCTGCCTTCATGTTCCTCGGGGAGCCTTTGGGTTGGCGCCGATTGGTGGCGATTTGCATCGGTTTTCTGGGGATGTTGTTCATCGTGAAACCGGGCAGTGATGGGTTTAATATTTACTCATTATTTTGTTTGGCAGCGGTGATCTGTGTCACAATTCGTGATCTGACCGCGCGCAGTTTGGGGGCCAAGCTCTCCTCCCAGGAGATGTCGCTCTTTGCCGCCGTCGGCGTGTTCGGCGCGGCGAGTGTGGCAACAATGTTCGAGCCCTGGGTGACGATTTCCCTAGCATCCTGGGCGGCACTATGCGGCTCTTCATTTGCGATTTTATTGGGATATCTGGTCAGTGTTTATGCCATTCGGACAGGGGATGTCAGCTTCACTGCACAGTTTCGCTATATTGGCCTCATTGCTGCATTGATTTTGGGCTATGTGTTTTTTGGCGAATGGCCAGATCGTCTGGCTTTGATAGGGGCTGCGATTATTGTCGGTACAGGCGCCTTTACCCTCTATCGCCAGCGCGCGAGTCGAAAAGTGAAACCTGCTTAGCACTGGCTTTGCGCGGTCGTCTGCGCGCAAGAGCAGATATTCTGCACTTCCGGCCTTGACGTTGAATTTGCGCTGGCATACCTCTCTGACACGGCGCGGGTATGGTGAAATGGTATCATAAGAGCCTTCCAAGCTTAAGGTGCGGGTTCGATTCCCGCTACCCGCTCCAAAATTACCCAATTTTTTCCATCAATAAATACAAACGTATAATGGAAATTGCGTTGTTACGTGCTTTGGATCTTAGGGTGCGGGCTCGAGGGTCACATCAAAGTCGCATTGAAATTCAAGAACACCGGCGCGAGTTTGCGGACCCAGCCTCAACTGTGCGGGAAACGTGAGTTCAAGCCTGAGTTTTTCTTGCGGCTTCAAGGACAGCGGCGCCAGGGCCTGCGGCTCTGCTGCATCAGCTGCCAATACCAGGCCCGCGCCATCTGCGGTCTGATATTCCGCTATGGGGCAGAGCGGGCCGGGAGTAATGCGCAGTTGTACCTGCGCGTTCTGCTGCTGCTGGCTGAGGTTTTCACAGTCTAGTTTCACCAGCCCATAGCTGTCGAAATATCGACCCGCAGAGGCTGAGACAGAACCGAAATTCAAACTTGACGAAGCAATCGCGCAAAACACTTCGCCGGCCGCGGCGGGGCCGCCCTTCAAGCCAAGCAAAATGCAGCCCAGCCGTAGGGCGGCCGCGGCGTTAGCGGCAGGTGAACGGGCCGAGCGTGGGTTGCAGGTCATCGCTTGGTGGAAATTTAATGGCTGTTTCACAGGTTTCTTCTCCCATTGTGACATTCAAAGTGGTGGAGGCTGGCAAATCTTCAAAAAATACTTCCCCGAAATCTATGACATAGGAGGGATATTCTGCGCCCTCGAATGTGACCTCACTTCCGGCTGGCAAGGCCCTGCCAGAGGCATCCCGAAGTTGCACGATTGCCGAGCGCCGCAGGTGGGTTGAGAGGTTGATAAAGGAGGCGCCAAAGGGATAGGGGTAGACCGTAACCATCGTATTTGTGATGTCATATTCAAACGGAATTTCTTCTGGAGAGATGCTTATTTTATTGGCCTTGCCGCGCCGCAGGTTTGGCACAATGGCATTGCCGTTGCGATCGGTTTTGGTCACTTCCTGACTTTGCAGGTAGACGGGGATGTCGGATGCTTCGCCGGTGGTCACCACCGCATATTGTTGTCCCAGTTTTGGCGCTGCGAAAAATGTTCCATTCGCGCGGCCTAGCACACCGCGACGGGCGTAATATCCAGAGGTGGCAGATGTGCTGTAGCTGAACCTAAGTTGATGATTGGCCGTGCGGCTTGGTTTTTCGAATTTGGCGTCAAGGCGGACCGGACCTGTTTGATCGATGCTGCCGCTGTAGGTTTGAGAAAGCCCCGACTCGCTTTGGCTAAACTTTGAGAAATTAACATCCAATGTGAGCCCGTTTTCACCGATGGCCGAGTTGGCAGTCGTGACCCGTTTTGTGCCGAAGGTTCGGCTGACCAAGAGGGATAGATCCAGTTTTGCGCTCCGGGCGGCGGCGCGAGCCGACAGGGTCCATTTTTCATTCAAGGTGCGAGTCTATTGGGTGGAGAAAGCCGTCACGAGACCGGTGTCCCATTTCTTTTGTACCATGAGCGAGGTGGAGAGCGTGTCCTTCTCCGTTAAGTCCAGCGCGAGAAATCCGCGGATAGCGGCTTGGAAATTGGGCGCATCCTCCGGCCCCTGGCCGACTTGTCGCCAGGCGTGGTTTTGGAAGGTCAGCTGCGCCCCCCAGTTGAAGGTTTCTGGCCGCGTGGCGGGTGATAGATTGGCTTTGACTTGCAGGCCCAACCCGCTGGCGCTGGTACTGGCGGCGGCTGTGGCGTTGCCCATCGTTTTTTCGCGCCAGGCATGTTGTGCGCCGCCACCGAGGAGAGCGCCCCCTGGCCAAAAGGCGACAGACCCCGACGCGGTAATCCGGTCGGTGAGACCGTAGCGTTGTACGCTCGAGGCATAGAGTCCGCGATAGATGCCGCGGCCGCGCGACATAAGGCCGAGACCGTATTGGAACTCATAGGCGCCCTTTCTATATATGCCGGGCATGTTGAAATAGGGAATGCTTTGCGTGGTTTTTCGACCAAATTTATCCGTCAGGACAATGGAGACCGTGCCGTTGCCGTCAATTGAGGGGATGTCTTCCAGGCGAAATTCGCCGCGGTCTACGGAGATGGTTTCTCCTATTTTTGCCTCCCCGATGTAAAATTCAACATCACCCGGCAAGCCAGTTGCGCCCTCGAAAGATAGCGTGTTGAAATGGCTGTGATTGGGCGTGAAGCCAAAGTCGCTGACATAGCTTACCCCGGTGAATCCGGCACCATTGAGGCCCGGTCCTGAAAATCCCGCCTGCTCGCCAAACCGCCAGAGGGCATTTTGTTTGGGCCGGTGGTAGCGGCCTTGGATGCCAAATAGGTCGAGCTCCACCCCGCCTTCGCTATCAGCTTGTATGCGGGCGTTGGCTTGCGCCTGTAGATGTGCGTTTGAATATTCAAACAGACCGGAGGCCTGTGCTGCCAAAGCGCCGGTGCCGGACAGTTGGCTCGTAATGTCGTAGCGCAGGAGCATGCTGGGGATGGGCTCGGCCATGACAGGCGGCGCGCCACCGGCGCCGCGCTTTGCGCTGGAGCCGAAAAGCTGAGGTTGAGCGGTGAAATAGGCACGGGTGGCATCGCCGCTGAAGTGAAGGCTCAAACCGCCAATTTGATCGAGAGCCACATAATCGAGATCAAACAGGCGCGCCAAGGGCGGGGTGACCGCCAGGCCAAGCTGGGCAAAATCTTCTGGGTCAATATAGGCTTGGCCATTGTGAAACTCAAAAAAGAAGAAGAATGGAAGTTTCTCCCCGTTGAGGTAGAGGTCGAAAAAATCTGGCACGAGGTCGGCGCGATCGGCCAGATCAATCCAATAGGCACGCAGTTTTTGGTCAATTTCGGATCGGGTGATGCGCCCATCCTCATCGATATCCAGTGGCGTATAGCGGGTATAGGATTTCGGGGTGTTGTCTTTGGTAAAGACAGGTGTTGTTTCTGTCCCGTCGATATGATCGGGCGCAATGAGTGCGATGCAGATATCGGCCAAGCTGAGCGGCGCCGCGCGGTTGCTTTGAGCGCGGCCTTCGAGCAGCTGACCGATATAGTGTAAGTGCTGCTCAAAGCTGGCCTTGCCCAGATCTTCCTGGCTCGTGCCCAATCGCTGGGCCAGTTCTGGGGTGAATTGGATCAACCCGAGGGTTTCATTCACTGGATTTCGAAACCGATGGTCAAAACTGCCATCGGTTTCAAAGGCGATCACCGCCATTAAGTGCTCAGGGGCCACTAAGAGGGCCTGGGCCAGCGCGGTTATGGCATCCACTTTGTTCTGCGGGATGCCATTTCGCACGACGGCTGATGGCGCGTTCGCGCTGGCCTGCGCCAGGGGTGCAAGCCAGATCCCGCAAGAGATGGAGAGTAAGCGTACATATGTTTTAATACCGGCCACGCTGCCCTATTCATGATTGGCGAGCTGATAGGTTTGGTTCAAGCCCGTCAGTTTGTAGACCGCTTTGCCTGGCAGCATACCTTCCGGCAACTTCACTTGCCATTCACGCCAGGATCCCGCCAAAACATGTGCCAAGCTGTTGTTGGCATAAACGGGCGTGTTTTCTTGGTTGGGGTTCGGATGCAGACCAACGCTCACCACGGTGGCCCGCTGGTTGCCTGAGTTGGTGGCCCGTAGGGTGGCGGTGTCGCCTTGGGTTGTGATGGTCCAGCTCAATTTCGGCCCGCCGGGGGTTTGCGGCGCAACATAGACTGGCAAGACATGGCGCAGGGTCACATCGAGGGTCGATGTGCCTTCCGCAGCTTTCTTCACCTCCGAGGGGACTTCCGCGACGATAAGACGGAAGGTCTGTTCCGATGGGGTGCCGCGCTTGCCGCGAAACCTGAGGCGTACTTTTTTCGATTTTCCGGGGTGGAGTTTGAAACTTGGTGGGCTGACGATGAATAATCTTGTGTCTTCATATTCGTCGACCCCGTCAACCACCGCCCATTTCAAGACTTCGATGTTATAAAGCGTGGGCTGGGTTCGCAGGTTTGTGATTTCCACAACTCCGCGGCCCGAGGCTTCCACGTCAACAATGACGGGAACAATCGTGGAATTGGCTTGAAGGGTGGTCGCTAGAAAAACAATAGTGAAAGCGGAATAAACTATGTGCAGAAAGCCAGTCATAGGAGGTCTCCTAAAAATATGGCCCGTTTGGGGCCGATAAGTGATAGGTATCGCTATACTTAAGGAGTATTAAATCATTGCTTAAAACCGAGGTAAGACAGCAAAATTGTATATGAAAAATCAAATAAGCAGAGAGATTTCTGGCCAGTAACGGTGGACTGAACTGGGCCCTGTGAATGGAATCTCCAGGGCCCAACTCAAGGGATCTAATCGGTCGGATTAGTATGTGATGGTGATGCCCAATGTGTCGGAGTAAGTGCCAACCACACCTGCGCTGTTTTCTTCAGCCAGAACGCGGCCGTAGACTGAGTAGTTCACGGCTTCGCTGCTTGCCGCTACGGCATTGCTGACCAAGGCACCATTTGCTGGGATGTAGCTGTCGACGGCCCGCGATTCATCAAACGCGATGATATACTCCAGATAGTTTTCGCTTTCGGCCTCAGCCAAACGCCGGTTGGTATCAACCAAAGAGCTGCCACCATCAATGGTGATTGTGTAGGTTGTTCCGGTTTTGCAGGCGGCGCCGATGCTGCCCTCTGCGTCTGTTACTGAACCCGGTGTAATGGCGCCAAAATTCAGCGCAACAGCAGAAACGGTGCAGGAGCCTTGAACGTTGCCAGAGACATTCATTGTGCCAGTTGCACTGCCAGCCTGCGCGACCTGCGCAGTTGTCAATGTTGCCAAGAAAAGTGGTGCAGCGAGTTTCATTGCATATGTCATTGTGGTGTCCTTAAATATCTATGTCGTTTTAGATGAAGTCTTGGGAAGAATTGAGAGACTTCGCTGCTCAAATAGGTTTCAATATGCTAACAAAGGGTAAATCTTTCCGGCCCTGTGTCTCAATTGGACAGTTGGCTATAATGGGTCTTCAAAAGTGTAGAAAATGCGCTTTTTATTGTTATCAATAGACAATTTAGTGATCTATTAGCCTTTAAATTAAACCTGTTAGTGATTGGTTTAAACTTTGACGTGTTTTGATCGCGCGAAAGCGTGTTTTCGGAGGGATCGCGCCGCAATAGCGCACGCGCCCGCCGGCTTATGATCCGCCCGCCTATCTGCGGCCATCGAATGTGCGACACTCTGATTTTATTGAACGCGCCCTCTTGTTGGTTGCCCTACAGCCGGATACATCGTGTGGACGAGTTTAAGGGGCGGGCATGGCACAGACACCAAATTCAGCGGCGGAGGTGAGCGAAGAGCGCGCAGCCTCAAAACGAGTTGGCGTGTTACAAGCTCTGCTTCCCTATTTTGCCCCTTACAAAATTTGGGTTGTATTGGCACTGGCGGCCCTCACCATCACGGCCAGCGTGTCATTGATTTTGCCGGTTGCGGCCCGCCGGGTGATTGACGGATTTTCGGTTGGGGATGTGTCCCTACTCAATCAATATTTCATGGGCGCCATTGCAGTGGCCGCGATCTTCGCTCTGGGCACAGGCCTGCGCTATTATGTGGTGACACGTCTTGGCGAGCGCGTGGTCGCAGATTTGCGCAAGGCCATTTTTGACCGCATGATTGGCATGTCACCGGCCTATTTTGAGAAATTGATGACTGGCGAAGTTCTCAGCCGTATCACAACCGACACGACGTTGATCCTGTCGGTCATCGGGTCCTCTGCCAGCTGGATGCTGCGCAATATGCTGATGATGTCTGGTGGATTGATTATGATGCTCTGGACCTCTCCAAAGCTGACCGGTTTGGTGCTCTTGATCGTGCCTCTCATTTTAGGGCCGATTTTGGCATTAGGGCGCAAATTGCGCGGCTTGTCGCGACAAAACCAGGACTGGATTGCGGCCTCCTCTGGGAAGGCGTCGGAATCGCTTTTGTCGGCACAAACCGTACAAGCCTTTACCCATGAGGCCCGCAGCTCGACAGAGTTCTCAAATGTCACCGAGAAAGCCTATGACAGCGCCCGCGCAAGGATCAAAACGCGCGCGCTGATAACGATGATCATTATCTTTGTGGCATTTAGCGGCGTGATGGGGGTTTTGTGGATTGGGGCCATTGACGTGCGCAGTGGCGCCACCACCGCCGGACAGTTGGTGCAATTTGTCATCTATGCTGCCATTGTTGCCAGCTCAACTGCGGCCTTGTCAGAGCTTTGGTCCGAGCTGCAGCGGGCGGCCGGGGCCACGGAACGCCTGGTTGAGCTGTTGGAGGCGGAGGATTCGATTGCCGATCCACAGGAGCCGATCCCGGCGAAACCGGGGGCCTTGGTGTTTGAGGATGTAAAGTTTGCTTTCCCAAGCCGGCCAGACCAGCCGGCGCTCAATGGGGTGAATTTTACGATCAATCCCGGTGAAACGGTGGCTCTGGTGGGACCTTCTGGAGCTGGCAAGTCTACGATTATTCAGCTGGTGCAGCGGTTTTTTGATCCGCAAGCCGGCCATATCACCTTTGGCGGTGTGGCTTTGCCTCAGATGCGGCGCAGTGATTTTCGCCAATTCATGGCGCTTGTTCCGCAAGATCCGGTTGTTTTTGCCAGTTCCGCCTATGACAATATCTTATTTGGCCGCCCAAGTGCCAGCCGCGATGAGGTGATTGCGGCGGCCAAGGCGGCGGCGGCAGATGATTTTATTCGTGCGCTGCCTGATGGCTATGACAGCTATGTCGGCGAGCGCGGCGTGATGCTTTCTGGCGGGCAGAAGCAACGGATTGCCATTGCCCGCGCAATCCTGCGCGATGCGCCGGTGCTCTTGCTGGATGAGGCCACCTCGGCTCTGGATGGCGAGAGTGAGGCTTTGGTACAAAAAGCATTTGAGGCGCTGTCAAAACATCGCACCACCTTGGTGGTGGCGCATCGTTTGGCGACGGTCAAAAATGCCGATCGCATTCTGGTGATGGATCAGGGCCAAATTATAGCGCAGGGCACGCATGCCAGTTTGGTCGCAGAAGGCGGGCTCTACGCGCGCCTGGCCAAATTGCAGTTTTCTCAAACAGATGGTGCCTAGAGGCAATCTGCGCCCAAGCGCGCAAATT
This sequence comes from Planktomarina temperata RCA23, assembly GCF_000738435.1. Lineage (NCBI taxonomy): Bacteria > Pseudomonadati > Pseudomonadota > Alphaproteobacteria > Rhodobacterales > Paracoccaceae > Planktomarina > Planktomarina temperata. Next base: position 2,878,393 of record NZ_CP003984.1, on the reverse strand, counting down.
CCTTGCGAAATTGATTAATATTTAGCATCCTCCATCATGGCGTGCGGATTGGCGCGCGTGAGTTTGGGAGATGCTTATGGGATTTGCAACTAAAGCTGATCGGGACGCAGTTGAAAACGAAATGCCCTGGGCAGAGCGTGATGTTCCCAAAACAATGTATGAGTTCATCGACCGGGTGGCCGCGCGTCATGGTGCCCGCCCCGGTGTGAGCTTTCAGATCACCTCGGGGCAGGCGGACAAGGCGGAAACGCTGAGCTGGCAAGAGTTTCGAGATAAATCGGTGCAGGCCGCCAATCTATTCCGCCGCTTGGGTGTGGGTGAAAATGACGTCGTGGCTTATCTGTTGCCCATCTGTAACGAGGCGGCCTTGACCCTTGTGGGGGGAAGCATTGCGGGCATTGCCAATCCAATCAACCCTTTGCTGGAACCAGATCAAATTTCTGCGATCCTGCGCGAGACCAATGCGAAGGTCTTGGTCACCCTGCGCGGGTTCCCAAAAACGGATTTGCCACAGCTGGCAGCCGATGCGGTGGCGCAGGCGCCGAATGTGCAGACTGTGTTGGAAGTGGATCTCAACCGCTACCTGACACCGCCGAAATCTTGGATCGTGCCGCTCATTCGTCCGAAAGTCTCCGTCACCCATGCGGCGCAGGTCATGGATTTCAACGCAGAGCTGGCAAAGCAGAACCGCATACTTGATTTTCAAGATGCAACTGAAGATCGTGTCGCTGCCTATTTTCACACGGGTGGCACAACGGGTATGCCGAAGGTTGCGCAACATAAATATTCCGGCATTGTCTATAATGGCTGGCTTGGGGATCGAATGCTGTTTGAGGCCCAGGACACAATCATTTGTCCTCTGCCGCTGTTTCACGTTTTTGCCTGTCATGTGATATTGATGGCCATGATCAGCTCTGGCGCCCATGTGGTCTTTCCCACGCCGCAAGGCTATCGGGGCGAGGGGGTGTTTGATAATTTCTGGAAACTCATAGAGCGGTGGAATGTGACTTTTATGATCACCGTCCCGACCGCGCTGTCAGCGCTGATGCAGCGCCCGGTGAATGCGGATATCTCGTCGCTGCGAACGGCGTTTTCTGGCTCTTCACCATTGCCAATTGAACTGTTCAAGCGCTTTGAGGCGGCAACAGGGGTTGAGGTTGTCGAGGGGTATGGTTTGACTGAGGTGACTTGTTTGGTCTCTTGCAACCCTGATCAAGGTCTCAAAAAAGTTGGGTCCGTTGGGCTGCCCTTGCCGCATACCTCCGTTAAAATTCTGCGTGATGGGCCCAAGGGACCTCAGGAATGCGATGTCGATGAGATTGGAGAAATCTGCGTTGATAATCCGGGGGTCTTTGCAGGTCACACCTATACGGAAGCGGCCAAGAACAAAAATCTCTATCATTTCGCGAGCTACCTGCGCACTGGGGATTTGGGGCGGATGGACGCGGATGGCTACCTGTGGATCACCGGCCGCGCCAAAGATCTTATTATTCGCGGTGGGCATAACATTGATCCGGCCCTGATCGAGGAAGCTTTAGCGGGCCATGAGGCCGTCGGATTTGTCGGCGCAATTGGCCAGCCTGATGCGCATTCGGGGGAAATTCCCTGTGCCTATGTGGAGCTGGTTGCAGGTGCACAGGTCAGCGCTGAGGAGCTCGTGGCTTTTGCCAGTGAACGCGTGGCAGAACGGGCTGCGCAACCAAAATATATTGAGATCATGCCAGAGCTGCCGAAAACGGCGGTGGGAAAGGTCTTCAAACCTGCGCTGCGCAAATCTGCAATCACCCGCATTTATAATGCGGCGCTGTCAGAGGCAGGCGTGCCTGCGGAGGTGCAGACAGTGATTGAGGACAAACAACGCGGGCTTGTGGCGCAAGTGCGTGGCAGCGCTGAAGATGAGGCGGTGAACCAAGTGCTTGGTGGCTTTATCTGGTCTTGGGAACGTGCAGGCTAGAGTGTGCGGGCCAAAGACGCGCCGGCTCAAAAGCCTGGACAGGCTTTGGAGCGCTCACTAGGCTGCGTTTCAACTGATGGATGAGGTAAATTATGGACGCGTCGTTTTCACGCCGTAAACTGGTCACCCCAGCCGAACTCAAGGCGCTTAATACACGCTCAAACCTTTGGGGGGCTGCGCAAATGGCCAGCCATCTGGGGGCAATCGTCTGCGCGGGTTACCTGCACAGCTTGGCTTTGGGCACTGCATGGGTCTGGCTGACAGGCTTTGTCTTGGGTGTTTTGCTCAATTTCCTCTATGCCGCCCAGCATGAGCTGAGCCATGCGACCGTTTTTGCGACCCGCCGGATAAATGTGCTCTTTGGCCGGTTGATTGGCTTTGTGATGATCTTTCCACGAGATTACGATCAGGTCATGCATTTCGCACATCATACCCACACGCAAGATTGGGAGAAAGACGGCGAATTGGTGCGCGCGCCCTATACGCTTGTGACATATCTCTTGTGGCTGTCCGGCGTTACGTATTGGCGCAATCGCATCTTTGGTGTGATCCGCCGCGCGCGGGGGGTGATTATTGAGCCGTTTATCCGCGCCGAAGAAGAGGCCAAGATCGTTCTTGAGAGCCGGGTTCATGTGGCGCTCTATGCGGTGATCCTCTTGGGCTCTGTTGCTTTGAATTCATGGGCGGCGATGAGCTTTTGGCTTTTGCCGATGCTTTTGACCAAACCTGTGCATCAGTTGCAAAATACAATTGAACATTTGGGCCTCAGCCATGAGGACGATATACTAAAAAACACACGCTCCACGCGGACCAATGCGCTGATGCGCTGGCTGTGCTGGCAGATGCCCTATCACACGGCGCATCATGTATTTCCCTCTGTGCCCTTTTGGAAGTTGCGGCAGCTCAATGCCAAGATCGAGGCGCAGGCCGGGCCTGTGCATCGGATGGGCTGGATCGAATTTCAGATTGAAGTCATCAAGCGGTTTGCGCAAAAGGATGAAAGCCAATGGCCCATGGATGAGGTTTGGATTGTGCCGACCTCAGCTGGACGCGAGACGCGCGTTGAGGCTTGAGCTCGCCGCCGCATAGGCGCGTTCCAGCTCTATTAACTTCTGCTTGCGCCACAGCCCGCCGGCATAGCCTGTCAGAGTGCCGTCAGCGCCAATGACGCGGTGGCAGGGCAATACAATTGCGATTTGATTGGCCCCATTGGCGCGAGCAACGGCACGCATGGCCGTGGGTCGCGCTATAGATTGCGCCAATTGCGCATAGGATCGGGTTTGTCCGGCTGGGATGTCTTGCAAAGCGCGCCAGACAGTTTTGGAAAAATCTGTGCCGTGCAAGGCCAGAGGCAGATCGAATTTCGGCCGCCGCCCCACAAAAAATTCTGTCAGCTGCGCTTGCACCCGATCGGTCAAGGCAAAGCGACCAAAACCCAATTGCCCTTTGGAATATTGAAACAGCTGCTGCACCTCGCGGGCCAGGCCCTTGCGTTCGGGAAATTCCAACAAATGCACTTGGGTGGCGTCACAGATGGTCACCATCGCGCCAATGGGTGTGTCGATCCAACTGGCCCGCAACAGGGCATTTTCGGCAAATTCCCCTGGGGCTCGTCCCATGAGCTTTGCGAAAGCGGCGCGAAATGCGCTGGGCGATTTAAATCCTGCGCTCAGCTGGGCCTCGACGACCTTATCGCCCTTGGCCAAGACCTCGGCAGAGTGGCGCAATCGGCGGTGACGGGCCATTTCCAAAAAGGTCATGCCAAAATGGCGCTTGAAGGAGCGCCGTACGGTAGAGGGGTCAAAGCCCATCGCTGCAACGCAGGTCTCGCTCCAGCGACGCATCGGATCTGCGTCAAAGGCTTTCAGCATCTGATCCACAAGCGGATCCAGCCGCGCCACAGGCGCCAGCGGGTGGCAGCGTTTACAAGGCCTAAATCCCGCAGCGATACAATCGCCGGGGTTCTCGAAAAACGTGCAGTTTTCCGGTTTGGGATTGGGGGCCGGGCAGTTGAGGCGGCAAAAAATGCCGGTTGAGGTCACGCCGACATAGGCGCGTCCCTCATAGGCGTCACTGCGGGCGACAAGTGCGTAATAGAGCACATCTGGATCAGGCAAGGAAAACATCATTTCAGCACCCTAGCGCGATTCGCTTCGTCTTGGCGCCGTTTTTCGGGCGTGACTGTGAGTTTTCTTACTAAAGGCCTCTGCATACCCCAACCGCCAAGCCAAACACTTTGCCCGGTGGCAACACCGGGCTGTCACCATCTGGGCATTCTGTTATCTATGGCTATTGCTCAAATTTTGCAGTGATGTCACCACCAAACATATGCGCCCGCCCAGGCAGGCGCTGCCCTCATTTCGTGTTGAAATGGCGTTTTTACCATTGCCTGTCAGTTCGGGCCGGGCTGCGGCCGGATGCGTGAAAATTGCTTGCCTCACCTAGGAACTCATTGCAGGCTGACCAGATGACACAGACTCTCAAAACCTTCACCAGCCTTTGGGCCATGCAGCCGCACGATCAAACAGGGATTAAACTGCCCTATGAGCAGGTCTGCGAAATGGTGGCCGAGGCCGGTTACGACGGGATGGCGATTGATCTGGGGGCCGGTGATGTGGCGCAAGCCCATGAGGTAAGGCCGCATATGGAGCGTTATGGCCTAACGCCTTTGATCGTTGCCTTTCCCAAGAGTGTTGAAAGCCTGCGCGAAACGCTGGTGATGGCAAAGGATTTTGGCAGCCCTTTCGTGGATGTGATTGGTCAGGTGATGCCACTTAGCGTTGATGGGATGATCCCCGTGATCCGGCAATGGATGGATATGGCCGATGAGATTGGCGTTCCCGTACAATTTGAAACCCACCGCAATTGCATCACCAATGATCTTTATTCCACACTTTGCCTGCTTGATGCCATCCCGGAGATGCGGATATGTGCGGACTTGAGCCACTATGTGGTGGACCGCGAATTTTGGTTTCCTCTTTCGGAACGTGACATGGGATTGATCAGCCGCATTTTGCAGCGCTCAGACAGTTTTCAAGGCCGGGTGGCCAGTCGTCAGCAAATTCAACTGCAATTGGATTTTCCGCAGCACCAAAAATGGGTTGAACTGTTCAAAGGCTGGTGGCGCGAAGGGATGCAAGATTGGCGTGCGCGCGCGGAGGGTGATTGCATCTTCCTATGCGAGCTTGGCCCGCCAGAATATGCGATGACCGATGCTCAGGGGCGCGAGATGTCCAACCGCTGGGAAGAGGCTTTGCAGATTAAAGCTTGGGTCGCAGAGATTTGGCAAGAGCTCGGCGGCGATCGTTAAAAGCCGCTCATCGCCTTTGGTGAAAAATAAAGCCGATGAAATTCAAGAGCAATTGCGCTGCCAGAATTTGTGTGCTGTCCGTTGGGTCATAGGCCGGTGCCACTTCAACCAGATCAATCCCGGCGACATGCCCGCGCTGGGCCAGACCCTGTAAAATTTCCAACACGTCGTAATAGAGAAACCCGCCATGGCTTGGCGTGCCGGTGCCCGGGGCGATGGAGGGGCAGAAGGCGTCGATATCGATGGTGACATAATAGCGCGCTCCGGCGGGGATTCGCGCCAGCACGGCCTCAAGCCCTAATGCTCGCACTTGCCGCACCGACAGGATGTCAGACCCGCGGGCCCTTGCGTCATCATAGCCTTCTTTCGCGGTGGAGCTGACGTTGCGAATGCCCAGCTGTGTCATGCCACAGACCCATGGTTTTTCAATTGCGCGGCGCATGGGATTGCCATGGCCCGCAGTCACCCCATGACGGCTGTCCACAAAATCCAAATGGGCGTCAATCTGAACCACATGCACGGGCTCTTGCTCGGAAAAGGCGTTGATGCAGGGGATATTGATGGAATGATCCCCGCCGATCACCACTGGCAGCGCGCCGGCGGCCAAAATCTTGCGCACACCAAATTCAATATTGGCATGGCTTTCATCCGTTTTCGTATGGATGATATCGGCATCACCCAAATCAACGATACGCACATCGCTTGCGAGGTATGTCGCGTCATCCTCATGGTCATAGGCACCGGCATGACCGAAAGAAAATAGAGTTGAGGCTTCGCGGACTGCGCGCGGACCGAAGCGCGCACCGGGGCGCCATTGGGTGCCAAAATCGAAGGGAGCACCCAAAATTGCCACATCGGCCTCAATCGCATCCCAATCTGCGACATAGGGGCGTTTGCCAAAGGTGGAAATTCCAACAAAAGGCAAGTTCAGCCGCCCGGCTTCATAACCATGATCTGACATAGAGGCTCCGTTTCGCTTTTACTGGACCAGTGTTGTGCGATTGGGCTGAAAATGTCGATGAAAAATTGGAGCGAAAAGAGTGAACGCGCCTGCGGCGGGCGTAGGTGAGGGTGGCCACAGACGCGTTCTATCCCAGTTTGCGGAGGGTTTGGCAGGCAAGGCTGGCCTCATCCACTCCGGTGTGGGAACTGTATGTTCTTGTCCCCTTCCAAAAGGGGCTGCAGCAGGTGATGAGGTCAGGATCACGTAAGAGATGCGACAGTGAGGCCGGTGCCATATGGCGTGGCCTTGCCTATTTCGTCCCACCCGCCTTTGCCTCATTGCGCGCTACACTGACACCGCTAAAGGAAGCTTTCGGCTAATGTAATTGCGCTATAGTATACAAATTTGTGCGAATGCGCTTAAATTACCTGTTTAAATTGCATTGGCAGGTCATTTATTCACCTTTCTTTCACAACTTATTTTGCGCCAGTGTTGGCGCAGTGCACGGCCTCTGCTTTGGAGGCTGCCAATAGATCATTTGGCTGCACAATTTGAGCAAAAACGCTCAAAATCATCCCTACTGAAACGACAAAACTACGCGGTATATAGCAAAAGCATTGCAATGTGGTGGGAGTTGGAAAATATAGGCGCTGTATTTTATGCGTTTATCCGATCATGATTTTTTAATTTGGGCGAATTTTATGACTGAATTTGGCGAGAATCTGAGATGGCTCTGCGGTCTGCGGAAATCTGTATCCTTTGTTGCCCGCGAATTGGGGATAAACCGTCAGCAATTCGGGCGCTATGTGAACAATAAGTCCTATCCCAATACCCATAATTTGATCGCCATTTGTGATTATTTCAATGTGCAAGCCGCAGATTTTGAGTTGCCGCACATCGAATTTTCTCAGAAATATCGCAAGGTGTCTTTGCTCAAACAGGGGCCTGCGCAGCGAACCTTGGAGTTTCCACTGGATGCTTATTTTCGCCAGTCGTCGCGCCTTTTAGAACGGTTTCGCGGAGATTATTTAATATATTTCAACACGAAGACCTGGCCGGATCACTATATGATTGCATTTTGTCGCGTGTTTTCGCGTGAGGATTCAACCTTTTTGCGCTACATCATCCGAGGGCGCGAACCGCTTTTGGGCAATCGAATATTGTTCAAAGGTGGCGGGCAGGCGGCGAAGTTTGAACATAACGTATTTATTCAGTCCTATTCAAAACCCTTGGCTGGGCCTTTGGTGTCGGAGATCATTTCAATTCGGGACTGGAAGCATACGGATCTGCTCCCGAGCCGCATGATGTCGACCCATATAGATACAAATGAAATCCTATATAAAGCGCGCCTCTGGCGCCGCCTTGGACTTGGCACAGATCTTAGGGCGGGGCTAAAAGCCAGCGGCTTGGTCCGAAAGACATCACCGCGCGTCTCCACTATGATTCGCGACATACTGGAGGGTCCAAATTTTCAGGTCCACACTGTTTGAGCTTGAGTCTGCGACATGCTCGAAACGCTCTGCGCAGCTCTTTGCGGAAAATTGATTTGAGAGGTAAAAATCTACGATTTACCCCTTGTGGTTTGCGTGGCGAGGGTCTAGCTATCAGGAACTTGGCGCGGGATGGAGCAGCCCGGTAGCTCGTCAGGCTCATAACCTGAAGGTCGTAGGTTCAAATCCTACTCCCGCAACCAAAGTAATTGACGCTAGCTCAATAGGTTAGCGTTTTTTGCGTTTTAAGGCCTATTTGCATCACAGAATAATTGCCGCGTTCATTGCCACTTTTTAACATTCCCTGATGTCCGTCGAATCTCTGATCGAGGGAAAAGCAAATTATAAAGCTTAATCTGCTGTGAATACTCCCGTACCAATCATAGCTTGACCGTTCCCCGAGCTAAGCATTCCTGTGAGGTGTCGGCCATCTTGTTTGGGGGGTTACTTAGCCTAATCCAAACAGATGAAACGCGCCAGGCTCACACAAGGCCCCCTATCCCAAGGCCCCGCGCCTCGCACCTCGGGCCTTTAGTGTTGGGGTGGTGGATTCATTGGGAGGGGGTTTTGTTTGAGGTGGTTATCTCTATTCATGCTCTAATTTCAAGCTGAACCGAGCCGCTGATCTCACCGAGTGACGTCAATTATTGAGCGCATAGGTTCAGGCTGCGCCATTAATTCGATGCGAGTTCTCATTCGTCTGACAGCATCCTTTACTGGTTTGATGCCATGTGGGGCTAGACCTGAACCCAGATGCGGCCGTCGCGCAGTTCGACCGGATAGGTCTTGAGGTCGACAGTTACGGGCGAGGACAAAGCTTTGCCGCTACATATGTCGAACCGACCGCCATGAAGGGGGCATTCGATCACGCAGTCGATAACCAGCCCATCCTCTAGGCTCTGTTCCTCATGGGTGCACATCAGATCGGTAGCAAAGAATCCTTTTTCTGTGTTGTAAATCGCGATCTTTTGGCCATTGTGGTCCCATGCGATGAGGTCTTCTTCGTCAATGTCTTCGGGCGCGCAGGCGTCTATCCATTGGCTCATTTTTTGGCTCCTGGGTGTTCTGACTGGGGATCATTGGTGGGTCGGCGTCCAGCCCTCGAGGGCGTCGAGGAACTTGTCCTTCTCATCTGGTTTCATCCCGATATTGGTGGGTGCATAGGGAAAGTTCCCATCAACTACCTCGCGGTGAAACTCGCCAAGGGCTGCCACACGTTCTTCGTGAATCTGTTTGTGCAGACGGCCTACATCGCCAAAGGCATGGGCATGCTTCGGGGGTTTTTCTTCTTCGCTTGCCTCGCCGCAGACATCGGCCACAAAAGAAAAGATCGCGTCACCGCCCATGCCGGAGCCAAGAGAGAACGTCACCACGGACGTCTTGTCGTTAATGGCAAGGAGCACCTCTTCCGCCAGGCATTCCACTTCGACGGCAAAGACGCCTACATCTTCCATGCGCTTCAACCTCTCCCAGACCTGCATCGCCTCCTCAGAGGTCCGCCCAAAGGCGCGCAGACCGCCGTAATGATGGCTGAATGTCGGTATTAGGCCGATGTGGCTTTGCACGGGAATCCCTTCGCGCGCCATGCATTCCATCACATCGAACGAGCGCAGCGTGTAATACATGTCCGCACCGCGACGCATAGCCTCAAAGGCATGAGCCACAATCTCGTCATCAGAGCCAAACTGCGCCCAAGTGGAACCCGCTCCGGCGAAGTGTGTCGGGGCAAGCTCGCGCACGTCTTCCATCTGATCCGTGCCAACTACGAACAGATCGATCCCAGCATCGACGCACGCTGTGATCTGGTCGCGATCTGCGGGGTTCGACATCGAAAGTTTGCGGTCCGACCCTTTAAGGGCCTTCAGGTCTGTCACAGTATAGTTCCGCTGTGCGGGGTTGCGGCCGAAATCATAGATGCGTTTCATTTTACATGGTCCTTTGGGCCACGCGGACCACCGGGCCGCCTTCTGTGATCATATGGGGCGCTTGCCGGATGGTTGGCGCCTTGGTGGGCCGCCCCAATGACCGGCGAAACACCACCAGCAGCACCTCGAAATTGGTTCGGAAGAAGCCAGGGTCCGGCTCTGGTAGTTGATCCTGTACTGCCTCGGCTAACCGCGGCAGGGCGTGAAACGGCACCTGTGGATAGAGGTGATGTTCAACGTGGTTGTTCATGTTCATGTACAGAAACCGTCCAAGCCAGCTTGTCCGGAAGGACCGCGTGCTTTCCAGGATTGATGGCGAGTTTTCCTGCAGTTCGACATGCTGGATCAGTGTGAAGAGCAGCATGACGGGTGCGCCCAGGATACGCGGCAGAACATATAACCAGAAGGGCCACCAGACTCCAAAGATTGGCGCCAGCAACACCGCTGCATAAATTGCGATCATGATCCGCGCGTTGCGGGTCATCTTGGGTAATTCCTGCTCCGGCGCGACCAGGCGCAGGGTGTCGGTATATCGCCCCAACGCCAAAAGCCCGAATACGGACAAATGAAAGCGTAGCAATGCAAAGCCTGTAGCCTCTGCCACCCAGGCGCCAAAGCCCATAGGGGTGTCAAACGGCATTTGACTATCCTTGCCGATGTGCCACGTATGCGTGTGGTGATTGGTGTGTGTGAAACGCCGGTGCAGGGGCTCCTCCATGTAAAGCAGCGAAGTCACCCAAAGCACGGCTTCATTTAGCCAACGCGTCCGGAACGCTGTGCCATGGGCGGTCTCGTGACTCGCCGCATAGGCTGGTACCGTAAGACAAACGCCATGCAGCAGCATGGCAGGCCACACCCAAAAAGTGCCGAGCGACATCATGACAAGCGCACCGGTCAAAGCCAGACAGATGACCCATTGGCCGAGCCAAATCAGGCCAGGTCGGTCCGTGCGGGCGGCAATCGCCTTTAGTGTCTTCTTGTCAAGTTTGACGCCCGAAGAGGCGGCATTTGTAGGGACGTAGTTAGGCATGGTCAGCTCCCGTAGTTTGAGCCTTCCTCGTCGAGGATGGCTTTGAGTTCGGCCAGGTGGCACTCGGATTGATCTGGATAGTCTTCGAGTTCTTGCGCCGTCTTTTCAGCAATCTCGTCAGATAAGATCCGCAAGGGCTTTCCTGTTTGGAGAGCACGGATATAGGTCTCGGCCGCGCGCTCAAAATAGTAGAGGCGGTTAAACGTATCTGCGACCGTATGACCGATCACGAGTACGCCATGGTTGCCCATGATCATGACCTTCTTGTTGGGGTCGCCGAGCATGTCGGCGCAGCGCAGACCTTCTTCTTCAAAAGCGAGGCCAGCAAAGTCGTGATCGGTCATAGTGCGGTTGAAAAAGATCGCGCTGTTTTGATCAATGGGCGGCAGGGTGCTATCTGCGAGACATGCGAGAACTGTGGCATGGACCGAATGCACATGCATGACACAGCGCGCATGTGAGCACAGTTTATGGATCGAACCATGCAGCCCCCAGGCGGTCGGGTCTGGCGCATTGGGCGTATCCATTGTTGTTGGGTCGTTGGCATCTAGCAGAAGAAGATCAGAGGCTTTGACGCGCGCGAAGTGCTTTTGATTGGGGTTCATCAAGAACCGTGTGCCATCCTCATTCACCGCAAGGCTAAAGTGGTTGGCCACACCCTCATGCATGTTCAGGCGTGCAGCCCAACGGAACGCGGCTGCCATATCAACCCGCTCCTCCCAATAGGCCAGGTTTGCGGTTTTTTGCACATCCAGCATCTCGGTCCTCCCTCAATCTGCCGAATGACCTATACCAAAGCACTTTAGAGGCTGACAAACGATAGATTCTACGCTAATGCATCAGTTCAACTAATGCATAGGTTATGTGTGGAATGCAGTTGGACGGATTACCACCCTTGAACTGGCTGCGCGCGTTTGAGACCAGCGCGCGTCATCTGTCGTTTACCTTGGCGGCTAGTGAACTCAACCTGACCCAATCCGCGGTAAGCCAGCATGTGCGCAGCCTTGAATCCTTTCTTGGCCGTGACCTGTTTCTGCGCAAAACCCGAGCGATTGAACTCACCGAAGCAGGGGCCAACTATTTGCCTGTAGTGCGAGAAGCGTTCCAAATGCTGGCGAGCGGCACGCGCGCCTTTACAGGAGGCGACCGTGGCCGCACTCTGACGCTTCATTGCAATATGGCGTTCTCAGTGCATTGGCTCGCTCCACGCCTGAAACGCCTTTATGCAGCGCATCCATGGATCGTGCTTAACATCGTTACCCCGATCTGGGATCCCGAAAGGCAGGCTGCAAACGCCCAAGTTGAAATCCGTTTCGGTCGTCCAGAGGACATGTCTCCAGCCGCTCAGCAACTCACCAAAGAGCGGTTCTTTCCAGTTTGTGCGCCAAGCTATCAGGAAGGTGAAATTGACCTTGAAACCGCTGTACTGCTCGACTGCGCGGGGATGACCGGATCTTGGGGCACTTGGTTTAAATCGCAAAACCAGCCATTCGACAGGGATGGTTCTGTGACCCTGGTCTCAACATTCGTGATTGCAATTCAGGCAGCGCTTCACGGTGCTGGAATAACCATGGTCCACGACACACTCGCGGAGGATCTCCTCGCCGATGGTCGGGTCATCCAGCCGTTTGATCATTGTCCACCACTGACAGAGGCCTATTTTCTGTCAGATCCGCCTGAACACGCGTCAACGCCAGCATCGCGCGCCTTTAGCGCCTGGTTGAACAGTGAGCTGGTCGGGACCATGTGAGAGGCCAGCCTAACTTGGCAACTGCCATGAATCTTAACATGGGACAGTCGGGTAGGTGAAAAGCAAAAGCGGACATCCAAGTATAGTGCAGCATCTGGTAGGTCTAGGCTCACGGTACTGTCAGACAAACTAACTTGAGACGGGGCGGGCGGTTTCGTAACCTGGCCTTGATGACAAAACACTCCCCATCTGGCTACATGAAACCTGGCCCGGGGTTCCTGGACTATCTTGCTTAGCCCCGGGGACCGGGAACCAAGAACCAGGGCTCTATCGGACAGGGGAGCTCGCACCCACGTCCAGCTTTCAGCGTTGCCAGAGCCCAATCGGTGTTGGATGATTTTGCCCGGTCCGCGGTCCGTGGACCAATAACAGGGGTTACTGTGCCTGATCGCTACAGTTGAGCCGCAGGACCATGGACCGGGGCCCCCCATCATAAGGCCCCGCGTCTCGGACCACGGGCCTTTAGTATTAGCGTTGTAGATTCATTGGGTGGGGGTTTTGTTTACTGCCATTAACTGAAGAAGCAGACATTGCCCTATCCAAGCACTAACGGCTGCTATGTGGACAAAGTGTGAATTCGCTGCAAATGCTCCAATGGCCGCTTCTGTCGAGAAGCTTTAGGATTAGAGGATCGGGATGTAAGCCTTCGGTGCGAAAGCGACGAATAGTTCTGCAGAGACGTCGGTAACTTATGATGGCAATACTACACCCTTGCTATGATGGTTGGACCAAACCAGCTTACCTCGCTTTATGATTGGAAGACATTTGATGCGACCAGATACAATGCATGCGGTTTTATTGACTGGTCACGGCGGCCTGGAAAAATTGGATTACCGAACTGATGTGCTCATACCGCAGCCAAAGCCTGGTGAGTTACTGATCCAGATTGCTGCGGCAGGTATCAACAACACCGATATCAATACTCGTATTGGTTGGTATTCGAAGGCGGTTAACGAGGGCACTGATACCGGTGGCGCAACTGGCTTTGACAGTGTGGACGATGATGACGCTAGCTGGTCAGGCACGCCGCTGACCTTCCCGCGCATCCAAGGTGCCGATGTCTGCGGTTATATCGTGGCTGTTGGTGACGGGGTCAGCGACGCGCGTATCGGAGAACGGGTCTTGGTCCGTAATATGTTGCGCACTTACGTTGATTTTCGCCCCTATGAATGTTGGACGATTGGCAGTGAATGTGACGGAGGCTTCGCTCAATTTGTTGTAGCACCGGCCCGCGAAACCCACCGTGTCGACTGCGATTGGACCGACGCAGAGCTTGCTTCGATCCCTTGCGCTTATTCAACAGCAGAGAACATGTTGCATCGCGCAGGCGTTGGTGCGGAACGGGTCTTGATCTCAGGCGCGTCAGGAGGAGTTGGCTCAGCCGCTGTGCAACTCGCAAAGCGACGTGGAGCTGAGGTCATCGCGCTGTCGTCAGTGGCCAAGGCAGAAGAGGTAAGAGCTTTGGGCGCAGATCAGGTTCTCGACCGGAACGTCGATCTGGTGGCGGAATTGGGCACGGGCTCGATTGATGTGGTGATTGATCTTGTTGCCGGGGAACAATGGCCCTCTTTTCTTGATGTCTTGCGGCGCGGTGGGCGGTACGTAACCGCTGGTGCCATTGCTGGGCCAATCGCGCAGATTGACGTGCGGACGCTGTACCTCAAGGATCTCACCCTCATGGGCTGCACCTTTCAGGAAGATGAAGTGTTTGCCAATCTGATCAGCTATATCGAAGCCGGAGAAATTCGCCCTGTTGTTGCCAAAACGTACCCGTTGCGTGACATCGCGCAGGCGCAAGAGGATTTCCTGGTAAAGAAGCATACGGGAAAACTGGTCCTGATCCCGCCGGAGGTATCTTCGTGAAAATCGCTCACCTGAATATCTACCAATATGATTTACCGGTCAAAAATGGCCCATACACAATGTCATATGGTGAGATATTCTCGCTGGACACGACGCTGGTGAAACTGGTCACAGACACTGGCGTTGTCGGCTGGGGCGAAACATGCCCGCTGGGGCCGGTTTATGCCGAAGCCCACGCCAAAGGGGCGCGCGCAGCCCTATTGGAGATGGCTCCGGGATTGATCGGTACGGAGGTCTTGCCGCTTAGCGTGCACCGACAGATGGATAATCTGCTCCATGGCCATAACTATGCGAAAGCTGCGATCGACATTGCCGTCTTTGACGCGTTGGGCAAATCCCTTGGACTTCGTGTTGCAGATCTGTTGGGTGGGGCCGCGATGGACCGCGTTCCTTCGTATTACGCGATCGGGATCGAAACGCCAGACAACGCTGGGCGGATAGCAGCTGCAAAACGCGCAGAAGGCTACCCGCGACTGCAATTGAAGGTCGGCGCACATTCACCAGAAGTCGACGTTGAGGTGATCCGCAAGGTTTGGGAGGCCATCAAAGGCAGTGGCATGCGTCTTGCCATTGATGCCAACAGAGGCTGGAGCACCCGCGATGCCATGTACATCAGCCGTTCATGCGCCGATATTCCGTTCGTTCTGGAGCAACCATGCAGCACAAATGACGAACTGCGCCAACTGCGGCCATTGCTTCACCACCCACTTTACATCGACGAGAGTTCTTATGATGTGAACACAGTGATTAGCGCTGCTGGCTCAGGGTTGGTTGATGGCTTTGGGCTGAAACTTACCAGGCTGGGCGGGTTGCAGCCGATGACGACGGTGCGCGACATTTGCGCGGCGCGGAATTTGCCGCACTCATGTGACGACGCATGGGGTGGCGATATCCTTGCAGCGGCTTGCACCCATTTAGGGGCAACAGTGCGCCCAGACTTGTTGGAAGGTGTTTGGTTGGCAGCGCCCTATATCGACGGCCACTATTGCGGTGAAAGTGGCCTGGAGGTTGTAGGCGGTCATATTGATCTTCCGAAGGGCCCAGGCCTGGGCATCACGCCAGATGAGGCACTCTTTGGCGACCCCGTTGCCGCGTTTTAAATCACGCTAGCAGTTTGGGCGCAGAATTATACCAATTTGCACTTTGCAGCCGTTAAAACAAATTGCAGCATCGCTCAAAGTGGGCTCAAAAAGCCCTTCGCCGCAATTTTAATGAATGACTGCTTTAGCCCAACACTTAAAGCTGAGCCTAGACACTAGCGGACCATAGAGCGCGCACCTATGTCCTGCCTTCAGCGTTGTCTGATCTCAATTTGCGCTGGGTGGTTTTGCTGGGACCGCGGTCCGTGGACTGTCAGCAGGGTTACTGCGCCCAATCCAAACAGATGAAACGCGCCAGGCTCACACAAGGCCCCCTATCATAAGGCCCCGCGTCTCGGACCACGGGCCTTTAGTATTAGTGTTGTAAATTCATTCGGGGGTAATTTTGTTTGGTAACGCCACCTCTATCCACGTATCAATTCCAAGTTAAACCGAACCGCCGCTCTCGCTGAGTGGCGTCAATTATTGCGCGCATAGATTTAGGCTGTGCCTGCAATACGATGCGAGTTCTCATGTCGTCTTACAGCATCCTTTTAATTAGTCTTACAGCACCATAGAGTCAGGTTTCGTGAAGCCCTATCGATCCGCGAGGTCTGCCATAAGAAAACGAGACTACAATTAAAGGGGCCTTCACGTATGATATGGGGGGGCCTTGGGCACCTTTGCAGTTAGATGGTGGGGTAGCATGCAGTACAATCTGATAACTCTGAAAATGTTCTTGACCGTTGCCAGAACGGGGAGCATTTCTCAAGCATCTGAAGCTGAGAACATAGCTGCTTCAGCCATTAGCAAACGCATCTCAGATTTAGAAGATCAGATTGGAACTCCACTGTTTTATCGGCAAACACGGGGGGTTGAGTTGACACCAGCGGGGCATGAACTCGCCCGGCATTCCTCGAACCTATTCCGATTGGTGGAACGTATGGAAAACCAGATGCATGATTTTGCAACCGGAGCTAAAGGTTCAGTTCGTATTGCGGCAAATACATCAGCAATCACGCAATTTCTTCCTGAAGATCTGGCTGGTTTTGCAGAGAATTACCCAGATGTAAGGATTGACCTGAGTGAGAGAACCTCTGAGGAAATACTTACCGCCGTACGAGATGGTTTGGCAGATCTAGGAATTTTTTCGGGGATGGTCGAAGAACCAGAATTGGAGGTTCTTACCTATCGTCTTGATACATTGGTGGTGGTAATGGGCAAGGAGCATCCTTACCGGCCTGACCATCCGGTTAAATTCGCTGAGTTTGCCAAACTTGATATGGTGGGTTTGCAAAGTGGCAGCTCATTGCAGGCTTTTCTGGAGGTGTGTGCCGGTGAACAGGGGCTGACACTTAAAACGCGTGTTGAAACTCTTAGTTTTGATGGTGTGCGTCGGATGGTCGAAGCCGGTCTAGGTATCGCAGTGCTGCCACTCGGAGCCGTCGAACCTTACCTCGAAAGTGCCCAGTTGCGGATGCAGGAAATTGATGAAGATTGGGCAGTTCGGACGCTCAAGCTTGCCGTTAAAGACTTGAGTGCAGTGTCTAACGCCGTTCGAGCCTTGGTGGAGCATCTGATCGCCCAAAATTTGACTGACAAATAGTTCAACTTTTCTTTCCAATCGGTGTCAACCGCTACATTGGGGCATCACTGACCGGCCAAAATTTGCCTTATTAACAGGTTTTTGCTCACTTTTTCATATTGCCATCCCTAACGGTGATACCCCCATTCGGAATTTGAGACTCCTGAAAGCGGCTATCCAAGCGTTACCCATAGTTTGTGCTTCAAAAAAAACCCTATGGGAGGATAAGATGAAAAGAACGTCCAGAGTAATTACCAGTGCTGCTATACTTGCTTGCGTCGTGGCCACAACGGCATACGCCGAAAAGATCAAAATTAATATGCCATCGACATTCGCTGGTTCACTAACTCAACTCGGTACAGCCGGTGTACGATTTTCAGAAACTGTAAATTTGATCTCTGGTGGCGATATTGAGGTTAAATTCTATGATCCGAACGCTCTGATTCCACCATTAGAAATTTATGACAATGTATCCACTGGAGCGGTGGATGCAGGTTGGTCAACCTCGGGTTATTGGGGGTCTAAAAACTCGGCCTTGAACTTGTTTGCTGCCGTACCTTTTGGTCCAGGCCCAGGTGAATATCTGGCATGGATGTGGAATGGGGACGGTGAAAAGCTTATGAACGAACTTTACCATCCCGTAGGCATCCACGGACAAGTTTGCGGCATCGTCTCGCCGGAAACCTCCGGCTGGTTTAAAGAAGAAATTAATTCAGCAGAGGACCTGGCAGGGTTGAAAATGCGCTTTTACGGCCTTGGTGCCTTGGTGATGCAGAAAATGGGTGTCGACACCCAGCTTCTAGCCGGTGGCGACATCTATCCGGCGTTGGAGCGTGGCACCATCGATGCAACCGAATTCTCGATGCCTGCAATCGACCAGAACCTTGGATTTTATAATCTGGCCAAACACAACTATTTTCCCGGTTGGCACCAACAGTCGACCATTCAGGAACTTCTTGTGAATAAGGCCGTTTGGGACGGCATGACGGATCAGCAACGTGCGATCATCACGACGGCATGCCGCGCGACTGTAGCAACGCAGCTAGCAGAGGGTGAAGCCATTCAAGGCAAGGCGCTACTTGAAATGCGTGCTGAAGGTGTGACGACCCACCGTTGGCCAGATGAATTCCTCGACACGCTTGAGGCTGAATGGGACGGGATTGCAGTTGGGATGGCTGCGGAAAATCCCGATTTTGACCGGGTGTGGAAGAACCTTCAGGCATTCCGTGCTGACTACAAAGTCTGGAAAGATCTGGCCTACCTCGATTGATGGGCTGATATTAATCAAAGAACCCGGCTGACAGTCAGCCGGGTTTACTCATTTTCAACTCGAAAAACTAAGGAAGGGGTATCCAATGGAAAGCGCTTTGACGGTCAGCCGCGCAATCGACGCGTTTCTCTGGGTTATGGCCAAGATGGGCGCTTGGTGCGCGCTGCTTCTTGTACTCGTTGTCACCTATGACGTGACTACACGTTATCTGGGCGTACCCAAGGTGTTTGGATTGACCTCAACAATGTTGCAGGAATCGGAGTACTGGCTGCATAGCTTTCTGATCGTTTTGGTCGTGGGCTATGCCTATCCAAAACAATCCCACGTGCGCATTGATTTGATCCGAGAGAATCTGTCGGACCGTACCAAGTACATGATCGAAGTGGCGGGCATCCTGCTTGCATTGATCCCCTATTCCTTTCTGGGGGCCTGGTTGTCCTGGCCCTATGTCGTTCGGTCTTTCACGTCTGGTGAGATTTCAAAATCTCAAACCGGTTTGACAGACCTGTGGATCCTGAAAAGTGGGTTGATTATCCTGTTCGTTCTAATCGGACTGGCTGGGATATCCCAACTCATTAAGTCAATCGCAGGACTGGCCGGAAGGCTTCCTGATGACATGAAAGCAACGACAATCGGGGGTGGCCACTGATGGGCATTATCGAACTCCTCCCGCTGTTGATGTTTGTTGCTCTTGCGTTCCTGCTGTTCAGCGGCTTTCCGGTAGCCTGGGTTCTGGGAGGCGTTGGTCTGGGCTTTGGCCTGATTGGTATTGTCGCAGATGAACTTAACTTCATTCAGTTCTCCACACTGCCGTCGCGTATTTTCGGCGGTGTCATGGAAAACCTTATCCTGACAGCGATACCGATGTTTGTGTTCATGGGCACGATGCTGGAGAAATCGGGAGTTGCGCGCGACCTTTTGAACTGCCTTCAAATTCTGATGCGGCGTGTTCCGGGCGGTCTTGCACTCTCTGTGACCATCATGGGAACCATTCTGGCTGCTACCACCGGCATCATTGGGGCTTCTGTCATCATGATGAGCCTGCTGGCCCTGCCGATCATGGTCGAACGCAAATATGATCACGCCCTTGCAACCGGCACAATTGCAGCCTCCGGGACGTTGGGCATTCTAATCCCGCCGTCCATCATGTTGGTGATCATGGCGGACTTGCTGTCACGTTCAGTGGGCAACTTGTTTGTGGCGGCGGTCTTCCCCGGCCTTATTCTGGCGACGCTTTATATGGGCTATATCGTCATTCGCTGTTGGATAAATCCGTCTTTGGCACCGCCAATATCTGAGGCTCTAGGCCCGCAAACGCGTGGTGGCATAGCGGTCATGATCCTGCGCAGCTTTGTCCCACCTGTCATCCTGATCGGCATGGTGCTTGGCTCGATCCTAGGGGGTGTTGCAACCCCGACAGAGGCGGCTGGCGTTGGGGCCTTAGGCGCGATCTTACTAGGGTTCTTCAATCTGGTGATCCTGCCCTCGATGGGTGTTAAGGACTTCACACTTAAGGGGCCAGATGCCAGCACGCAATCTGCCACCGTTATTGCTACATCTTTGTGGAGAAAGCTGGTGCAGTTCGAACGCACGGTGTCCGGCGTGGTTGACAGTACGGCACAAACCAATGCGATGATCTTCGGCCTGTTCGTCGGCGCGACCTTCTTTAGCTACATCTTCCGCGCGCTTGGAGGTGATGATCTGGTGATCAGTACTGTTGAGGCGATGGGTCTTGGCCCATGGGGTTTGTTGTTCCTACTGCTTGGTTTGGTCTTTGTGTTGGGGTTCTTCTTTGACTGGATCGAGATCACGCTGATCGTGCTGCCCGTCTTCGCACCCATTATCGCACAATTGGATTTTGGCGATCATGTCTCGCGATTTGATGTCGTGTATTGGTTCGCAATCCTGATTGCCATCAACCTGCAAACCTCGTTCTTGACGCCGCCCTTTGGTTTTGCGCTCTTTTACCTCAAGGCGGTTGCGCCGCCGGAAGTAAAGATCCAACAGATCTATCGCGGCATCATCCCATTTGTGATATTGCAACTGTTTGGTCTGACACTAGTGATCCTGTTTCCAGAGATCGCGCTTTGGCTTCCCAGAGTGTTGCTCAACTAAACATATGATTGATTATATTTGGCAGGTGCGGCACCGTTGCGGCTCCTGCCTTGTCGTTTGTGAGAAAGCTATTGATAGCCGAAACTCTTCCATTGTTTCTGTTTGTACTGGCTGGGTTGTTTTCGCCTGGCCCGAATGTCGTCATGCTGACCGCATCGGGTGCAAGGTTCGGGTTCAGGGCTACGGTTCCACACCTGCTGGGCGTTCCGTTTGGGACTGGCATGTTGGCCGCTGGAAGCGCGCTTGGGCTGAGCACACTTTTGTTGACCTTACCGGCACTAAAACTGCTGTTTCAAATAGGGGCCGCTCTTTGGATTTTGTGGCTGGCATGGCAGACAGCCTTGGCAGGGCGCACCGAAAGAACACAAGACCATGGGTGCCCATTTACTTTTCGTCAGGCAGTTCTGTTTCAGGCCGTAAATCCCAAAGTCTGGGCGATCACGCTTGCGGCCTCAGCAGGATTTGGCATTGGGCTTGCCCCCCATCAAGAAGCACTGCGCTTGTTCGTTGTTTTCGCGGGCATCAATTTGGGTGTGTGCCTGTTTTGGACAACACTTGGCCATTTGCTTTCTGATTTCTTGCGTTCCGAAAATGTTTGGCGCGCTTTTATGACTTTGATGGCCGCATTGATGGCCAGCACAGTCATTCTGATATTTGCTTAAACGCGACATCGGATTAGCGCATGATGAAGGGATTGGCGACCGCGGAAGCCGTTGAAATCATAATGCTCTTGGTTTGTAGATACTGGTAAATCGCGTTCTGGCCGTTCTCACGACCCAGTCCGGAATTCTTGTAACCGCCCAGCGGGGTCATGTAGCTGATCACGCGGTAGGTGTTTGCCCAAATGGTCCCCGCCTGAAGTCGTTCCGAGAAATGTTTGATCTTGCGAATGTCCTGCGTCCACACCCCCGCAGCAAGGCCATAACTGCTGTCATTGGCGATGCTCAGCGCTTCATCAGCGCTGTCAAAGGGAATGACAGACAGAACTGGGCCAAATACCTCTTCCTGTGCAATGCGCATGTCGTTGCGTACTCCGCCAAAGATGGTGGGTTCCACAAACCAGCCATTGCCCAACTCTGGCCGGTCGGGTCTGCGGCCGCCCATCAGGGTCTCCGCGCCTTCGCCTTTGGCGACGTCGATGTAGCCCAGAACCTTTTCCAGTTGTTGCTCGGTCGTGACCGGACCCACCTGGGTGTCAGTATCCATCGGGTCACCTATCCGCGCGGTTCTGGCGAGCTTCAGTAATTTGTCGAGGAACGCGTCATGGACACTGTGCTCGACCAACAGGCGTGATCCGGCGATGCATGTTTGGCCCGAGGCGGCGAAAATGCCCGAGATTACGCCGTTTACAGCATTGTCCATTTCAGCATCGGCAAAGACGATATTGGGGGATTTTCCACCCAGTTCCAGCGTCACCTTCTTGAACGTCCGCGCGGCGACCTCTGAGATAAGCCTTCCTGTCTTTTCAGAACCGGTGAAGGCCACTTTGGCGACATCTTCATGTTCGACTAGGCTGGCACCGACTTCTGCACCAAATCCTGTCACCACGTTGAATACACCTTTGGGCAAGCCAACCTGATCCACGATCTTTGCCAGTTCCAATGTCGAGGCCGAGGTGAATTCCGACGGCTTCGCGATAAACGTATTGCCAGCCGCCAACGCCGGAGCGAGTTTGTAGGCCAACAACAACAACGGCGAATTCCACGCGGTGATACCAACACAGACACCCAGAGGCTCATAACGGGTGAAGTTCAGCATATCGGGTTTATCAATCGGGATTACGCTGCCTTCGATTTTGTCGGCAAGACCCGCGTAGTAATAGAACCACTCGGGCACGTATTTCAGCTGAAAGAACATTTCGTTGAACAGTTTGCCGTTGTCCTGAACCTCGGTGCGGGCCAGCGCCTCGGCGTTATCGGCAATCAGGTCACCCAGCTTGCGCAACAAATGTCCGCGATTGGTGGCCGTCATGCCCGTCCAATCGTCCGAGCGAAAGGCACGTATCGCCGCTGCAACAGCGTGATCTGCATCCTCTTGCTGCCCACGAGGGATCACGGCCCAAGGCGCACCCGTGTAGGGGTTCTTGCTTTCGAATGTCTCTTTGCCCGCGGCATCTGTCCACGCGCCGTCGATATACATCTGGTAGGTTTTCATGTATTCTCTCCGATTGAAAACCCGTCAGAGGTCCGCGGGTTTAAGTGTTTTGCCCAGGATCATGTCAGCGGCTTTTTCCGCGACCATCATCACAGGTGCATTGGTGTTGCCTGAAGGCATGACAGGCATGACCGAGGCATCCGCGACGCGCAGCCCCTGCAGGCCACGCACCCGAAGCTGGCTGTCGACGACGGCACCCGGATCCCCATCTGGCCCCATTCGAGCAGTTCCGATCATGTGGTAGACCGTGATGCCCTCGCGCCGCGCCCAATCCAGTAACTCGTCATCGCTTTGCAGATCTTGATCAGGGTTGGTTTTGCCTGTCAGCCAAGGCTGCAGAGGCGCTGTTGTCATCAGCTTGCGCCCCAAGTGGATTGAGCGCAGCAGCACCTGCTGATCGCGCGGATCAGAAAGGTAGTTTGGATTTATCTCTGGCGGATCAAACGGATTGCGCGACACAGGTCGTACATACCCATGGCTTTCTGGACGCATTTGCCAGACGCCAACAGTCATCCCCGGCATATTGTCCAATAGGCCAACGGTACCTTCGCGGAAGCTGGCAGGCGTCATCACATATTCAAGATCCGGGGTTTCCAGCGCATCTGAGGATTTCCAGAACAGATGTGTCAGAGATGGACTGACAGACAACAGGCTGGGACGGCCCCAAAGCCATTTCACAACCTCAAGCCCCAACGGGAGACCCCGCGCCATTGAATTGAAAGTTTTGACGCCCTTCAGGGTCGATACCATGCGCACGCCATAGTGGTCGCGCAGATTATTACCGACGCCGTGTAGATCGACCCGTACCTTAATGCCCAGATCGCCAAGAACTTCGGCAGGACCAATGCCTGATAATTGCAGCAGTTTGGGCGTGTTCAGCGCTCCTGCACACAAGATCACCTCGCGCCGTGCACGCACCTCAACTGCATTGCCCTCGCGCCCGTCGCGCAGATATCGCACACCATTGGCGCGGGTGCCCTCGAACAAAATTTCAGCCACCTGCGCATTAGTGTGTATATCAACATTGGGCCGCTTGCGGGCTGGACGCAAAAACGCTTTGGCCGCGCTATAGCGATAGCCTTTGTGGATAGTGCGCTGGAAATACCCGGTTCCAGCCTGATCGCCACTGTTATAGTCAGGATTGCGCGGGATGCCCATTTGGGCGGCACCTTTAATAAACGCCTCACAGACGGGATGGATCAGATCAAGATCGGTGATCGGCATCTCACCGTCGCGCCCACGCACCGCGTCGTCACCTGGCCCAATGCGCCGCTCGGAGCGTTTAAAATAGGGCAGTACATCGCCGTAACTCCAACCCGTGTTGCCCATCTGCGCCCAGTTGTCGTAGTCCGCACTTTGACCGCGCACATAATTCAATCCGTTGATAGAACTCGACCCGCCAAGCACACGGCCCTGCGGTAAGGGGAAGCTTCGGTTTGCGGTTGCAAGTTCTGGTTTGGATTTAAAGTTCCATGTCATTTTGGGTGAGTAAATGTTCTTGATGTACCCAGCAGGGATATGGATGAACGGATGTCGATCCTTGGGGCCTGCCTCAAGCAAACAGACCGAAGCTCCATCTGCACTCAGACGGTTCACCATGATCGACCCAGCAGTGCCACCGCCGACAACTATATAATCAAAGGTATCTGCCTTACTGGCCATGATAGCTCCTGATCATGACATATGCGGTGCTTAACCTGCTCATTTCAACAATTGTTCTTCCATGCTGGTGCGCAGCTTATAGGCATCCGTGGTTCTGTCTATTTTGATGTCATCCCAGGTGATTGCTGCACCTTCCTTTACGGCCCGGATCAGTGGCACATTATGTGCTAGTCCCAGCGGCACATTGCCTTGCCGTACCGAAGATACTGCGGGCCGCAAACCGCCCGATACCGTATAGCCGCCTTCTCCGTCCAGCATCTCGCCCACGGCCAAATCGCGCTTGGCAACTGCGGCACAATCGGCATTAAAGCAAATTGCGGCACCTGTTGCCTCTGCTCTCAGCGCCACCGACGCAACCGACACAGCGAGTTCCAAACCAATCATATGCCAGCGCTTGTAGAGCGTCATATATTTTCCCGAGGGATCGGTCACGACCTTGTATTCCTCGAAGCAGTTTTTCAGATATTCGGTATCGGCCTCGAACACGACCCAGACGCCTTTGCGAATATCATAGGGGATCTGTTCGCCTTCGCGGGTCAGACAGGACACGACGTCAACCAGTCCCTTGCGCTCCAACACGCCCCCTTCTGATTTTGGCCGCATCAGGGTGGGGATGTCGTCGATCCCACCTGGAGGGAAGATCAACCCGTTCTCGGGTGCTTCCAGCCCGGTCGCATTGGCAATTGCAGCAGATTCAATGGCCGGTTTCGACCCGTCAAGAAAGGCGTTGAACATCTTGGGGTTCAGGCGTCCACGCTCGGCCTGTTCACTGGTCAGGCCCCAATGTTCCCAAACCGTGTCGGGTGTTGATTGGCGAAAATGTGGCAACCATTTGTGGCCGCGGCCAGCAGCCACTACGCTAAAGCCACAGGTGCGCGCCCAATCGACCAGATCACTGGCCAACGCAGGCTGGTCGCCATAAGCCATTGAATAAATCACGCCGGCCTCGGCCGCTTTCTGGGCCAGACCGGGACCGCAGAACGCATCCGCTTCGACGGTGACGTTGATCACGTTCTTGCCCTGCGCGAAGGCTGCCAGACAGTGCGTCACAGCGGCCAGCGGATTGCCGGTTGCCTCGATGACAATGTCGACTGCCGGATGGGTAATCATCGCCTGCCAGTCATCGCCTACATAGGTTTTGCCCGAGATAGCAGCGTCATTAAGGCTTACCGCGCTGTGGGCTTCATCGGACCAGCCAGCCAGCTTCATATTGGATTTTGCGTTTGCCGGGATGAGGTCAACCACACCCACGATGTGAATGGCGGGGATGCGCAAGGCTTGCGCCAAAAACATTGTGCCGAATTTTCCAGCCCCGATCATCCCAATCCGAATAGGGTTACCGAGGGCTGCGCGTTCCTGCAATTTCTTGAAAAGATTCATGGGGTCACCTTATTTTCTGGTTTTGCCGGATTGCGTGAGGAAATCGAAATCACAGCCATCAGGAGCCTGAAGGACTGCTCGTTCATAAAGCGCTCGATAGCCGCGCTTGTGCCCTTCGAGTGGAGCGAATTCACCAAGTCGGTTGGCGATTTGCTGATCTGGTACCAATAGGTTAATGGATTTGTCTTTCACCGACAGGCGAATGCGATCGCCGTTTCGAACAGCCGCCAATGGCCCGCCGGCTCCTGCCTCGGGAGAAATATGCAGAACGATTGTGCCAAAGGCGGTACCCGACATACGCGCATCCGAAATGCGCACCATGTCTTTTACACCAGCCCGCGCCAGTTTTTTTGGGATCGGCAAATAACCTGCCTCGGGCATGCCTGCGGCGATCGGGCCCGCGCCTTTCAGCACCATGATGTCACCCGCTTTGATATCTAGGTCAGGGTCATCAACGCGCTTGGCAAGGTCTTGCAGACCCTCGAAAACGATGGCGCGACCTTCGGTTTCAAAAAGAGCGGGTGTTGCTGCAGCGCGTTTGAAAATGGCACCATCGGGGGCGATATTGCCTTTGAGCGAGATTAACCCGCCTTGATCCGAGACAGGCTTCTCAAATTCTCGGATCACTCGGCGATCGACCCAATCCATTTCTGGTTCCAGTCGATCCCCCAGAACCTGACCGGTCACATCGACCGTATCAAGATGCAGCAGATGGCGAATTTCACGCAAGATTGCGCCCACTCCCCCGGCTGCAAAGAAGTCTTCCATATAACCGTCGCCTACTGGTTTCAGGTCCACCAGCACAGGCGTCTCATCTGAAATCTGGTTCAAACGCGCGTTTGGAATGCGAATACCCAAGCGCCCGGCCACCGCGGTCAAATGCACGATCGCATTCGTCGAGCCACTGACGGCCATCAAAACCCGAAAAGCGTTTTCGACCGATTTCTCCGTAATGATCTCGCTGGGCAGGCGCGGATTAGTTATCAGATCGACTGCTGTTTTACCGCTGAACTCAGCCGCGACCAGCCGATCCGAATGCACTGCTGGGATTGCCGCACTTCCAGGCAACGACATACCTAGCGTCTCTGCAATGCATGCCATTGTGCTGGCCGTACCCATGACCGCACAAGTGCCGGCAGTTGTCGCCAAACGCCCTTCAACAACGTCGATTTCTTCGCGCTCGACCTCGCCCGCGCGGTATTTGCCCCAAAACTGGCGGCAATCTGTGCAGGCACCCAGCCGCTCACCCCTGTGGCGACCTGTCATCATCGGGCCTGTAACCAGTTGCACAGTTGGGATGTTGGCCGATGCGGCACCCATCAATTGAGCGGGCACCGTTTTGTCACAGCCACCGATGAGCACAACAGCATCCATCGGCTGCGCGCGCACCATTTCCTCGGTGTCCATGGACATCAGGTTACGATAGACCATGCTGGTGGGGTTCAGGAAAACCTCACCAAGGGATGTTGTGGGAAAGGGTCTTGGCAATGCGCCCGCCGCCAGAACACCCCGCGAAACTGCTTCGACAAGCTCGGGCATTGTGCGATGGCAGTTGTTGAAACCTGATCCCGTTTCGGCGATGCCGACAATCGGCTTGCGCAGCATTTCCTTTGACAAGCCCATGGACCGCGCAAAGGATGAGCGCAGGTATTCGGCAAAATCCTTATCGCCGTAATTGGTCAATCCGCCGCGAATGCCGTGTTCTTCACTCATGCTTTGTGCTCCTTGAATGTGGTCGCGCGAAAATCCGTACCGAGCAAACGCTCAAACACTAGGATCATTCCACCTTTGTCCTTGTCGCCATGGCCTTCCAACAGGGCCTGCTGATAGGTTGCCGTTGCTGCGGCCAAAACTGGTGTGGGGAAGTTGTGGCGTGCAGAAATCTCTGAGCCGCTGATCAGGTCTTTGTAGGCAGCCTGCATGGGGTAACCCTTGCTGAAATCGCCTTGCAGGATATTTGGAACGAAAAATTCCGAGGCATAGCTCCGGCCGGTTCCGGAATTCACCACCTCTGCAACCTGCTCGGGATCAATCCCCAATTTAACCGACAGAGGCAGAATCTCTGCGAGGGCCGCCGCGTTGATATCAAACAACAGCTGATTGACCAGCTTGGTCAGCTGCCCTGCGCCCGCATCGCCCATGTGCAGAATCTTGGATGCCATAGTGGAGAGCGCTCCCTGAACTTCTGCCAGATCGCTTGCGTCACCACCAACCATCATAGTCAGCGAACCGTCCTCGGCTCGCTTTTGCATGCCGGAAACCGGCGCGTCGAGAAATCGTAGGCCAGCAGTCTGTAGGCGGTCCCTGATTTCCAACGTCGCGCCATATTCAATGGTGCTGGTGTCAACAACGACCGCGTTTGGTTTCAAGTGTTGCGCCAATCCTGTATTTGAATCGAACAGCGCACTATCGACGATCTTTGCAGCAGGAAGGCATGTAATCAGGACATCAACGTCAGAAAATTGGTCGAGCTTGTCTGCTCTTTTAGCACCGTATCGCTCAACTTTGGCAATGGCGCTTGCATTTTGGTCATAGACCAATACATCATGATCGTGAGCTAGGTTGATCGCCATTGGCGCTCCCATTTGTCCTAATCCAACAAAACCAAACCTCATCGATTACTCCTCTCTATTTATGACGTGTTTGTACGCTATCATCACTTTCGGTTTTACAAGGCATACCGAATGGCGACCCCCCCATTCGACTCTTGTGGGTTCACATTGAGAAGTTTTCATAATTGGGAGTGGTCTCGAATTGACCGTGAGTTGTCTGGTAAGATCAAAAAAGATATAAATAAAAAATCTGTTCGTTGGCGTTTTAAAATGAATCCACTCAAGACGCACAGGACGGGTTTGCATCCCCGTCCAATGACGAAACACTCCCCATTTGCCACATGAAACCTGGCCCGGGGTTCCTGGATCATCTTGCTTAGGTCTGTGGACTGGGGATCAAGAGCCAAGGTCCACGGATAGTAGAGCACCCATCCACGTTTCCGCCTTCAGTGTTACCTGTGCACAGGTGTCGTTGGATAGTTTTGCTCGGGCCGCGGTCCTTGGACCAACGGCAGAGGGTTGCTGTACGTAATCGCTACAGTTGATCTGTAGGGCTAAGGACCTCTCACCACTATTGTAAGGCCCCGCGCCTCTGACCGCGGGCCTTAAGTATTAGCCTTGTAAATTCATTGGGAGGGGGTTTTGTTTGACACCACCAACTGAGGAAGCAGACATTGCGTTGGCCAAGCACTAACGGCTGCTATGCGGACAAAGCGGCCTTTTGCAGCTGCGGCTACTGCTGACGCAGCAAATGTTGGCACTTGCAGCGCTGGTCATTTTGCGGTGCAGCACTTTTCACCGAACCGGCCGTTCAAACGGGCCGATCTTGGTTGTTCTCAAAATGGCCTTTCTCAGCGGCCTTTTCTAACAAACGAGATGCGGACAAATCTACCTTACGCTGTTCTGGTCTTTGTTTGGCTTTCTGCACTTTTCTCGGCCAAGGCCCTAAAGGGTGCCACGAGCGTGGCTACCGTCAGCGCTCATGTGCCTAAGGCAGTGTTCGACAATTGAGTACATCTGGCTCATTGTTGCCGCCAAGGTGAGGACAGCTCTGTTTAGTCGTCAACATCAATCATGTTCGCGCTTTTTCAAACGCTTCCCAGGCAGTCTCAAACGCATTGAAATCGAACCCTGGCTCGCGGGCTGGACCAAGAACCAGATGTTCGGTGTCTTGCATCTTGCGGATCGCGCGTTCCAAATCGGGGATGACGTCTGGCGGGATCACAACGGCGCCGTGTCGATCCGCGTGTACCAGATCGCCCGGATTGACTGTCAGACCGAAAACCTGAACCGCAGTATTCACCGCCGTCACGTGGACAAAGCCATGGCTGGGACCAATCGATCCCGCGACGACCGGATAATCCGGCGCCATGTCACCCAAGTCACGCATGACGCCGTTGGTCAGCGTCCCCGCCACGCCAAATCCTTTGTGGATCGTCGTATTCACCTCGCCCCAGAAGGCGCCAATAGCATTTGGAAAGTCCTCATCCTCAATGACACAAGCCGCGGGCTGCGGAGCTTCGGAGATCTGTTTGTAGTAGGCCATGCGGCGCGCACGCACGGTTTTGGGCGGTTCTTCTGAAGGGGCAACAGCGGCAATTTTTGCGGTGCTGGCGTAGCCGACCAATACGCCGGTCGGCTCGTTGATCAACATCGTGCCGCGCGTGAAGTCGTTGAAGCCGCGCTTGCCTTGCGCCACCTCGATCGCATTGCAGACCGTGGGCGTGTCGACCGATATCAGAAGCTTATGTAGCGATGGTTGCATGTGAATTACTCCTCTTGCCAACGCTCAAGCGCGGCGCGGGTTGCGTTGGGGCGTTCCAGCGTGGGGAGGTGCCCGGCGTCTTGTATGATAGTCAAAGTTGCTTGTGGCATCAGTTCAGCCATCAGTTCGTGGCGATGTAGCGGGCAAAGACGGTCTTGCGCTCCGGTGAGGATCAGCGTGGGTTTGTCCCAGTTTTGAAGTGTTTGTTTCTGGTCCGGACGGTCTCTTAAGGCGACAGACTGGCGCACGAAGACCTCGGGGCCAAGGTCCAGAGCCATCTCCATACACAAGTCCAACACATCACTTCGGTGCGGGCCATCGGCGAGGTAGTTTGGCTTCATCTCGTCTCGCATGACGCTGTCCAATTCCCCCACCATAGCTTTGTCAATTTGGGGTTGGCGCAGCGCCTTGATTTGGTCGGTTTCCGCTTCGCAATTCGTGTCCATCAGACAGAGACGGGTGACCCTGTTCGGTGCCTGCCGAATGACTTCCATCGCAACGATGCCACCCATCGATAGCCCACCCAAGGCGAAGCACTTGGGCGCCTTCAATAGTACATCTGCGGCCAGTGCCTGAACGGTGTCATGATGCGAAATGGCAAAGCAGAGGTGGGTCGGCATGTGTTGGAACAGCCGCCCGTCGCACATCATTCCGGGCAAGAGAACAAGGGTCATTTGACTTGTGCGGCTCCTGCGGACAGGGCGGCAAGCTTTGCATATGCGATTTCGGGATCAACAGCACCGTATCCGGCGAAGGTTCCAAAACCACAATCTGACCCAGCGATCACGCGATCATGGCCAACGATGTCAACGAAACGTTCGATACGCTGCTGCACAAGGTCGGGATGTTCGACGAAATTGGTGGTCGTATCGACGACGCCGGGGACAAGGATTTTGTCGTCGGGAATGTCCGCTTTGCGATCGCGGAAAACGGCCCATTCATGGCCGTGGCGGGGGTTGGAGGTTTCAAAGAGCAATTTATTTGCCCCCACCGACATCAGCGTGTCGAACATTTTGGACATCGGAATGTCGCAGACATGCGGCCCTTCGTAATTCCCCCAACAAATATGCACCCTTACACGGGACGGATCGATGCCTTCCAATGCGTGATTAAGGGCCTCAACATGAGAGCCTGCGATCTTGAGGAATTCATCATCAGAGAGGTCGTTAAACAGCATGTGGCGGGACAGCGCGAGGTCGGGGCAGTCCAGTTGCAGATCAAGGCCACTGTCTACAATCGTGCTGTATTCGGCGCGCATCGCGTCGGCGAGGGCCGCGAGGTATTCTTCGCGCGTTGCGTAAAAATCGTTTTGCAAAAACAGTGAGATAACACCGGGGCTCGCCGCGTTCATGAAACCGCGTTCAATGCCTTGCTCAGCCATGCCTGCCCTGAGATTGGCGATGTCTTTTTCCAACTCGCCTTGGCCTTTGGATTTCACCTCGCCGACACACATGGGGCGGGCGTATTGCGGGGTGCCGCCATCATCCGCCAAGCGCTTGAGGAAACTGGGGAACTTCTTCAAATCGGCAGGCGCATTGCGGGGGCTGTCGCCGTCGAAACCTGTGTAGCGATCTTTGACGTAGGTGGCGTAGCTAATCTTGGAGGTTTCCCCGTCGCTGACGATATTGACACCCGCGGCCACTTGTTTGGCAACGGTTTCTGACACGGCTTTGGTCATCGCTGCATCAAATGCGGCTTGGTCGAAGTCCTCGCGATTTTCGCGGGCGAAGATGAAATCCACGACCTCTTGGGTGCGTGGGAGGGAGCCGACATGGGACGTTAAGATCTTGGACATTTTGAGCCTTTCGAATGAGTCACAGTGCGTACACTTCCTGTACACAATCTGTATGTACAGCGGTGCACAGGGAGCGCGTTAACCTTTCCACGTCAGCCCAGCGGGATCGCCCGTGGCTACAATGTGATAAAGGCTTGCCTCGCCGGTCATTGACGGGACGGCGGAGTGGGCGAGGTTTTCAGGGACGGACATGGTGTCGCCCGGCGCTATGGTCGATGAACCGCCATCCCACGTTACCTTCCAATGACCGCGCATCGGCATCAGGACCGAAGGGTATTTGTGGCTGTGCTTGGCCTCCGTCGCGCTACCGCGCGTGATGAAATCGACCTCAAAGCCGGGCTTGTCGCGCAAGATGCCATTTTCGCCTATGACTTTGGCTGGCTTTTTGTCGGCCAGTGCCATGAGGTCCCAATAACGGGCGACGTGGTTGGGCAGCACGTCTGCGGTCGTTGGTTCGGGGCGCTTGGCGAGTTCTTCGTCCGACATCAAGGGCATCGGGGCGACACCTTCGGGCAACTTTTGCTGGCGCTTGGTGTCATAGAGTTTGCCGTTCTCGCCGAGGATCAAGCCGTGCTCAGCGGCGTTTTCGATAACCTGTGGCGCCCACATGACGCCACCACCTGCATCGTCGCCGCCAAGGATGGCCATAATCATTCCGTAATCCGTGCCAATATTCTCAAAACCACGGAAAATACCTGTGGGGATGTTGATGATGTCGCCCTCTTCCAGCGTCACCTCGCCCGCGTCCCCCCAACGGCCCCAGAAAAAGCGCCATTTGCCCGACAGCACAAAGAACGCCTCAGCGGTGTGGTGATCGTGCAGGGAGTTGGTCACACGCGGAGGCTGGCCCGCGGCACCGATGTTGAAACCGTGCGGGATGCCGATATGGACATGTTGGTCTGGCGATTCAGAGACTCCCCCACCGATAATGGTGAAGTTCTCTTTCTGGTCACTGCCCGGGGTATGGGCGTCGATAAAGGCGGTTTTGCAAGGTTGCAGATCGCCGTAGCGAACGATGCGAGAGTCCATTTCAGTTGGCGTCATTGCTGTGTTCCTTGCATCAGAATTTGTTTCCAGATCGCGATTTCGTCGTAAAGGGCGCACTCGCGGCGAATGGTGGCGTCTTGCGGGCCGCTCGCGTTGCAAAACGGGCCGTATTCTGCGTGGCACATGCCCATCACATGAACTTTCGCGCTCGTCGGTTTGCCGAAAGTGCCCCAACCGGAATGCGTGCCATCCAACGACCAGCGGATCGCGGCGCGCGGGGCCAGCATGTCCCCGTCCATGCCGATCTGGTGGTGGATCGTGAATTTAGCATCCGGAAAAGATGACCGCAGACCCAGCCAGAATTTCGTGACGCTGTCGTGTGAGAGAACGGTTTGCGCGCCCGCGTATTCGCAGTTTACCGCGCGGTCGTAGTCTTTTGGTATGGTGTGAAAGTCGAGATCCATGATGCGCGTCAGGGTGTCGGCGTACCGTTGGCCCCAAGCATTGTCATTACCTTTGGAGTTGTAACCGCCGTCGATGTCTTGGTCCGGCGTAAACGGCTTGGGCGCCGCATCGGGCCCGCCTTCAGCCTCGATCAGTTGGGCCGCATAGTCGCGCGGGTCCATGCCCAGTTGGCGCACGATCCCGCCGTAGTCCCGCACCAGCCAT
The DNA here is from genome assembly GCF_000738435.1 of Planktomarina temperata RCA23. Taxonomy (NCBI): domain Bacteria; kingdom Pseudomonadati; phylum Pseudomonadota; class Alphaproteobacteria; order Rhodobacterales; family Paracoccaceae; genus Planktomarina; species Planktomarina temperata. Next base: position 2,845,115 of record NZ_CP003984.1, on the reverse strand, counting down.
TCGTCATAGATGCAGTCATCCTTGGCGGCGCAATCGGCGATGACGCGCACGGTCCATGGCTTGCCGGTCGCAGCACCGAATTGACCGTCTCGGGTGTGGGTGGCGCGGGTGATGAGGCGGTGAGAGGACAGCAGGCCAAATTCGGGATCGTCGGAGAAGATCACGTCATCGCCAAGCAATTCGCGGTCTGGAAATTCGTTAATCGTCGCCATCGTTGCGGCCATGACAGCCCCATTCCCGCGCTGGATGCCCATGGGCGAGCGCACGACGATGTCTTTGGCGTAATAGTCGTGCAGTGTGCCGACGCCGCGGTCCTCCCAAATCTCTTTGGTGATGCCGATGATGTAGTCGGGAAAGTCTTTCCAGCGGTTTGAAAAACCCTTCATAGCGGTGATCCTTTGAGCGGTTTGGAGGAGCCTCTTTGGATAAGAGGCCCTTCTATTTCTATGGTTTGCGTATAAGTGTCTTGGCCGTCGATGGCGGACATAAGGGTGTCGATCGTGGCCTCGACCATCCGGTTGACGGGTTGGCGTACAGTGGTGAGGTCATAGGCGGGCCAGGAGGCGAGCGGCACGTCGTCATAGCCGATGATCGCGACGTCATCGGGGATCGAAAAGCCCATTTGGCGGATCTCATCCATCACGGCGAAAGCCATGTGATCATTACCCGCGAAGATCGCGTCGGGGCGGGTTTCGCCTGCCATCAACTGGCGGGCCGTGGCGGCGGCGACGTTGCGTTTGTACATGCCGTCGATGATCGCGAAGGGCGTGAGGCCAGCGCCCGCCATTGCATCCTCGAACCCTTGCCGACGGTCGCGCCCCGTGAGAGAGCCTTCCCAGCCAGCGATATGGGCGATGCGTGTGTGGCCTGCGTCGATGAGGGCTTGGGTGGCCATCGTCGCGCCTTTGATGTTGGCGGACGTGACCGCCGAAAGACCGCTACCGGGCTGTCCACGGTTGAACAGGACCACAGGAATGCCTGCTTTGACACACAGCTCCGTGAGGCCAGAGGACATCGAGACAGAAGCGGCGATGATGCCATCGACCTGATAATCGAGCAGGTCTTGCACGACGTTTTCGATGCCGTCGGTGGAATTGGAGACGGTGAAGATCAGGATGTGATAGCCCTGCGCCTGTAGTGCGTTGGAGAGACGTTCAAGGGCTTCGGGGTAGAACTGGTTATCAAGATAGGCGACGATCAACCCGATAATGCGCGACTTGCCGGTGATCATTGCGCGGGCCAGCACGTTGGGGCGATAGCCGAGCTGCTTGGCTGCTTTCTTTACCTTCTTGGTGGTTGCGGGACTGGCCGACGCGCCCGAAAAAACGCGGCTGACAGCGGATTGGCTAACGCCAGCCATTTTAGCAACTTGCAGAGAGGTAATTTTCGCGCCCATCAGTCTGCTGTCCAACCTCCGTCGATGATCAAATGCGTGCCGGTAATCAACGCGGCGGCGTCAGAGGCGAGGAAGGTGGTCGCGCCCATGATGTCGCTCACCTCGCCGACGCGCCCAAGTTTGATCTTTTCTTCGATCCAGGCGCGGCGTTCCGGGATGGCGAGGGTTTGCTCGCCAAGTGGCGTGCGGATGAAGGTCGGGCAAATGGTGTTGACGCGGATCTGGTGCGGGGCCCATTCGATGGCCATGCTTTTCGTCATGCCTTCCAGCGCGTGTTTGGTGGCGCAATAGACGGCACGGTCGAGGCCGCCAACGTGGCCCATTTGGCTTGAGATATTGATGAGGGAGCCGGGTTCTCCGGCTTCGATCAGTCCTTTGGCCACGGCGCGGGTAAGGAAATAAGCAGCCTTGACGTTGAGGTCCGTGACGGCGTCGTAGTCGGCCTGTGTGGTGTCTGTCGCAGGGGCGTGGCGGGCGAGACCAGCGGCGTTGACGAGGATATCGAAGGGGCCGTGGGCGGCGATGGCGGCCTCGGTCGCGGAAATGTCGGAGATGTCGAGCGGGAGGGCGGCGGCCTCCCAGCCCTGCGATTGGAACGCGGCCGCCTGTTTCTCAACCGCCGTGGCGGTGCGGGCAACCAGCGTGACGTGGGCGCCAGCCTCGGCCAAGGCTACGGCGCAGCCTTCACCGATGCCGGAGGTCGCGCCAGTGACCAACGCGCGTTTGCCGTCAAGGCGCATGGAAGGCGTGCGCGGAAGGCTCATGAGAACTGGCTTTCCGGTAAGGAGATGGGGCCGAGGTTGCGGGCCTTGTTGAATTCGCCCATTCGGGCAAGCACGTCCACGCCCAACTGTCGGTAGATGTCCAAAAGGTCGATCAGGACCCAGTTTTCGCGGATCAAACCATCCTCGACGCGCCAAAAATCAAGCGAGCGCATGAGGATTTCTTTGCCTGCTGGTGCAAGCCCCATCCATTCGCCCTCAGATACGGTCAGACGCATGTTCGGCCAACCAGTTTCGCAGACGTAATTGCCCTGGGCGAACCAATGGGACGACAAATCGCCCATGGCATCAAGTTTGCGGTCGGGCATCGCCTTGAGGAACGGGATTTGGTGCCAGTTGCGAAACCCCGCAATGCCGCGACCCGTGCCGATGCCCGCAGGCCCGTACCAGTTGTTGCGCGGGTGCCAGTATTTTTCCAAATTCATCACCGCCGGATCGGGATTGGCGGGATATTTGCAAAGGTCATCCAGCATCGCCAGCACATGGGCCATCGTTGCGTTTCCGTCCCCCTCCGCCGTCAGGCCGTCTTGGGTCATCGGCGCAGGGGTGGCGAGGAATTTGCCAAGCTGCGGAGCGAGGGGCCAGGCGTTCGCCTGCATCATCAGCTCTGGTATGTCCCACAGGATTTGCGCCTCGGTGATCTTACCATCCTCAAGTTTGAAGAACTCGTGGTAGCGCATGTGGATCAGGTGGCCCGTGGGTGGAATATTCAACCAAGGGCGCAACATGGTGCCCATATAATTGCCCATGCAGCCGACCCAGTCCTGACCTTCCGGCGTGGTGCCTGACAGCACAATCATGTCGCGGCGCTCAAGGTCGGGGATCGCGTCGAGCAGCGGGGCATAGGCGGTGTCCCACATGTCCGCGCCCGTCACAGTGTCCATGGGGTGACAGATGTGGATGGTGGCGTCAGGTGCAAAGGTTTGCGCAACCACTTTGGCGGAGTCCGGCGTTGCGGCTGCGAGCGCATTTCGCAGAGGAAACAGGGCGGGGTGGAGGCTCACTCGGCGGCCTCGCGGTAGGGCGCGCCAGTGCCGTAGGGGACGTTGATGCCGCCGTAGCGGCGCACGCGGATATTGCATTGCTCGGCATGGCCAACGAAGCCTTCAAGCATGCAAAGGCGTGAGCCATATTCGCCGACCAGTGTGGCCGCCTCGTCAGTGGTAATTCTTTGATAGCTGTGGGTTTTCAGGAACTTACCGACCCACAAACCACCAGTGTAGCGACCAGCCTTTTTGGTGGGCAGCGTGTGGTTGGTGCCGATGACTTTGTCACCGTTGGACACGTTGGTGCGCGGACCAAGGAACAAAGCACCATAACATGTCATATGCTCAAGGAACCAATCATCGCGATCTGTCATCACCTGCACATGTTCAGATGCAATGTCGTCAGCGACGGCGAGCATCTCGTCATAGGTGTCACAGACGATGACCTCGCCGTAGTCTTCCCAGCTCTTTCCGGCGGTGTCGGCGGTCGGGATGATTTGTAGAATGCGGTCGATTTCCGCCAGCGTATCCTTGGCGAGCTTTTCGGAGTTGGTGAGCAAAACGGCGGGAGAGTTATAGCCGTGTTCAGCTTGACCCAGCAGGTCCGTGGCGCAGAGTTCGCCATCAGCCGCCGTCTCATCGGCGATAACCATGGTTTCGGTCGGGCCAGCAAACAAATCAATGCCGACGCGCCCGAACAGCTGGCGTTTGGCTTCGGCGACAAAGGCGTTACCGGGGCCGACGAGCATGTGGACAGGCTCAATCGTTTCGGTGCCAATGGCCATGGCGCCAATCGCTTGAATGCCGCCCATGACGTAGATTTCGTGCGCGCCACCGAGATGCATGGCGGCAATCACGGCTGGGTTAGGCTCACCCTTGAACGGCGGCGTGGCGGCGATGATACGCGGCACTTTGGCGACGGAGGCAGTGGCAACTGACATATGCGCGGACGCGACCATAGGGAATTTTCCGCCGGGCACATAGCAGCCAACCGATTGAACGGGAATGTTTTTATGCCCCAAGATCACGCCGGGCATGGTTTCGACTTCGATGTCGAGCATGCTATCGCGCTGGTGTTGGGCGAAGACCCGCACCTGTTCTTGCGCGAACTTGATGTCGGCCATTTCGCGCGGGGTGACCTTGGCGATGAGGGCCTCGATCTCAGCCTCGGACAGGCGGTAGCTTTCACGGTCATACTTGTCGAATTTCACCGACATTTCACGCACGGCGGCATCGCCTTTGGTTTCGATTTCTTTCAAGCCATTTTCGACGATCGCGCGGGTTTTGGCGTCGTCTTCGGCGCGTGCCTCAAGGGAGCGGGCAGTTTTCAGATGGCGGATGGTCATGAGCAGTGCTCCTCGGGCGTGGTCGTTAAAGCTTGGTCAGGGCGAGCAGGTTACAACCGCTCGCCACTCGTGGCGTCAAACAGATGGCAGGTCGCAGCTGGAATTGTCGCGGCGACAGTTTCGCCAATTTTGGCGCGAAAATCTTTGTCGGCCTTCACGGTTGCGATGGCACCTGCGATGCGGAACGTAACCATCGTGGCATCGCCCAAAAGCTCCATGGAATAAACTGGCGCATTCACGGACGGAGCATCGCCGCCGATTGATGCGTCTTCGGCGCGGTAGCCCAGCGTGACCGGGCCTGAGAGCGTGCTGTGCAGACCAGTGATCTTGACGTCCTTGCCGGTGAAAGTCCCGCCTTCGATCGTGCCCTCAAGCAGGTTCATGGCAGGAGAACCGATGAAGCTGGCCACGAAGGTATTGGCTGGGTTGTCGTAAATGTCCGTCGGGGAGCCGACCTGCTGCACCACGCCTGCGGACATGACGACAACACGGTCCGCCAACGTCATGGCTTCGATCTGGTCGTGGGTCACATAGATCGTGGTGACCTTTAACTCGTGGCTGAGGTTTTTGATCTGGGCGCGCGTAGAAACACGCAGCTTGGCGTCGAGATTGGAGAGCGGCTCATCCATCAGGAAAACGTTGGGCTGGCGCACGATGGCGCGGGCCAAGGCCACGCGCTGACGCTGACCACCGGAAAGTTCGGCGGGTTTGCGGTGGAGGAAATCGTCGAGCTCGACCATCGCCGAGGCACGCATAACGCGTTCTTTATGCTCGGATGAGGGAACTTTGCGCATGCGCAACGGGAAACGGATGTTTTCGTAGACATCGAGGTTGGGGTAGAGCGCGTAGGACTGGAACACCATCGCGCAATCGCGGTCTTTGGGCTCAAGGTGGTTGATACGTTTGCCATCTACCAGAATGTCGCCTTCGGTGGGGTCTTCCAGACCTGCGATCATCCGCATGGTCGTCGTCTTGCCGCAACCCGACGGGCCAAGAAGGACGAGAAATTCCTGATCCGCAATGGTAAGGTCAAAGTTCTCGACTCCGACAAAGCTGCCCCAGCGTTTGTGGATATTCTTGAGCTGAATTTCGGCCATGAGGGCGCCTTTCTTGCAAAGGTATGCAACAGGTGTAAATCTGATTCTATTATCTGCGCAAGTTCTTTTTGCACCTTTATTACATAGTGGATCTCTCGCAGGTGCAGCATTTTAATTTTTACAGACCGTCCCAATTTTTTCCTTGATTTGCGGTTAAGTTGGCCGTTTGATTGCAAACGTATGCACGGCGTTTCTTGATTCGCCAGAATTTCTTGATTCGCCAGAATCGGTGCGCCTAACGAAAAGCTAAATACGTACTGAACCATTAGGGAGACTATAATGACCAAATTTACCAAACTGATCGGGGCCACAGCTGCCGCCCTGACGATGGGCACAGCCGCCTTTGCGGATGGCCATGGCTGCACCGCAGAAGGCCGGTTGAGCATCATCGGTAACGAATTCCCAGCGATCCAATCCGTCGCAGCTCTGGCGCAATCCTGCGAAGGCATTGAGGGCGAAGCAAACCTGACGGCTGATCACCAGACGCTGAACCTTGCTGGTATGTCCGGCAATCCCGCTGAATACACATCCGCGATTGTTGCGAACTCTTCCATCATTGCGTTGATCAACGACGGCGTGATCCGCCCGCTCGACGATCTGGTTGCTGAGTATGGCGCGGACATTCCGGGTCACATGAAGATTTCTGTTGATGGTCAGATTATGGCGATTGCGTTCATGGCGAACGCACAGACGCTTGCCTACCGCTCTGACGTGCTTGAGCAGGTCGGTCTCGAAGTGCCAACATCCTACGAAGAAATGCTGACAGCTGCTGCGGCAATCCGCGAAGCTGGCATCATGGAAAACCCTCTGGGTGGTGCTTATGCGTCCGGTTGGAACCTCGCGCAGGAATTCAACAACATATACATCGGCCACGGCGGCGAGTTCTTTGAAGCTGGCACAGCCAATGTCGCCATCAACAACGAAGCTGGCGTTGCCACGCTTGAGATGATGAAGGCGCTGTCCGAGTACATGAGCCCTGACTTCCTGACACACGATTCCAACGGCACTCAGGCTGAGTGGGAAGCAGGCAATGTGGCCCTGATGAACATGTGGGGCTCGCGTATGGGCAACCTGATGGACGACGAAGGGTCCGCACCGGAAGTCTATGAAAACACAATGGTTGCTGGCCCATTGATGGTCGGTGACAGCGGTGTTCCAGCGACGACACTTTGGTGGGACGGTTGGACCGTTGCGACGAACGTCAGCGACGAAGATGCGGCGGCAACATTCCAAGCGTTGGCACATGCGGTTTCCCCTGCATTGCTGAACGATGAGACCATGGGTCAGGCCGTTTGGCTGATCGACGGTTTTGAGCCACAGCCCGTGAACGAAGGCGTTTTGGCGGCGGTTGCTGCGGGATCCAAGCCATACCCGATGGTTCCGTTCCAGGGTCTTTTGCACTCCGCACTTGGTGCTGAACTGTCTGACTTCATGCAGGGCACCGAGTCAGCAGAGCAGGCTTTGGCAGACGTTGAAGCAGCCTACGCCGCTGCGGCAATCGAAGCTGGCTTTGTAACCGAGTAAGCCGACTAAATCAGAGCGGCGCGCATCTGTGCGCCGCTCGAACCATCTCATTCTTAAGATCGCAACGCGAAATTGCAGCACAACACTTGGGGGCCAGACGTGAATCACAAGACCTTCCTAACCTTTGTCGCTCCGTCGCTATTGGCTATGCTTTTGCTGATCGTGTTCCCCGTGATCTCGGTGGTCTTGCAGTCGTTTCACGCCCAACATGAACAAGTCATGGAAGTGGTTGAAACCTGTGGTCCGTTCGGGTGCACGCAAACGACCTCTGTGAACCAAGAAATCTCACTCGCCTTGCAAGAAGAAAAACCCTTGGGGCGCTTTGTGGGCTTTGATAACTATGTGAACCGCGGCCACCTTGCTTTTTCCGAAATGGGCGAAGCTTGGCGCACATCCATAGGATGGGGCGACTGGTGGAGCAAGGTGATGAACCTGCCCTTCTACAGCGCCATTGTATTTACGCTGACCTTTACCTTCATTGTGACGCCGCTGACGATCGTCCTCGGATTTTCGATCGCGATTGCAGTGAACTCCGCCTCGCGCGCCATCAAGGGGCCTTTGATCTTTGTGTCGTTGCTTCCATTCATCATCACCCCCTTAGTCGGGTCGCTGGTCTTGTTCTGGATGGTCGATGCACGCGGTATCTTGGGGTATGCAATTCAGGCGATAGCAGGCAACCCCGATTTGAGCGTCAAAGCCTCAACCCCAATGATGTGGATCATGCTGATGTTCTACGGGATTTGGCATGCGGCGCCTTTTGCCTTTGTTGTGTTTTACGCCGGTCTGCAATCGGTCAGTCAGGACGCGGATGAAGCGGCGATGATTGATGGCGCGAACCGTTGGCAGCGCGTGCGTTATGTCACGATCCCGCACATCATGCCACTTGTGACCTTTGTGGCGTTGATCCAGCTGATGGACAATTTCCGCGTCTTCGAGCCGTTGATTTCGTTCAGCGCAGAGGCGCATGCCCAATCGCTTTCGACCTATATTTTCTCGGACCTTGGCGGAGAGACGCGGTTGCTGAACTCGGCTGCGACGACCTCACTTTTGACAGTGTTATGTGTCGGAATTCTTCTGTCCCCCGTCCTTGTGCGCACGTGGCGCGATTTCAAGAGAGCCTGACCCATGAGCACAGCCAACCCCCGCAAACAACCGGCGTCACTCCGGATCATCCTGACTGGGTTTTTGGTCCTCTGGGTGATCATGGCAGCCTTTCCGTTCCTGTGGACCCTTTGGGGATCCTTCAAGGTTGAGGGCGATTTCTTCTCAAAAGCGAACTGGGTCTATGCCCTGACCGGTGAGTCGACGCGGGTCGAAACCGGTGGCTCCTTTACGGGCGACGGATACTACGGCGCTTGGGTCACAGAAGAATTCGGGCGCGCGGTGATGAACACATCGATTGTCTGCTTTTGTGTTGTGACGATTTCACTGACGTTGAGCACGCTTGCGGGCTACGCGCTGTCGCGGTCCACATACAATTATGCGTTTTGGATTCTGATCGCCGCATTGATGTTTCGCGCGATGCCGCAGATCACATTGGTGTCCGGTTATCTTTTGCCGTTTTATGAATGGAACCTTTGGGGGCGTTTGGGGACAACAATCGTTGTGCTGGTCGCCATCAACCAACCCTTCAGCCTGTGGATGATGACCTCCTTTTTCCGCAATATTCCAAAGGACCTTGATGAAAGCGCGATGGTGGACGGGTGTAACCGGTTTCAGGCGTTCCGCCATGTGATCCTGCCGGTCATGTGGCCCGGTGTTGTCACGACGGGGCTGTTCAGCTTCTTGCTGGCCTATAACGACTTCCCTGTCGCCGCGATGCTGCTGGATCAGCAGAACCAGACGATGATCCCGAAGATTGCGTCTTTCCTTGGCACCACGCAAACCAAAGGCAACGTCATGTTTGCGGTCGCGTCGGTTGTGTCGGCCACGGCACCGTTGTTCGTGTTGATCCTGTTCTTCCAACGCCAGATCGTGTCAGGTCTGACGGCAGGCGCTGTTAAGGGATAAGAAATGTTTCAGGACCAAAAGGCAGTTGTGCGCGCATTTTACGCGGACATGAAAGGTGCGACCGCTGAGACGATTGAGGCCGTACTGGCCGCCCATACGACCGCCGATTGGCACTGGCGCGGGATGCACCCCTTCTATGAACAACACGGCGCTGGCGATGTGGCGCGGGTGTTTTGGGGACCTTTGCTGACGTCTCTTACACGGTTGCAGCGGCGCGAGGATATCTTCTTTGCGGGCGAAAACACCGTGGGCGAAGGGATCTGGGTCGTGTCCATGGGGCATCTGATGGGGCTGTTTGATGCGCCGTGGCTTGGGATTGTCGCGACGGGCAAGATGGCGCTTCTGCGCTATTGCGAATTTAACCGCGTGCTGGACGGACGAATTGTCGAAACCATGCTGCATGTAGATATCCCCCACTTGATGATCCAAGCTGGGCAAAATCCGTTTGGGCGCGCCACTGCAGCGCATATGGTGCAGCCGGGGCCGCAAACCCATGACGGGATGTTGCGTGAGCCCCAGCCCGTTGACGCGGGTGTTGCGACCCTGAACGCGATCAACGCGATGATTGGCGATCTTGGGACGTGGCAGTTGGGGCTGCCCTTGGAAGAAGAACTCGCCCGGACGTGGCACGATGATATGATCTGGTGGGGCCCTGCGGGAATTGGCGCGACCTACACGATCGAACGCTACGCCAAACAACATTCAGGCCCGTTTCGCTCGGCGTTTTATGATCGATCCTTTACCGGACATCGCGCGAAACTGGCCGAGGGTCACTTTGGCGGGTTCTTTGGCTGGCCCAACTTTACGGCGAAACACAAAGGTTTCATGGGGGTTCCGGCCAGCGATATAAATGCCGAATTCCGTGTGATCGATATTTACCGACGCGAAGGCGACAAACTGGCCGAAAACTGGATATTCATCGACCTTCTGTATTGGATGATGCAACAGGGCGACGACGTGCTAGCCAAAATGGCCGGGATCGTGGGCACCGAATATTCACCACCAGTGTAAGTGACAGTAGTCAGCTAGGATGGGGAAACTCCATAACACCACCTTTTGTACCCTCTGGATTCGACCATTTAGTAATTTGGGTTAGCGATCTTGAAAAAGCACGGGCGTGGTATCAGACGATTTTGGGGTGTCGGCCAGGCTATGACTATCCTGATCTTGCGATGACCCACGTGTGGTATGGCCCGGTTCTCATTGGCTTATGGGACGTCAACGACTCACGTTCCGCTTATGCTGCCCCAACACAACAAGAAGGTGAAAACGTACACCATATCGCGTTTGCATGGCACGGTGCAGCAGAAGAAGACGTTTGCCGCCACCTGCAATTTTACGGGGTCAAAATCTTAAAACGGCTGCGTCAAGTTGGTGGCCGTGGATTTGGCCTAGCTCTATATTTTTAAAACCCCTGGGGCAATCTGATCGAACTAAAGGGCCCGCCAGACTATCAAGATCCGTCTGATATCCAAACGGAGTTGTAGGGAGCTGCGGATTGTATGAATGGCCGGTTTTTCCGCTGCTTGGCGTCGTCGGGTTTTTCGATCACGCAGCATTTATTACGCTGCGCGCGCATGCAGCGAGAAAATCAAATTCACAGTATGGGCTCACAGCGGCCTTCCGCGCTGCGGCATAATCTTCGCACCAAAGGCCATTCCGACCGACGTGCCCGGCCCAAAGCCGACCTCCATCACCTAGTCAACATGCTGCGCTGCGGCCCGTCGAAGTGGACTTTCATCCATTGCGCAGCATTTTATCGGGTCAAACGTCGGTGTGCGGACGAAGCCGTCATTAGCTTCCCAAGCCGAGACAGCTGCTTTAGGAAATCCCGCAGGAGCACTTTCACTTGCAAAAGCGCATCGCTGGTCTATCATTTCTGAATGGATAATTCTAATGCTCAGTCTGTTCATGCGAAATGCTTTAACGCATCGATGAATCTGATGGCCGCTCGTTCAAAGCGACCAGGTAGAATACCTTTTGCTAGAATGCGTGCGGGTCCGTGCATCCCGATTGATCACGCAGCCTAACAATTCAAATCATCTCAAAAGGACTACGTCATGATATTCCACGATAATGCACCTGTGTACGCACCGGCGGACGCCCGGCGTCAAAGTGGCGCTTCTTCCATTCATCAAGCGAATAAACTCCAATATAAATCCTATTGCGACAAACTGCGTCTGGACGCAGCCAATCTCGCCGGAGATGCCTCTAAGACGTTTTTCAGCGCAGATGCACAGATCAACATTTCAGCACCCTTTGATCTCCTCAGCGGTTCTGCGGGGATGATCGACACGTTCTTTCAACCGCTCCTCACCGCGATGCCCGATCTTTATCGCCGCACGGACCTTCTTTTCGCAGGCCACGCCAAAGGCGGCGACTGGGTGACTGGGCACGGCCACTATGTTGGCAGCTTCCAAAAGGATTGGATGGGGATACCAGCCACAGGCCAGGTTATCTTTCTCCGCTATGGCGAGTTCCACCGGATGGAAGATGGCCGTGCTATCGAAAGCTACATATTCGTCGATTTGATAGATCTTCTACGTCAGATCGGCCGCTGGCCACTCACCGTTGCCAGCGTTGGCGAAGAATTTTTCATCCCGGGTCCGATTACTGGGGATGGTCTTATCATGGACCTGCAGGATGCTTCAGAGAGCGAAAAAAGTGTCAACATGGTCTTCGATATGCTCAAACAGCTTTATACAGAAGATGAAGCATGGCGGCCCTACTGGCACCAAAACATGATGTGGTACGGGCCAGCAGGCTATGGAAGTTACATCGGTCTCGAAGGTTTTGCTCGTTTCCAGATGCCATATGAGAGTGTTTTTGATCCGCGCCGCAAAGGCGAAGCCATGATGACCTGCCCCGTCGGATCGGATCTGGATCTCGCCGTCAAAGGCCACTTCACCCGATTTGGTGACGGCAACTATGTTGCTTCCGGAGGTTGGCCATCCCACGGAGGCCATCTTGCAAAGGACTGGCTGGGCGTCAAAGCCGAGGGTCAGATGTTTACCGCGCGCGTGGCTGACTGGTGGCGACGCGAGGGCGATTTATTGGTTGAGAACTGGGTCTTTGTCGATCTAATTGATATGTTGCGACAACTTGACTATGACGTCTTTGATGCCGCGGATGTGAAGCTGGTTCTCTGATCGCTGAGAGCCGATTGCGCCAGATGAATAGAGGCCATGTCGTCAGAAGCGGTCATTTGATACGATTGATGACATCGTCACTATGGGCTCTAAGCAGCCCTTCGCGGCGATTTGAATTAATGACTGCTTTAGTCCAATGCCTAAAGTAGAGATATTGCGCCAAGAGGTGAGGGAACTGGACCACGCTCCTTGAACTTATTGTTGGCATTGCATGCTCATAGTTGAGGTTGGAAGATTTTGCTTAGGGGCTGTCCCTGGATCAAGCTACACATTGCTAGTCACTGCGTTCAATTTGGGCTCTTATTAATCCTCACAAGCAGATGCCGCTGAGCAAAATTAATCCCAAACCCAAATCATGGATTTATGGCCCAGACTGTCATTTTCAGAGGTCCAAGGTTATCGACAATTAACGCGCGAAGTTAAGCGGGTTGAGTAGCGGACCCGTGAGCCTGGCTAACCTGAGCAAGGATCTGCGCAACCTTTGGTGGCGTTATTTCAACTAAGTGTGCGCCCTCGTGCTGCATCGTGATTTATGTTATTTTATAACACTCATATAGGGGTGTTTCGAATGTTAACAAAAGATAACGTTAAAATTGGGTTAAAGACGCGTTTTGGCCCTGATTGGCCTGGAGTCCGCTGTGGTGCACGAACCAAAGCTGGTGGCGCATGTCAGCGTCCAGCAGTGAAGCTGACGGGCAGATGTACGAGGCACGGCGGCAAATCTACAGGACCTCGCACCCAAGCCGGCAAGGATAAAATCGCGGCACTCCACACTACTCACGGGCGATTTACAAAAGAAAAGCGCCAGGCTGCCAAAAAACGCGCTGAGGTCGGGCGCGCAGTCCGTTCAGAGATCAAGCAAATTGAAAAAAGTTTAGTTGAACAGGGTATCCTAGATCGAAACTGGCGCAAAGATTGGAAACTATAGCCGAGGTCCAAGGTTCACGATCCTTAGGCCGGGGTTACTGCAGCAAAGCGTGATAGCAGACAGCCAGAACGCAGAAGGGGGGCACCCCAGATCAAGGCCCGTGGTCCTTGGTCCTTGGTCCATGGGCCTTGATTGTTTGTCCAACAAATTCATTCGGGCCCAATTTCATTGGGGTCTTTGCCTTTGTGTAACACGGCCGTTCGACCCTCGCGCCGCTCAACCCAGTAGCCCGGACAATGCTGATCAATCTTTTTCAAGACCCTAGACCGCTGATCTGGGCTCTCGATCCCTGCACAATCCCACACCTGGGCTGTTAATGTGACTTTTGAAACTTCGGGCGTAGACATTCTCATAAATGCCCAGGCTACCAAGATCAGCCTTGATGTTGGATCGGGAATGTTCTGTCTTATGCACCCAAATTTAACAGGTCCTTTTAGGAACAGTGCATCCCGTTTGGCTCTCTGAGCGGCTCTCATATGGCTCATATTACTACCCCATATTTATATTAAAGGAGAATAATAAGGATATAGATACGGTGCCGCTGAACGCGCGTAGGTGTCCCGCGGAAACCGCGTTGGTTATCCTTAAGTTCTATCCATGAGACCCATGATTTGGTCCCACATTTGTTGGCCATGTTCGTCCATGTAGCGATCTGGATGGCGGACGATATCTGCATCAACCCTGCAAATTTTACCCGCGCCCAAGACTGCCTCACTGGCTTCTGACATACATTCTTTCAGTCTTACGACCTCTGAATCTATTTGATCACTGGGTGCCTCAATCAGAAGAGCGTCATGTATCGGAGCGCAGAGTTTGATATCGCGCTCTACCGCAAGGATAGAGGCAATACGCATCATCTCTGCGCCATGCGCCTGCATTGGCCAGTTCAAGAAAGTATTGGCCTTTACATCACCTGCGGTCACTTGGATGGGCCAGCCGAAGCAGGTTTCCAATTTGAAGCCGAGCAATCCACGATCTTTGTTGTTTTCGGCCCAGGCCCAAAACTTACGATAGGTCTCGCGGTGCTTTTGGAGCAGCGACTTCGCTTCCAGTTCGTGGATCTTAGCGGCCTGAGCCACACCATAGGCGCTCATGCCATAGTTGGTGCCCAGAACCACCGACTTACAGCGGTTACGGATGCCTTTGTGGGTATCTTTCGTTGCCCCTGGCGGCGCTAGACCCGCCTGGATTGCAAATGCAATATAAGGATCGCCACTCTGATAAGCCGCCCAAAGGAGGTCGTCGTCTGAGAGCGCAGCGGCGATCGCAATTTCTTGCGAAGACCAATCACAATAGGCCAAAGCCGCCCCCTCAGTGGGCTTGATTAAGCCACGTATCCATTTTGCAGGACCAAATATGAATTTAGTGGTGCTCGGTTGGTTGCGACCCGTCTTTGCGGCGAGGGGCGATAGGAGCGTTCGGTTTCGTCCATCTCGCCCAACTGCGAGGTTATTCAGCTTGAATTCACCTAATGTTTTCCGCAGTTCATGTAATGGCTGCACGATAGGATAACGCTTACTCATGTTACTGAAGGTGTTGCGATCAAGCGCGAGGCGACCACTATCCAGCCGAGGCCAAGGAATCGTCCCATGCGCGAGATAGGACTGAAACAAAGCCTCCTTAAAACGGCCATCGACGTAGACACCATACTGAGCGTCTACATTTTCGATGAGGTTTAGCTTTATGTCCTCCCAGTTAGCGTTCAGCTTGTCGAACATGTCTAAATCTATTGGAATGCCGCGGTGTTGCATGGCCCCAACTGCTTTCATGTATCGCCCGCGCAGTATGGCCTGATTAAACTGTAGCTCGGACCAAGGTGCACGTTTCAGCATCGCATCTAACAAAGGACCAAGTGCAATGACGTCCTGCTGACAGTAATCCAAGATTGCAGAGCGTTGAGCCTCGGACCACGGACCTCCAGACAGAATCAGATCGCGCATGCTGTCTTTTTCTTCAGGGACAAATTGCTTCAGCCCATAGAACTGTAGAGCACTGACCAGTGATTTTCTGCCAACGTTAGGATCACCGTTCGTTTGGCATCGGAATTCTGCGAACAGGTCAATGACCGACACGTTGATAGTCCAAGATAGGGCAACCATGCTCTGCACCTCTGCGGGCGCAAAGTAGCTAACGATGGCAACATCCTCCCCCGTTTCAAACGGGGGAGTGTTCATTTTGCCCAGATCATCACGCCAATATCTGCTCACTACGCCTGATCGGAGATCTTGGATAACCATACAAACGATTTTTGGTACCTCGCCATCTGCACCACAGTATTCAAAATCGATCGAAAGGATCTTTCGAAAGGGTAGGTTGGCACTGTTTGTGTACATCAGTCCCGCCCTTCTAATTGGCGCAGAGTGGGGTGATCGCGATCTTCAATGACCCCAGAGCTTCCAAAAGCTATCTCTAATAGGTCTTCAAATGGTGTCGTGGGCCACACTGGTTCTGATAGCTTGCCCACTGCGACGTGATAGTCGTAGAAACCGCCACTGGTATCGGCTTGCATCTTCACCCAGCTATGCACCGCGACCTCGGCTATCTCGCGGTGCGTTTGGTGATACTGATTTTCTTTACCTTCTTCGGGCGGTAGAGGAACTGGCCAAAGAAAAACCTTCCCTTGTCTGTTCATTCCTAAGCACAGGGACACGTGTTTTACGCTTGTACCAAAAAGATGAGCAATGTCAGGCGCGACCAAATAGATGCGCTCCTCATCCTTTGGCTGATATATGCCGCATGAGATCTGATATTCGTCACTGGAAAGGCACCTGACAAATTCTTCCTTGTGCGGCTTCTTAATCGGTAGCCTGATTATAACCTTTTGTGCGACAGGATCGTTGGCATCCATGCTCTTCATTTTGAACTTTGACGCATCAAAGCGCGTTTTGCTTGCTGGGTCCTTACTCATGACAGTTCCTCCATACGCTTTGCGAGCCATTGCTCGACTTCAGTACGGATCCACGCAACACGATTGGGTCCAATGCGTCTGCGCTTTGGGAATTCGCCCTGGTCTTCCAGGCGGTATAAATGCGCGCGGCTGTATGGAATGCGGGCATCGACCTCATCTGCTAGCATCAGATCAGATTGTACAAATTGCGGTTTCATCGAATATCTCCTTCTCAGTTCGACTAAGAGGAGACTGCATCAGGTCACTTCCTGAATGGGATGGGGGGCGTTCAGGAAATCACGTAAAATCGGTAAGTCGGCGATATCCGTAGTTTTTGATTAAATTTTCTATGCCGGGAATATGAACGCTCAAGTGGGATTTACTTTTCACCAAATCGAAGTCGTGATTTTGATCATGGTTATCAATCATTTTGGCTAGCTTCTTTTTGCTCCCAATCCCAATAACAGTTCTAGCATCAGCGATCAGTTTGTTAAGGAGCTCTTCGTCCTTGTTGGCTTTGTGAAACTTCCAAAGCAGTACAGCTGCGGCTCTCAGGTATTGTTGTTGAACGCCCAGTTTCTTGCCAGCCTTCCGCCCGCCCAAGATTGTGGCAGAAGGACCTCCGTGTAGTACGTCTACTTGAAGCCCAAAAATCTCCAGGTTCGCCTTAGAATAAATTTCGTTCTCCCGTTCTTCAAAAACTTTCAGAAAACTTTGGATCGCTGAAAACTTCATCAGTTCTTCCTGATGTTCGTTTTCTGAAAAATTGAGTGAAGCAATGTCGATGTCCTGGATCAGGCAGCGGATGCGTTCCAGTCCCGTTGAGATCATTTCGTTAGAGATTTGTGATTGAGATGGCTTTGGTCCCTCATCTTGACGAATGGCATGCGTGAGCTTGATACAAAGGGCCCCTGCTTCATTGATTTTGTTTAACACCTCACTCATTTTTGGTTGCTGTAGTAATGATCTTGCCTAGGTCCAAAACCCACTGCTCCATAGCTTCTCGTTTCTGGTCCAGATAATCATACCTGTCGTAATAAACGCTGCCGACATCCACTAAGGCGTGTCCTTGCAGCCTGTTGCGCATCTCCAGGGGAATGCTCATTGAACCAGCAAGGGTTTTGAAAGTTCGACGAAGATCGCGGGCAGAGAAGGACTGCATTCCACTATTTTTCACAAATATCGTTACAGATTTGGTGAGGCTGTCATATCGCCGGGGCCCGCCGGTCCCTCGTGCCGGAAATAAGAAGCGTGGATCGCGTGTCGTTCTGCCGATGTCATCGAGTATTTGTATGTGCAGCTCAGCCAAAGGAACGAGATGCGGTTCGCTAGTTTTGCCGCGCGTCTTTCGACGTTCTCCCGGGATCGTCCACAATTTCTTTCCTAAATCAAACTCGTCCCAAGTTGCATGGAGGACCTCTTCCACCCGTTGGCCGCTTGCCAGTATGAACTTCAGTGCAAGATGCATCTGTGGCGTTAGTAGATTTGTGCACCACAGCTCTCGGACCTCGGCCTCTGATAGTGCGCGCTGTCCTTTTGGCTTTCGGCTAAGCGTCCGTTTAATTGTAGCAACAGGGTTGTGTTCGATCCTGAATCTGGGGGCTTTCCCGCGCCACCTGGTCATCGATTGCGCGTGAATACCAAGCTCAAATGCGGCCCTTAAATAGGCGCGAACGTTATCTGAGTGAACCTTTGCCCCTCTTTGCGCGATAGCGGCTAGGATATCTAATACGTCATCTCGGGATATGAGATGAGCAGGGCGCGATAGTAGAAATTGGGGGATATCCTTTCCTTTGATACGATTAACTTCTTTAGCTGTGCGCTTCCCGTCTTCTTCAAGATCGGCAATATACAGTTCAAGCAAGTCACCTAATGTGCCCAGAGATCTTTGCTCCATATTGTGCGCGATCGCCTGCTGTTTTTCTCTCGCGAGGTCGGTGCCGTTATCGATGCGCCCGCGGTATTCCAATGCCAACCTTCGAGCGTCAGCGAGTTTGGTGGCTGGGTACTTCCCCAAACTAATCTGCTTACGCCGGCCGTCTTCTGGGCTTGTATACGACAGGAAGAAACTCTTCGCGCCTGATGGGGCGATCGTCAGGCCGAAGCCGCAGACGACAGATTGCGTGTCTCGCAAGCGATAAACTGTGTCTTTGGGCTTTGCGTCTCGTATCTGTTTGTCTGTGAGCATTATTGCCGCGTTATTGCTACGTTGTGAGTGTTACATGAGGGTATCTCATCAAGTTGCATCAGACAATCACAATTCGAAATGGTTCATTAAACAATGATAAAATTTGGATAAATGAAGCTGTATTAGATCTCATAAGGTATAAATACCACCTCACTCATAACCTGAAGGTCGTAGGTTCAAATCCTACTCCCGCAACCAAGTGTTTCGATAGTATTGCAAATGGCCGCCCTCTGGGTGGCTTTTTGCGTTTGTTCGGGTGATTAAGGCCTGAGAGTGTGCATCCAATCCAAACTGTTCTCAGTGACCCCATCGGGGTGGTATTCGGCGCCTAGGGGGCGGGTCCAGCCGAGCGCCTCTATGGCGGCGAAAACCTGTGTATAGTCCAATGTGCCTTGATCGGGACTTTTGCGGTTGGGGAGTGAGGCAAATTGAATGTGACCGATGAGGGGAAGTCGCGCCTGCAATTGGGTGATGACATCGCCCTCGCTGCGCTCGACATGATAGCAATCAAACATCAATTTGAGGTTGGGTTGATTGACTGATGTAATAATCTCTTCGGCCTGCGCTAAGCTATTGAGGAAATACCCCGGCGCATCGTAGCGATTGAGCGGCTCGATCAAAATCGTGAGTCCACTTTGCTGGGCCTGATGGCATGCATGGGTGAGCGCCGCGCAAAAGCTTGCCTGCGCGGCAGCTCCCGAGGCTATACCGGCCATCACATGCAGGCTGCGCGCCCCAATGTCGTCGGCAAAACTCAAAGATTGGTCAATGACGGCGCGTGCGAGGGCTTCGTGTCCGGGGAGGGCGCTGAGACCGAATTGGCCGATGCCGCCTGCAGATTTAGGCGTGTTGAGCCCCAACATTTCAAACCCTGTCTCCTTCAAGGCGGCCCTGATCTCTGCCTTTGGCGTGGCGTAAGGCCAATGGCATTCCACAGCCTCAAACCCTGCGGCCTTGGCGGCGCGAATGGCGGCGGGCAAAGGCAGATCGGCCCAAAGAAAGCCAAGGTTGGCTGAGAATGTCACCATGCTGGAGCTCCAAAGCTGGGGTCAGATCCGCTTGGCTCTGATGTGAAGGCGGGCGGCGGGCGCCATAGGGCGCAGATTAGGGCGGCGGCGAAGGTGGCGCAAGCTATCTGGCCACCAGCTGGGTTTTGCGCCGCGCCGGTCATGTAGCGGCTTTTCATTGCCTTCGACACTCCGTAAAAGGGGCGCGATCTTCCTCTGAGTGGTGAGTAGACCCCGTGGCCCCTGTTTGTGACCTTGAAAGCGCTGTGCCAATGCCTTGGCGCCTTACCGCCAAAACTGAGGCGATGACCGCTGAAATCGCGGTATCCCTGGCGGAGTTGCTCGGCCCGGGCGATGTGGTGCTGTTGCAGGGCGGCTTGGCGGCGGGCAAGACCTATTTCACGCGCCATCTTGTCCAAGCGCTTGGAACTCAAGACGATATATCCAGCCCCACCTATACGATCGCCAATATCTATCAGACAAAGCGATGTGATGTGTTGCATGTGGATGCCTACCGCCTGTCTGGCGCGCAGGAATTTTACAATCTGGGGCTTGAAGAGGAGATTGAAACCGCCATTTCAATCATAGAATGGGGCGGCCGGATTGAGGAGGCTTTTGACGCATATCTGCGCATCACCTTCTCGGCAGTTCCTGAGCAGGACGGCGCGCGGGTTTTGGAGATTGCAGCTATGGGGCAGCGGGCCCATCGTCTTTTGACGCAGTTTCAACAAAGGTGTTCGCGTGAATGGCTATGATATCGCTTTTGTTGCAAAATTCTGCCGGTCAAATGGCTGTTGGTTTGGGAGAGGGCGACCGGCTGATCTTCGACAGCTCGCGGGATGCCGCTTTGGTGGGCTTGCGCAATGTGCAGGCCCATGTGCAAGCGGGATTGGATCAAACTGGCAAGGCGATGTCCGACGTGGGCTGTGTATTTGTCGATACTGGGCCCGGTGGGCTGGGCGCGACCCGCACCACTGTGGCCTTTGCCAATGCTTTGGGCTTCGCCGCGTCGATCCCCGTGATCGGTCTGCATGCTTTTGAGCTGATTGGCCGCCATGTATCAGCGGGCGGGGAGCGGCCGGTGGTCTGTATTCGTCCTGCTGCGCGCCCAAATTACTACATCGGAAAAGTCGAAGCCGGCGTGCTGTCACAGTTTCAGTTTACGGATGTTGAGGCGGTGAAAGAGTTTGTGCGCGCGCATCGCGACATTGCGGATTTCGCCGGGAAATTTGCCTTCCCCAATGTCGAAAATGCGCCCGATGAGATCTGGCCGGTGTCACAGGGAAACTCTGCGTCTATGGAGTGTTTTCTAGCCTTAGGATTGGAAAAATATCAAACATCCCCGCGCAGCACACGCGTGTTTCCAATCTCTGAAAATTTAAGTGTGACCGCGCAATGACCGGGGGCGCTTTGTCCAATGATTTGGCGAACCTGCCGCGCATCGTCGCGGCTTTGCGGGCCGGTGGAGTGGTGCTTTTACCAACGGATACGGTTTTAGGGCTTGCCACTTTGCCAAATATGCAGGCCGGTGTGGATCGCCTCTATGCATTAAAAGATAGGCCTCGGGCCAAGGCTCTTCCGATCATGGTGGCCACGTCAGAGCAGCTTGTCGATCTTGGCGTGCTTCTCACACCAACCATCGAGCAGGCTCTGGCCAGTCCGTTTGTGCCGGGCGCTCTGACGATTGCCGCAGAGATTGATCCTCAAACTTGCCCAGATTGGCTGGCCGGTCGCCGTGAGATCGCCTTTCGCATTCCTGATGCGCCGCTCTTGCTGGCACTTTTGCGCCAGGTTGGCCCGCTGTTGGTGACAAGTGCCAACCGTGCTGGCCATCCGACACCGGCGAATGCTTCTGCGGTTCTCGCGCAATTGACGGATGCGCCGGATTTGGTTGTGGAAGGGCCGGCAGGCGCGGACGTGGCCTCAACCTTGATCAATTGCACCCAGTCTCCCGCTGTGATTGAGCGTTTGGGCGCGATATCGCAGGCGCAATTGGCTGAATATTTGGAGGTGCGCCATGGGTGATTTGGTGCTGGGAATTGAAACCTCTTGCGATGATACCTCTGTGGCTTTGGTTGATCAAAATGGTCAGATTGCGGCGATTGAAACCGTTTCGCAATATGAGGTCCATTCGGAATTTGGCGGTGTTTATCCCGAATTGGCCAGCCGCGCACATCTCGAAGCCATTTTGCCCACCATTGAAACTGTCATGGCACAGGCCGGCGCAGGCCGCCTGGAACTTCGTGCCATTGGGGTTACGCGCGGACCGGGGCTCATGGGATCGCTTTTGGTGGGCTTGTCGACGGCCCAGGCTTTGAGCATGGCTTGGGATCTGCCCTGCTATGGAATTAACCATCTGCGGGGACATATCCGCAGTGTGGATCTAGAAGAAAAACGCCTCACCTATCCAGCGCTTGTCATGCTGGTGTCGGGTGGGCACACGCTTTTGGCCTATCTTCAAGACCAACACTCCTATGAGCTTTTAGGCACCACGCGCGATGACTCAGTTGGGGAATGCTACGACAAGGTGGCTCGCACACTTGGGCTGGGAATGCCCGGCGGTCCGGCGATTGACCGCATGGCCGCCTCTGGCACCGCTCGGATAAAATTTCCACGGCCAATGATTCATTCCGGCTATGAATTTTCCTTCTCTGGGCTCAAATCTAGTGTGGCGCGCTATGTGGAAACCCATCCAGAGTTTGTAATCGATGACGTCGCGGCCTCCTTTGTGGATGCCTGCTTGGACGTATTGGGGGCCAAGCTGCGCCGTGCCATCGCGCAAAAGCGGCCCGCCTCGCTGGCCGTGGTTGGCGGTGTGGCGGCAAGCCGTCAGCTGCGTGCGCATATGCAGCAGATCAGCGAGGAGACGGGTGTCTCCCTTTGCCTGCCGCCGCAAAAATGGGCAACAGATAATGCCGCAATGATCGCGCTTGCGACATGGGACTATATTGCCCAGAATGCGCCACAAGAGTTAGATCCGAAACCCAACCTACGGTTGGTTGACGCCTGACTTAAAGCCGGCTTAAAATATCCTGCGCAATGGAAAACCCGCTGGTAAAAGCGGCCTCTACGCGCCCTCTAATGAGCCAATCTCCGCAGGCGCCACTTTGGGACGCATGATCTATGAAATGGGTTTCACCGGTGCGTTTTTGGCAATTTGCGTAGCGCCATTGGTGAATGGCCTTGTGGTCTGCATGGCTGACATCCTGGCCAATCACCAAGCTTACCTGCTCTAGCAGGTATCGCAAAGCTTCATTGCGATCCATACTGTCGTGCTGTGTTGCCCAGTCATTGCTGGAGTGAACCAGCAGGGACGTCGCAGCATTACGGTCGGGTTTAGAGGAATTCACTGAGATCCAGCTTATATCTTCACCACGCACTAAGGCGGCTTGGTAATCTAGTGCGAAACCGGCCTCAAACCCAAGCATGAGCGTGAAGCATCCTTCCATTTGTGCAGTTTTAACCTTGGTGTAAAATGATGTGTCTTCTGGCCATAATGCGGCAGCTTGTTGCGCAGGAATGGCCGAAACAACCCAATCAAACTGCCCTAGGTCGTGACCGGTGTCTCCTTTAAGCAACCAGCCTGTTGAGGTCTTGCGCACCGCGGTCACCGGCGTTCCCAGAGCGAGGCGGAGATCTTGACTCAGGAATTTCCCGACCGCATTCATACTTGGCGAACCGACATAATGAGGGTTTTGTGCATCCCATTGCCGCGATTTTGCAATTTGGCGATTTTCAATTTCAACAAAGGTAGCGTCCCAGCATTTGATCACGTCCTGGCGCAGCATGGGCGCCAAGAATTCTTTGAATGCGTTGGATTTTGCGCTGAAAAATTGGCACCCATGGTCAAAACTATAGGGATCTGCACGCCGCGTCGCTAGGCGACCGCTTGGTCCTTTGGCCTTGTCGAACACCGTCACCTTGGCATGGTCATGCAAGATATTTGCTGCCGTAAGACCCGATAGCCCGGCGCCAATGATTGCGATGTTTAACATGAAAATTCCAATACCCTTTAACTGCCGCCGCTTGCCATTTGTGACGTCGATATCTGCGATTGAAGGTCAGATATAGTGAGGCGGAGTTTTATCAATATCACGAGAGTATTTTGGGCCATTAAAAATTGCTTGAAATGACTTTGGTGGTTTTGGGTAAGGGCCATGCATTCGGATGTTTCGAGGCCTCAGAAAAGAGACAATTGGCCGTCATTTTTAGGTTTTGCTTTGCGTGTTTTGGTCGACTGGGTTTTGCGGCTTCCCAATTTGAGGAAAACGGAATTTGCCGCAGATCGAAACTCTGGGCCATCCTTGACCTCACAAATCTTTTGCTTTGCTGCGCGTGTCGCGGTGGTATGATCCACGATGGGGGCGGGGTAGTCCTGCCCATGACTCAAGTTGCTGGACGACATAAGGTTCGGTGTGAAGGCCCAGGGTTCGTGAATAAAGTCATCGGGAACATCCTTAAGCTCTGGGACCCATTTGCGAATAAAAACACCTTTAGGGTCATGCTCTTTGGATTGCTTGATTGGGTTATAAATGCGAATGGCATTAATTCCCGTGACGCCGGATTGCATCTGCATTTGGCTGTAATGAATGCCGGGTTCATAATCTGTAAACAGGCGCGCCAAATGAGGCCCTGTGACACGCCAATCGAGCCAAAGCTGATAGCTGGCGAAACTTACGAGCATGGCACGCATGCGAAAAGTGATCCAACCTTCAGCGGTAAGATTGCGCATACAGGCATCGATAAAGGGGTATCCAGTTTTCCCATTTGCCCAGGCTTGAAACTGCTTAGGATTATGCGCCGTTTCGCGCAAATTTGCAAACGCGGGATGCATGCAATGCGTCTCAATTTCGGGCTGATCTTCAATCTTTTGAATGAAGTGGCAACGCCAGGCTAAGCGCGATTCAAATGCGCGCAGGTTTCGTCCAAAACTCTTATTTTCTTCTGGAGATAACTGTCCTCGCCGCTTGGCAATCGATTGGCTAACCTCTCGTGCAGACAGCGTTCCAAATGTGAGGTGGCCAGAAAGGCGAGAACAGTAAAACTCTGACTGGTTTGGCGCAGAAATGTGCGAAAGATAACCGCGAGAACGATGATTAAGAAAGCTCCGAAGATCTTTTACAGCCTGAATTCGGCCACCTTTTTGAACGCGGCCAATTGGCAGATTTCCAAACATAGGGTCGCATTTGTCTGGCAGCGGATCTGATTGACAGCGCTCAACAGATGGCAGGGCATTGGGCCTTGGATGAATGGCTTCCATCATGCGCTTGTTTCGGATGTTTGACCAACTGTCGCGACTGCGTAATTTTCGCACTATGCCATTTGTAGGGGTGGTTCTTAGTTCGATATCGAGACCGCTGCACAGGTTTTGCACTGCAATATCTCGCTGGTACGACCAGAGGTTCCCAGTTTCTTCATGGGTATATATCGTGCCGATATGATAATCTGAATGTAGCTGTGCAAAGATGTCGGCAGCATGGCCAATCTTTATGATCAATTCTTGCCCTAACTCTCGCAGCTCTTTGTTTAGGTCGCTCAGACAGTCATGGATAAAATGCCAATGACGCCGCGATGCATCTGGTTGGAGCCACTGATCGGGCTCCACGATATACAGGGGAATGACGGGCGCGTCTTGGCGTGAAGCCGACAGGAGCGGGGCATGATCATTGACCCTTAGATCGCGCTTGAACCAAACTATGTTGTGTGTTTGTGACATTTTAAGCTTTTGGTTGGTGCGGATTGTTTGTGCGATCACACAGGGCGTATGAGAAATGGGCGGAATTGTAAGTATCAATTGGATTGGTCATAAACGCAAATTCCCCCTGCAAGGGATCCCATATTAAAGCTTTAGGCAGATGGGGGATTGAACTGCCAAACTCCTCGCCATGGTCTTGGTATATTGAAACACCATCTCCCTTGCATGATTTTGATATAGTGTGATCCTAAACTCCGACCATAACAAAATTTAAGTGATCCAATAGCGCTGGGACTGCGTAACTAAAAAGAACATTTCTTCTCCCTGAGTAAATGTACAACTCTGCGGCTGGTCTTTCGGGGCCAGCCGCTTTTTTTTTGGATTTTGGATTAGCTTATCTTCGCCATGGCTTGGGCAAGATCGATGGTCAAGTCTTCTACCTTTTCAAGGCCAATATTGAGCCGTACAATCCGGCCACCAAAATCCTGATTGGGGCGCTGTAAATCTGGATAGACCACCGCAAGGCTGTGTACCCCACCCCAGCTCATTCCAATCTTAAAAATCTTCAGCTGATTTATAAACTCCACAACCTGGCCTGCGGCAATGGTATCCTTAAAAATGAAAGAAAACACGCTCGTTGATCCGCTAAAATCTCGCGCCCAAGTGTCATGCCCCGGACAAGACGGCAGTGCCGGATGAAGCACCTGCGCGACCAAAGGGTGATCAACCAGCCAATTTGCAATCTCAAGGGTGTTTCGTTCCAATACCTCCAACCGAACAGCCAGGGTTTGCAACCCGCGCAAAGCCAAGCTGCAATCATCGGGCGAGACGGCAAGGCCCAGCTGCTGATAAATTGGTCCAAGCCGTTCGTAAGCGGCTTTGTCACGCGCAGAAACCGAGCCAAGCAAGAGGTCGCTGTGACCGCCCACATATTTTGTGAGCGCCTGCATACTGACATCAACACCATGTGCGAATGCGTCAAACATCACGCCAGCCGCGTATGTATTATCCAGGGCCACCGCAACGCCGCGGGCATGGGCGGCTTGAACGATAGCGGGCACATCTTGCACCTCCATCGTGACAGAGCCTGGGCTTTCGCACCAAATGAGGCTTGTATTTTCGCGGATCAGCCCGTCAATCCCAGCGCCGATCAAAGGGGCGTAGGCTTCGACCTCAATATTCAATCCACGCATGATACCTTCGGCCATCGCCTTGTTCGGCCCATAGGCGGAATGCGGCACCAAAGCATGGCTGCCGGCTTGGCAATAGGCAAAATAGATCAGCGCAATAGCTGCCTGTCCCCCGGGCACGATAAAGGTCTCAGATGCTCCTTCAAGCTCCGCAAGTCTTGCCGCCAATTCCAACGTCGTCGGTGTTCCATAAAGCCCATAGGAATAGCCATACTCGGCTTGCCGCCAATCATCTGTCACGACCGCTTGATCGTGAAACAACACCGTTGAGCCACGATAGACAGGGACGGCAAGCGAGCGGTAATCTTGCCGCGCCTTCAAAGAAGGGTTCAATAATTTCGTGCGCCAATCCATGTTTATTCCTTACTTTTATGTCTTCTGGCACATTCGGCCGCCCCATCAAACACGATACATCCGTTGCCATTGGTTAACCCTCGGGCGTGCACTTATTTAGATGTCTTGGTCCGGAAGCTGGGCATGAAACAAGCGCCCAAGGCCTGCGACTTCATCATGAATTCCAGCCAGTCGCAACAAATGCCAAGCCAAAGCATGATTGCTGGCTGTCACAGGCTTGCCCAATGCCGCTTCCGCTTGCCCAACAATGCCCGCCGCACGCAGACTGGTGCAGGAAATAAAAACGCCATCCACAAGATCATTTTGGCCAACTGCAAGCGCTGCGTCCAAGATTGCTTCAGGCGTGATCCGTCCGACCACCCGATCATCCTGTTGGTAAAAGGAGCCGACAGATTGAATGACAATACCAGCCTCCTCAAAGCGCGCCTGCATCAATTCTGTGACATCGGGACGGTAGGGGGTTACAAGACCGAGCCGCTTGACCCCCAATTGCTTGAGTGCAGCTTTCGCCGCCGTCAAAGGGTTGCTGGTCGGCACAGTGGGGTGGTGGCTTTGTATCAACTCGGAAACCCGCAGCTCTCCAATGATCGTACTGCCAGAGGTGCAGCCATAGCCAATGGCTTTAAGACCAAGATAACCTGGCAAGAGCGCTGCGGCCTTTGGAAGTTCTAACTCCATTTGCACCAGCGTGTCTGGCGTCACCTCCGCATCATTGGCGAGGCGTGCGTGATAGAGTGCAACCCCTGGAAGATCGGCCATATGCCGCATCTCCCATTCCATGGTTTGATCAGATTCAAGTACCAATAATCCAATCCGCGCCCGCGCGCCCGCGCCAAGATCTGTCTTGAAATCCAGCCGGGCAATTTCTGGCGTATTTAGTGTGGACTCTGGCAAGCTGTGCCTCCTGAAGTTTTATAGTTCGAACCTTGCAATGGCGCCGGACAGAAACACAATCTTTTTGTCACTGAATGGGGCTCATTTCGACATGGGAAATGGGGCGTGCATCGTAAGAAAAGATCGCGCTCAACCCGCATCGCCGAATAGAGGCTAGAGTACTTGAGTGTCCGTAATTCGTAAGCAATGTGGACGTTTAATCTGTCAGGTTTAAACCGTAATCGTCAATCAGCTGTGGCCAATCACGCATGAATTTCTTGCGCGCTGTTGGGGCCATTTTCGCCCAGCCCCTGTTTCAACGGCCCTGCGCGCAGCTTCCACCGCATGATCCCCACAATGACGCATGGTCGTTAACGGTCAAGTATTTCCCAGGTGGCGATCGTGGGTCTCGTTGGACATTGAATGGGTCGGTCGAATGGGGGCGACTGAACCGCCTCACGCCGCACCAACCTCGCTTGAGGTGCAGTTACGACCCGTATTCTCGGGACCTATGGCAGTACGCCCAAAGTCAATGCGCCGAATGAAATCGTATTATTGGTGATGGTTAGGGGGATCGTTAAACTGTCTTCCGATCCACCTTCGATCGCAAGGTTCACCAAAATTGTATAAAAGAACTCTTCAAGATCTGGTTCGATATATCCCAGACGTTTCACCAAACTAAATAAAGTTTTCCAATTCTGCACTGTAAGATTAACATTACCGTTGAGAGCTCCGGCCTCGCTACTCACCAATTTGGCGTCCAACAAAACTGATATGTCACCGTAGTTAATAAGAGCCTCGTGTAACAGCAGCATTCGCAACCGAGGTGCGCCACTTGCCATCGTCAGCCGATCAAGAGGTTGTGATAGCTGGGCCTCGGCAGAGAGGGAAATATTTTGAATTCTTTGGTAATCGCTGCCCAATCCAACCAACATATTTGACAGGTTCAGGTTCTGAATTTGCGCGGTCACCTGGTAGTTTGTTTCTGTATTTGGAGAGGCGCTTACATGGGCAGACATTGTCTCAATCTCTGCTCCTGTTATCCCCTCAAAGGACAGGATAACATTTTGGAAATTTGCGTCTAAATTCCCGAGAGAGAGTTGTAAGTTAGGTTTGAAGAAAACACTTAAATCCGCAAGCTCAGCGTCAATTCCAAGCGATCCGATCGAACCTGAGATGCTGTGAGGGTCTGATAAATCTACGTTTATTCTGTTCGGCTGATAACTTTTAGCCTCCACAAGGACTTCCTGGGTTGCCCATGTGAACCTGTCTTTAGCCCCAATTTCAATTTCCGTGATCCCGATTGCGAAATTTTGGGGGTAGCCCGTAACGGAGGCAACTTCAAATTGAGCTGCAGTTCCTGAAATTTGCGGGTTTTGACTGGCCAGAGAAATGCCGCGTTCAATGGCGTAAGCGAAAGCTGTCCAATAGCCAGTCCAAATGAAAAATGGAATGGCTATGAGCAGTGCAATTCGTTTCACAAATTTAGTCATTATCGCAATACCAAAGCCTTCAAACCTAGGCGCATCAGGGACAGTTTTAAGCCAGGATCATTGAAATGGCCACCAGCATTGGCCGGAGAGCTCCCCCGCCTCCGTCGTAGGATTGATCGGATCAGGACGCTTTTGCCAGTTCCGCTTTAAGTGCCGCGACATATGAATTTCGTGCCGTTTGATAAACAGAAATTTCGTTTTGCAGTTTTCTCATTTGGACTTCCAAGAACTGAAGACTTGCAAGTTGGGCCTTGCCATTGTCTGTCAAATCTTCGGTGTTGTAATCTACATTATCGACTGTAATTTTCGGCATTTCATTTCCTCTGTATGTTTAGTCAAAGAGCGATGCGATATCGACGCCTGACTTTCCTTGGATCATTTCACGTTTCAATTCTTGAATATAACTTTTTTTGGCTCGAGTTAGCAGAGCGCAAAGGTTGGTTGTATCCTGAATTTGCTTATCAGTATGTTGCAGCTTTTCTAATATAGCCTTTGCATCTACGCTAAGGCTATCCAGGTCGTGTTCAACACCATCAATTTTGATTTTTTGCGACATGATGTGTGTTTATTTTTTTGCGCTTTTAAGCAATTCGCCTTTAAGCGCGGCCTGGTAGCCGAGACGCGCGGTATCAGAAATCGCCCACTCATTTTGCAACTGTCGAACTTGGTGATCTACAAACTGAATATTTGAGAGCTGAGCTTTCGCGGCATCAGTCATGTCACTGAACTTATATTCAACGCCATCAACGGTGATGAGCCCTGTGGATTCTTGGTCCATTTTCGCCTCTTTTTCTATTTTGTTACTTTGCATATTCATCGCTCCGGCTCCAACAATAAGTATCTTAAATACAGTGTTCGCCGTAACTTAAGATGTCTCTAGCTAAATAATAAACGAGCCGTGTATCAACAATACTAAACCGTTGAAATTTGCTCATGTGTTTCATTTTTGACGCTATTTAAACCTTCAGTAATGGGTTGCAATTCTCCTGAGGTGATTACTCATATGATATGTTTGTCACCTCGGGTAGGCGGGGTGTTTCTCTATTCATCATGAACCGTTCCAACTCCAAATTTAGCTCCTCACTCAGGATTAGTGATTTCCGACTTTTCTTTTCGCTTTTGGTTTTTACAAGGCTTCCTTCCTCAATCTTGAGTTTAAGGAAGGCGTAAAGCGTCATTGGGTTTTCTGTTTTGGTGTGAAGCATATCGATGTAGTTCCAGATGCCATAATCGGGGTTTCCGTCCAATTGCGCTATCGTGAGAAGCAGTTCCCACCGGCTGATATTCTTCATAAAAGGGAAGAGTATCGATTTGGTATCAACGGCCTTCAAAACGAGCAATTCATCTGCAATTGTCATTTTCAAAAACCTTTCTGGTTTGGTATGTGTTGATCCAGAGAATTAATCACGTAGAGCCAACTCTTTAACTTTTGAAACGGGTTGCCAGATATAGTCGAGAACGGTCCGCTTTCCGGAAACCACATCCACGGTTGCTGTCATGCCGGGAAGCAAGACCACTTCTTCGCCCGTTTCCAAGGTAATACCGCTGTCGATAGATATATCGAGTAGGTAGTATGAACGACTGGCACCTCCGGATGTATCAGTGATGGCATCGGGGCTTATGCTTGTTACATATCCGTCAATAGCGCCATACTTAGAGGAGTCATAGGCACTCAAACGGATGCGTACAAAATCGTTCATACGGATGCTCGAAATGTCTTTTGGATCTATTTGAGCTTCGAGTTTAAGCGCCTCTCCCGTCGGCACAATTTCCAGTATCACATCCCCCGCTCGGACATATGCACCAACAGTTTGAAAGTTGATCCGATTAACAATACCGTCGACCGGCGCGCGTATTACTGTGCGTTTAACCCGCTCTTGTAGCGCGGGAACAAGTGTATTGACCTCACTTAATTCGGCAACAACGGTATTAAGCTCTTCAAGCGCACGGCGCTTATAGCTGTCGAGGCCATTTGATATCTCGTTTTCAACTTCCAAGATGGCAGACTGTGCGATCGCGACCCGGGCTACCCCGGCCTGAATTTCGCCAGACATGCGCTGTTCATCACGGCGCAGCTCCAAAAGCCGCGTTTCGGGCATGATATTTTGGCGCACCAGCGGATCAATGATGGTGATTTCATCCTTGATCAGGCCCAGCATATTGCGTGACGTCTCAAGGGCCTGTTGAGATGCTGTTAGATCTTGCTCCCGTTGGATTTTTTGCAGCTTCAGGATAGACATCAGCCCAGAGAGCTCTTTGCGCTTGGCAAGGTGTAGGGCCTCTTCAGTTGCGGCCGTATCCTTGGACTGCGCCATCATAGATGCGTCAGGCGCAAATTCTAATCCTCGGCTTTCTGCCTGTAGGCGAAGCTCCCTGACAAAGAGTGTTGCAGCCCGTTGCTGAAGCTTATCCAATTCTGACTGCAATTCGATCGGATTGATTTCGTAGAGCACATCATCCGTTTGCACGAGGGCGTTTTCATCAACAGAGCGCGATAAGATCACGCCAGACTCCGATGACTGGACCATTTGGTTCTGGGTGGTGGATACAATTTTCCCATCGCCCCGCGTGACATTATCGAGCTCGGCGATGGACGCCCAGCCCAATACCGAGACGATCAAGGCCGCAATGACAAAGATGATGAGAGAGTTGCCGAAGCCCTCACGCTCTTCCATTTCTCGGGATAGTTTTTCGAATTTTGATTTGGCCATAACGCTCTCTTATTCTTATTTTTTCAGCTCACCGGGAGGGGAATCGAGGATGATATTCCCTTGGTCCATGACGAGGACGCGGGTCACGAGATTGAGCAATGTGTTTCTATGCGTCACCGCAACCATGGTTCGATCTGTCAGGTAGTCGCCAAGGCGCTGTAGGATTGCGGCCTCCGTTGAGGAGTCCATGGAGCTTGTTGGTTCGTCAAGAACCAAGATATTCGGCTCATGGAGGAGCGCGCGGCTGAGGTTGATTGACTGGCGTTGCCCACCAGACAACCCAACACCGCGTTCTTTGATCTTCAGGTCATAGCCTGCTGGATTGCCTTTTATGAAATCGTCCGTTCCAGAGAGCTGGCAGATTTTCAGCAGATGCTCATCGTCATACTCATAGTAGCCCAGTTGGATATTCTCGCGAACTGTGCCAGAGAATAGCCAGGTTTCCTGTAGCATCACGCCTAAATTACGTTGCAGGTCGGATTTATCAATTTGACGCAGGTCTATACCGTCTAAAAGAATAGATCCGGTTGTGGGTTGGATCAAGCCGGCGCAGAGTTTCGCAAAGGTGGATTTCCCCGACCCCATCCGGCCTAGAACTGCCACTTTTTGGCCTGCTGGGATTTTAATGGAAAGACCCTTGATTAGCGCATTCTTCGCACCAGGAAAGGTGTAGGAAACGTTTACAAACTCGATATCACCTTTGAGGACTGGGCGGCTCAATCTTTGATCGGAGTCTGCAACGCCATCTGTCCGATTCATCAACTTATCAATTGAGCGGAAAGCTTGGCGTGCGGAGTTGGCCCGCGACAATGCCGATGCGACCTGACCAAGGGGCGCAAGGGCCCGTCCCCCCAGAATGACCGCGGCGATAAGTCCGCCCATCGTAAGTTCTTGGGCTTGGATCAGAAACACCCCGTAAAAGATTGTTGCCACCTGAGCGATTTGTTGAATTGAAGCTGCCGAATTGATCGCGAATTGTGAAAAAATTCGGGCTTTTAGGCCAAGTTCAGATTGATCCGTTGTCGCGGTTTCAAAACGGTTTTTCATTAGGCGTCCGGAGCCGGTGGCCTGGATCGTGTCGAGACCATTCAAAGTTTCGACCAGCACGGCTTGTTTCGACATGCCCGTTTGCATGGCACCTGAGGCGAGGTGGGCTAAGATTGGTTGAATAGCGACGCCAATGATCAACACGCAAGGGACTGCAAGCAAAGGCACAATCGCGATATTTCCACCGATCAAGTAGACCACATAGATAAAGAAGAAGATAAAGGGCAAATCCACAATCGCCACGAGCGTTGCAGAGGTAAAGAACTCTCGCAGCGTGTCAAATTCTCGAACGACACTTGCCACCGCTCCCGAGCTTTGATTGCCAGCGTCCAATCGCAGCGTGAGAATTTTGTCGAACACCATGCGCGACATGCGCGCGTCTGCCCGCTTGCTGGCCCGGTCGATAAAGTTGGCGCGGAGCGACTTGGTTAAGAAGTCAAACCCAAGTGCGATCATCACGCCGATGGATAGGGCAATTAGCGATTCAATAGCCTCATTGGGCACAACGCGGTCATAGACCACCATGACGAATATTGATGTCGAAACGCCCAAGAAATTGGACATTGTGGCCGCTAAGATCACTTGTATGTAGAGCCATTTGCCCTGTGCGAAGGCCGAATAGAACCAGCGCTTACTCGATTTGGCTTTGGCATTGCTGTCACGACGCGCTAAAATAAGGTGACCGGAAAACTTGGCCGAAAACTGGTCTTTCGACATTTTTCTGATTTTAAGTTTATTTTCGATACTTGCGTATTTGACGGTGCCGTCCGATTTGATCTCGGTCAAAATGAACGCGCCACCATCCTCCCAGAACCCAATCATTGGGCAATGGCTCTGTGCCAGGTTGTTGGCTGAGATACGACCAAAGCTGGCGACATAGCCGATCTCGCGTAAAACGCTCACCATTTCGGCCGGTGAAAACGTATTGCTTGACGTGGCCGGCAGGTCGCGTATCGCCGCTTCGCTGTAGGCTTCGCCTTGATCGCGAAGGAACCTCTGGAGAGTGAGCACCAGCTCGCTTTCGGTCGAGTTTGACGTGTCCTCTACGGCGCGCTCACCGTCTGTTACGCCTTGCGGGTCCACATCCGCTTCATCAGCGCTATGGTCCAGAGGTTTTGATGCGGTCAAATCCGTCATTTTGCTGCCTTAATTATGGTCTTATTGGTGTTAATTCCCAGTCGCTTTGACAAAAGGCCCGAGCTGGCGAGCATTTCGTAGTCAATTTTTAGGAGCTCTGAGGCGACCGATATTCTTTGATCAGAGGTGCGGTAGGCTTTCTCTTCGGCCTGAATCAATTGGCGAACTGTCGTTTGGCCCGTCGCAAGTTGCGACCACATGATTTCAAGCTCATTTTGAGACGCAGCTTCTTGCGCAACGAGTGTGTCAAGCGAGGCGGTGAGCGCGGTACGTCTGCTCAACGCCGTATCCAATTCTCTTTTTCCGGCCAGCTTTGCTCCTTTGAGCCTTTGCTCCGCCGCCTTCAAATTGGCAGCCTGTGCGGCGGTATTGGCTTCGCGTCGTCCACCGTCCCCAATGATCCACGACACTTCTAAACCGATTGCATAGGTTGTACGCTCGTCCTTTTCCATTGGCGATGCCATACCGGCCTTGAACCCGACGGTTGGTTTTTCACGACCTTGTGCCACAAGTAAACTCTGTTTGGCGGATAAAACTTGAGCGGCTGTCTGCGCCATTATTGGTGCACGGTTCCAGTTGCGTTGGATATGGGTCAGATCTGCGGCTGTGAGAAGCGATGGCGGCGTGGTTAGATTTTTCGGGACAGCTCCAAAGAATTTCATGTAGCTGGCTTCCGCCGCTGCAATTTGAGCATCAAGATTTGCTTTTTCCAAAGAGAGTGCTCGAGCGGCAATTTCTGCGGAGGCGCTGGCGCTCTTGTCGACCATACCACTCGCAACAAGCGTTTCCATCTGCGTCAGCATTTTCTCGGTTTTGGTCATGAGCGCCTTAAATCGTGTGTCGCGCATGTTCAGTGTGTCGAGGTTAATCCATGAGACCGCGGCATCTTTTGCGGTGGTATTGGCTGCGAGCGCCACATCCATTTCTGCGATGAAGGCATTGGCCCGTGCCTGGTCTATTCTGGCAACGCTGGAGCCGCCATCGAAGATGAGCTGACTGACCGAGAGGTTTGCACTGGCGCCGCGTTCCGTAGTGGAGGCCAAACCAGCGCCATCCTTAACAGTTTGACCGGCATTAGCGCTCGCAGAAATTTGGAATTCTCTATCTGCATCTGCAACTAAAATTTCACTTAAGGATCTATTATAATTGCTCATAGATACGATATACTCAGGTGAATTAATCACGATTTTGGAGAGATCATTTTTGAAATCGCCTGAAAGAGCTTTTGCAAGTTTTGGTTGGGATAAAATATCAGATGATACATTTGATAAAGCATTTACTTCAGAGTTAAGCTTTGCCGTCGAATATTGCGGAGCGCCACACGCTGATAGCGCAAACATCGCTGTAACTAAGGCTAAATTTTGATGCTTCATGCCTAATTTCCTTTTCCCATTGATCTGCAGTTCGAATCGTAACGCTTAACTACGGGTACAGTAGCTATATCGTTAATGAAAGATTAAATTTTAACAATAATGCCATTAAAACCGCGGCTTCAATGAGTTTTAAGCTGTATGAAATATGCGTTAGTTATTCATATTGTTATACATTTTATTAAATTATATTGTGAATTATTGACGGATTGTTTAGTATTTTTTAAACATAATTTAATATATTGAATAGATTCATGGCGCGTGGTTAAAAAGGTCAGTGAACATTTATGTCTGGAGAAAGAAACTATGACCATCCAACAACACGCGTCTTTCGATTCAAGCGCTGCTGAGTTGAACGCAACCAGCAAGCTCGTAAAAGCTTGGGAATCCAAGAACGCTAAAAACGCAGCCAAAGCCGGTGGCATCTCGCTAATGGCTCTGTCGCTCGCAGCTTGTGGCGGCTCAAGCTCAACGCCTGACAGTGGCAATGGCTCTGGCTCTGGTAACACTCCGGACGTTACGCCCGTTACAGTGGCTCTGTCTACTGGTACAGATACAGTCACTGGTACAACAGGTGCGGACACGTTCAACGCGGGTTTGTCGTCCGCTGGCATTCAGACTCTCCAGGCTCTTGACTCTGTAAGTGGTGGTGCGGGCATTGATACTATTAACATAACCCTGACGGGCGATGTAACTCCAAACCTGACCGCGGTTGAGACTGTTAATGTAACCACTGCGGCTGCTGGTGGCGCAACGCTTGATCTTTTGGCAGCGAGTGGCGTTACTTCCGTTTCCAACACTGGATCCACGTCGTTGTTGACCGTCAATAACATTGGCGCAAGCGTTACCGGCATCACGTTGGCAAATTCTTCGGCGGGAGCGTCATTCGACTTCCTGGATTCTTCGGTAACTGGAACTTCCGACGCAAAAACCTTCACAATTTCCAACGTGTCTGGCGGTGTCGTGACTGTTGATAATGCGATCGAGTCGATTACTCTTAACTCCGTCGGGTCCGCCAACACTGTTACAACGTTGACGTCTAATGCAGACACCCTTTTGATCTCGGGATCCGCTGCTTTTACTCTTACAAATGCGAATACGACGGCGGAAACCATCACATCTACGTCGACTGGTGCTGTGACTTTGACTTCTAATAACGCCAACGCCACTACGGTTACAACAGGAGCCGGAGCCGACAGCATTACGATGTCGCCAACTGCTGCGAAGGTTGAGACTGTTTCGCTAGGTGCCGGCAACGATAAAGTAACGTTTACGGCGAACCTGGCTGACACTGATGTGTTGAACGGTGGGGACGGGACTGACACACTGATCAGTACGTTTGCGCTTCTTGACGGCCTAACGACAGCGACTTCAACTGTTGAGTTGGTAAGCAATTTTGAGACGGTTGAGTTCACTGATGCGTTTACGGCTGGTCAGACTTTTGACGTTGCAAGCGTTCAGAAGGCAGGTATTGCTACCGTGACCCTTGATGGAAATGGTACTGCCGGTGCAGCAACAATCAATTTCTTAGCTGGTAGTTCCACGCTAAATGTTGCCGGCGCACTTGGTAACGGTTTGCATACGTTTGACGCGGCTGGGACAGCAACGACAGACACTTTGACAGTTGCAAATACAGCTGCTGGTGCCAACTTCGCCAACCGCGCCATTACGACGACAGACTTTGAAACAGTCACGTTCAATTCATCAGGGACTGGTGCGGCAACGACCCAACAGCTTGGCGCGGTAACTGCGACTGCTTCAGCTGGTGGCACTGCAACGGTGAAGTTCACGGGTACCAATTCTGTAGATGTGACTGGTGCGATTACAGCTGCTGCTGTTGACGCTTCTGGAATGACTGCACAGGCGACTGGTACATTAACTTTTGATATGAACGCAAACGCACTGGTTGGCACGGCGGGCGGTACTAGCACGATTACTGGCTCTGCTGGCGACGATGTTCTCATTGGTGATGCCGGCGATACCACAAATATCTCAGGTGGCGCGGGCAAGGATACAATTACTGGTGGATCCGACGCCGAAACACTCTCCGGCGAAGCGGGAGATGATACAATTGTTGGTGGTGGCGGTGCCGATACCCTAAATGGTGGTGATGGTGCAGACACAATTACAGGCGGCGCGGGCAAGGATACTATCAGTGGTGGTGCCGGTGCGGATATAATTACATCGGGTGCTGGTGACGATACCATTACTGGCGGAGCGGGAGATGATACCGTAAATATGGATAGCGCCCTTACGGGTGCGGACACTGTTAACGGTGGTGAGGGTATTGATACACTTGCAATGGATACCCTTGCTACGGTCGCAACCTCGGTTGGAGTGACAAATTTTGAAGTACTGTCATTTGACACTGGCGGTCTTGGTGCTCAGTCAATGGCCGTGTTTACCAACAACAGTGGGTTCACTACAGTCGATGCTAACGTTGCGGGTGTTGTAACCATCTCCAATGCAGCTGATACGCTAACTACGGTTCGTAACACTCTGACAGGTGGTTCAATTGTGTTGACACGCTTGGTGGATGGCACCGGAAATTCGCTCACAGTAGAAGCAGACGATAGTGCGGCGGCCACTAGCCAAGGCCTTACTACTTTCCTCGCTGTGACTGCTAACGATGAAGAAACCATTTCTATGGTAAGCGGGTCGAACGCAGCTGAAGATCTGACTATCAGCACGCTTAATGCATCAGATCTCACAACACTCAACATGAGTGGTACGGCTGATGCGACTGTTACAACCCTTGCTGGGGCAACAAAGATTGCAACAGTCACTTCAACAGGATTGACAGGTAAGGCTACTGTAGATGCTAGCGTATCAACAGTTGCGATGACCATGACTGCGGGTGCTGGTGGGTCGGACTTCACATCATCTGATTTGGCGGACACACTTACTGGTGGCGCTGGAATCGACGATCTTACAGGTGGTTCAGGGTCGGATACAATCACTGGCGGTGCTGGTAATGATATCCTTGATGGTGGCATCGGATCTGATACCGTATCAGGCGGCGCAGGGGATGACGCAATTACGGGTGGTGTTGGTGCTGATAGCCTCTCCGGGGGCGCTGGTGATGACACCTTTGACCAGGCTACCGCTACACACTCATTGGCGGCTACTGCAGTGACGGATGCGTCGACTGGTCTAGCCATGGCTGCTGGTGTGGCGCTCGCTGTTGGGGATACTATTACCTTTGGCAATGGTTTGGACATCATTACTGACTTTACCGCTGGTGGTACTGACGACGATGTAAACGTTGTTACTAATGGCGCAGCGACAACTGCCTTGGGTGAAGCGAATAACTCAATTGCTACAGACTTGCAGTTCCTGTCAGGTAACTTTGTCGCTTCAACTGGTGTTTTCACAATCACCGCTGATGGCGCTGGGTCCGATACACTGATTTTGGAATCTCAAGATGCTACTGCTGATCTCACGGTGGCTGGTGAATTGAGCATATTCTTGCTTCAGGGCGTCGATAGTGATGATCTCACCGCTGTAGACTTTATCTAACTAAAACATATATTCCCCCCCCGTCTTAGATGGGGGGGGTATTTTGTCTTTTCAAAAGCGGTTTCAAGTTTCTGTAAGGACAAAAATACTTCTGAGGAGAAGCAGTAATGAAAATGACTAAAATTGAGTTGGCGTCAGTCGAGTTGCTAGATACAAAAGCATCGGTCGCCGTTAGCGGCAAAAGTAAACGCGCTGCTAAACTTAAGAAGGCCGCAAATGCTGGTGGTTTGTCATCTCTCACACTTCTTGTGGCTGCCTGTGGTGGTGGTAGTGACACACCGGCTCCTCAATCAACCCTACTTACTCTTACGAAATCTGGTGATACATACTCGGCCTCTGCCGTAACGGGGTTCGCTCTTAACGACAGCAGCTCGGCAAAATTTGCGGTAACCGATGACACTGTTGATAACGCTTATTCAATCACACTTACTGCGAGCGGCACTGGTACGCTTGAATTTGACTTTGCTGATGCTGACGATACTGTAACCTTGGATGCGAGCAGTACTGTAACGGGTTTCACAACGTTAAAGATTACCGATGGAACAGTCGACGCAACAGCCGCGGATCTCTCCTCAATCACGCGTGTCGAAGTTGCCTCTGGTGCGATATTGAGCCTGGCTCAAGTTAAAGAAATTCCGACTCTGATCAGTAACGCATCGACGGGTTCGATCACGATTGAGGTTGCTTCTTCTGCTGAAGCCGATGAGCTCGTTGCCTTGCTCACAGCCGGCACTGTGTCAGTTTATGGCGAATCCAGCAATATTACTGTTGCAGCATCCAGCGACGCAGACGAAACACTGACCACCGAGGTTCTCGCTACCAAGCAAACTGCTGCGGTGGCCGAGGTTAAAGCTGTTTCTGAGGCGCCGGCTGACAGTGGTGACAGTGGATCTGGCGAGGACAGTGGTGAAAGTGGATCTGGCGAGGACAGTGGATCTGGGGACGACAGTAGTGGTAGTGGTTCCGGAGGCGGCGGAGGCGGCGGCGGCGGCGGCGGCGGCGCGCCGATATTTGGACTGACCCAAACAGATACCTCTGCGTTCAGTGTTTCTAATGGGTTTGGAAATGTGGACCTAACAACCGCTGGTGGCGCGCTCTTCTTCAATACAGCTGACTCGGGTGGTGTTACGAAGTCGAAAGCGGCTGTTACTAGCCTGACCGTTGATACAATTACATTAACAAGTACCGCAGAGGCCGTACACGATGTAGCCGTGTCCGGTACAGGTGCATTGACCGTTACGGCAAGTGACGGGGTTCAAGCCTTGACTGTCGGAACTACCGGAACGAACACAGTCGATCTAGGCGCAGGAGCCGATACGATCACTGCCTCCGCAGGAACAAACACCATTACGACTGGCTTGGGAGCAGATGAGGTTACTTTGACGACCACGTCTAACCTGCAGACAGTAAATGTGACATCCGAGGCCGCCGTGACGACGGTCCTTAATGCAACCGGGGTTGGTGCGACGTACGCCGCTAACATTGTAGGACTTGCCGCTGGAACTGTTTTGAACGCCACTGGTTCGACCCAAGCGGTAACTATCACAGGCAGCGCGCAAGCCGATACCATTAATGCTGGCTCGGGTGTTGACACTATCACTGGTGGTGATGGCGCTGATGAGATTGATGGTGGCGCTGGTAACGATATATTCATAATTGCTGATGAGGCTCATCACGATCCTGGTGAAACAATTGTGGGTGGCGCTGATACGGATACGATCCGTTTTACAGCTACCGATGCTGCCACGCTAACTCTTGATGCGAGTACAGTTGTTGAAGAAGTCGCTATCGCGGCAGCTGATGGTACCGCAACTGGTACCACTAATGAAAGTATTGACGCATCTAACGTAACTTCAGCCACTGCGATTGCTCTCACAGGTAACGCTGGCGACAACACGCTGACTGGTAATGCTCAGATTAACACCATCACAGGTGGTGCAGGTGTTGACACGATCACAGGCGGTGCCGGGGCCGACGTATTGGCAGGCGGTGATGGGGATGACATCTTCAATTTTGCAAATATCGCCGAAGTCAATGCTGATACCTCAATCGATGGTGGTAACGGGACCGGTGACACCATGGTTGTGACTGCGCAAGTTACGGCGACCTCTAATCTTGCTTCAGGAGCAACAATCTCAAACGTAGAGAATTTAACCCTCGCGGCCGGATCCACAGCCATAGTTACGCTGGATGGGGATATGACGGGTGTGACTATATCTGATGGAGGAGCTCTTATTGCGACGTCCGCTGCTTCTCAGGACGTTAATGCAATTGCGTTAACAGACGCCGAAGTGCTTTCGCTCACAGGGTCTACGACAGCGACAGTGTCCTTCGCCAATGGTGATGTTACAGCCACGGCTTATACAGGTGCGTTGACGGTTACTGGTACTGGTACAACCGGTCAGTTTACGACGGGTACAGCTTCTAGCTCGATTTCGAGCACTGGCACTACAGCAATCGTTGCGACTGCTATGGCGGATGATCAAACGCTGAGCACTTCAGGTGCGGGTGCCACAACGATCACTGGCTTGAGTGCAGATCTGACAGATACATCTACCAAAGCTCAGGATATTACAGTTGCATCAGTAGCCACCATAACTCTTGGTTTGGGTACTGATACAACTGGTACAGATGCAATCAATGCGAATGCTCTGACCGATGGTCAAGTTGTTACTCTGACAGGTGCCAACGACGCGACAGTGTCCTTCGCCAATGGTGATGTTACAGCCACGGCTTATACAGGTGCGTTGACGGTTACTGGTACTGGTTCAACCGGTCAGTTTACGACGGGTACAGCTTCTAGCTCGATTTCGAGCACTGGCGCTACAGCAATCGTTGCGACTGCTATGGTGGATGATCAAACGCTGTCCACTTCAGGTGCGGGTGCCACAACGATCACTGGCTTGAGTGCAGATCTGACAGATACATCTACCGCAGCTCAGGATATTACAGTTGCATCAGTAGCCACCATAACTCTTGGTTTGGGTACTGATACAAATGGTACAGATGCAATCAATGCGAATGCTCTGACCGATGGTCAAGTTCTTACCATGAC
This sequence comes from Planktomarina temperata RCA23, assembly GCF_000738435.1. NCBI lineage: Bacteria > Pseudomonadati > Pseudomonadota > Alphaproteobacteria > Rhodobacterales > Paracoccaceae > Planktomarina > Planktomarina temperata. Next base: position 2,803,371 of record NZ_CP003984.1, on the reverse strand, counting down.
AGGTGCCAACGACGCGACAGTGTCGCTCGTATTGGGTGACTTGACAGCAACTGCCTATACTGGCGCCATATCTGTTACTGGGACCACTGGTACCAATGTTATCACGACAGGTAACGGCGATGACGTTATAACGGGTGGCGCAGGTCGAGATGTGATGACTGGTGGTGCAGGTGCCGATAAGTTTGTGTTTGCAGCTGGTGCTGCTGATACAGTAGCTGCTTCTAGCTCTGTTGCAGGTATTGACCTAATTGATGGCTTCGTCGCTAATGGGGCTGCTGCTGATACAATAGATCTGACAGTTACTGTTGGAAGTGTGGAGAATGCTGTAACCGGCAGCGTGGATGAGGCAACCTTCATTGCAGATATGAACACTCTCTTGAATGTTGGCTCTGGTGCAGGCTTCAATACCGGGGGCGGCGGTGGTACTATTACCGCAGCGTTGGTAACCACGAACGCAGGTGATCTTAGTGGTAAGACATACCTTGCTGTCGACCTTAACGCAGATGATCAATTCAGTGCTGCCGACTTTATAGTTGAGGTTACAAATTTCACAAACACACTGCTTGATACTAACGTATTTGTTTAACCCAAACACGGTATCTTGCGGCGTAATTAAAAAACAAAAGCCCCCGCAGCAATGTGGGGGCTTTTATGTGTGAACGTGTGTGTTCGAGTTGCACTTGTTAAGCTTGCTGACATCGACATACCACTTACCGTAGAAAACGCCATTTTTATGGCCTATAAGTTGCCTGTGAAGCTTGTAATTGTAGTTAGATTAGATGATTTAATAGGGATGACTTAAAGAGAGATACTCGAAGGATACTAACCATGACCGAATCTAAAACTATCACGATCAATGACAAAGAGTACATTCTTGATGACCTGTCCGACGCCGCAAAAGCGCAGTTGGGTAGCATGCAGCTCACTGATCAAGAAATTGTTCGTCTGCAGCAACAACTGGCAATTGCCCAGACAGCTCGCAATGCATACGCGCAAGCGCTGAATGCGGAGCTGCCTAAGGACGCCTGACAAATATGAGATTGTCTGAAGTTGATTTAACCATTATTTAATAATTGTGTTAACTCGCTGAGTAGGTTCTCGCGATGCGCTAAGTGTTTAGCTAAAATCAAGTCCTACCAATAGGCAGGGCTTTTTTCGTGATACACTTGTGAAACACTCTTACACCCAAAGGAGACCACCCTATGAAACAACTCTTACTTGGTGCTGCCCTCGTAGGCGTAGGCACAGTCATTGGTGCTCTATCCTCAGATAATACCAGCGGTACAGCTAACGCTCAGTTTGCCCCGCCCAGCGTTCAATCTGGTGATGCGCTGTGGCATTTGCCCAAGTTCGGCGAACAAGGCTGGTTTCTTCATGCCAACAACGGACGGGTGCGGGCCTGCAACATGGACAGAGTGAGTGTGGTTGGCGAGCGCACAGCGCCACGCTGCTCAAAGTGGGCGGATGAATAGGGGTTTCTCCTGACAAAGAGTGAGAGACCCAAGGTCCGAGAACTACGGACCACGGACCACGGACCAACCGCCCAGACCGTAGCTTCAAGGACCATCAGCCCAGCGCCCAAGATTCTACATTTGCAGCCCTGGCAGCACTAACCACAACCCGCTCAGTATAGGCTTACTGAAGAGCGCCGACAGAGCCGCAGGGTTGATGGCTGAGCCAAGAACCACGGTCCGTGGACCGAGAGCCTAGCGCCCACTAACCCACCCAAAAAATCTTGCTTAAAGCACCCCCATTAATTACATTTGTATTTAATTTGATGTAACATACTCCCTGCGTCGATGGCCTTGCGACTGTGCTCCATTCCGATGTGCGCGGTTCAACAAACATCTTTAGGTGAGGCACTGTCCGTGCAGCTAGGACCTCGGCGCATGGCTCCTTGTTCCTGGGCCACAAGTCCAAATGAAAATACATCCGGCACAAATTGGAGGCCTAACAAGTGGAGGGTGTGGATCAAAATAGGGGCCCCCTGTTTAAGGGGAGAGGGGGTGAAGTTGCAGAAGCTTTGGGCAAGTCGAAAAGCTCAAGTAACCCCCAGTGCCCATTCAGGATCGCCCAGCCTAGTCTGTAGCCACCACTAGGTCGTCCAGATCCACAGCAAGCGCTTTTGCCAGCTTCGTGAGTGTAGCTACAGAGCCGGTCTTGCGGCCAGCTTCGATGTCGATGAGTTGGATGCGGTTGACGCCGGACCGTCGGGCCAGTTCCGTTTGCGACAACTCCCGGTGCTCGCGCCAAACTCTCAACGGGGGGTCCCCATCAAGCAGGCGATCTACCACGTTAGAGGGGATCAGATCTTCAGTCCCAGCTTTGATGCGATCAAGGATTGCTGTAGCACTGTGCAAATCGCTCATATCTTCGTCAAGCGCCTTGAGGCGAAGGTATTCGACCTTGGGTATAGTAACCATCTCATTCATTTGCATCACTCCTTGTAGGCGCTGCCGCGGGCTTTGATGTCGATAATCTCGATAACTGTTCTATCGACCATCGTTACGCGCCAGTCACCCACTCTTAGCCGCAGCATTCCCTCATAACCCTGTAACGCCTTGACATTCTTGGCCTGTGAGGTGGGATCTGCCGCATAAGCATTTATCTTATTTCGTATACGAATTGCCCAGTTTCGAGGTATCCGCAGAAGTGATTTCTGCGCGGTCTTGGAGTATACGACTTCTTTCATAAGCCTATGTAGCCAACGGCGACGATGTCGTCAATAGCTACTATTAAAGATAGAATGTCACTGTTGCGTACTCACATCTGCCACAAAGGCCGAGATCCGAGGACCACGTACCGCCATCCAACCACCGTAGCCCGCTGCATAATGGCCGACCCAGCGCTTGCCTCAATTGAGATTATGTTATAGTATAACACATCGAGGGGCTGCAGTATTTTCCTGCCACTGAAGAGGATCCTGAGGTCCAAGGTTCGTGATCCGTGATCCTTGATCCGTAGGTGTTGGCTGGAAACAAGCCCAAATGAAAATAAATCCGGCGCAAACTGGAGGCCTAACAAGTATAGGGTGTGGATCATAATAGGGGGCCCTGTTTAAGGGGGTAGGGGGTGAAGTTACAGAAGCTTTGGACAGGTCCAAAACCTCAAGTAACCCCCCATACTGTTTGGAAGGCTGGCGCTCTTGGGGTGATGGGAATTCGTGGAGATTGATGCATTGGCAGGGCGCAATAACCTGGAAGAGAGCGAGCTGCGTGGATCAAGGTCCAAGGTCGGTGGTCCACGGGCCTTGCTCCGCGCTCAAAGCACCCTGGTTCGTGTTGCGAGTTATATGTTCCAAGGTCCGTGGTTCACGCAGCGAGTATCCAGCAGTGAGGTCAAGGGCTCAAGGATCGTCGATCTGAGGCCAAGTGAATGGGAGAAACGAAAATGGACTGGAACATCATGGCCATGCGGCAGTCTTCGAGGCCTGAAAGGCGTCACACAGAGTCAGAGAGGCCCGTACGAGCGCAAGTGGGTTGTTTGGCTGGTTTTATACGGAATTACGCCAATGGCACTCAGGGAGCAGCTAGGCCAGTAGGCCAAGGACCAAGGTCCGTGGGGCTACTGCCGCAGCTGTTTACTAAGGACCGCACTTCTTGGACCTCGGTCCTTGGATCTGAGGTGAAACGCAACAATCTCACGGAGGGGATCAATCATGCATGAAGCATTCTTTGAAGCAGGGAAGGGCTGGGAGCTGGGGCCAGATTGGCCAGGAGCGCGTTGTGGCGCAAAGACACGTCAGGGAACGCACTGTCAGAACCCAGCAATGAGGGGCAAGGCGCGCTGCCGCAACCATGGTGGCAAGTCTACAGGTGCTAAGACTGCAGAGGGTTTGGCGAAGCTGGAAACCCTGCACCTAAAACACGGACGCTTCACCAAAGCCGCGAAGGCTGAAGCGAAGCGTCGTGCCCAGATTGGACGGGAGATCCGAGCGGAGCTGCGAGACATCGAAAAGGAGGCCATTGCAGCGGGGACCTTGGGCAAGGACTGGAGGGAAATGTTCAAACCCTGACAGCGGCCACCTAAATAGCGCTACTTTGTCTTCGTGACCTTGATCCGCCGCAGTGTAGCTACACCGCCTACTTTCCGTTCGACGGTGTAGCCCGAGACACTTTGGTCGATCTTGGCAAGAACCCGGCTGCGGCGGTCCTTCCCTGAAATCCCCGCGCAATCCCAGACCTGTTGCCGTAACTCCAGCGCGTCCAAGGTGGGTGTCTTCATTTTCATGAAGGCCGAGCGTCACAGCTATCAACTGTATCTGGCCATGGAAGATATTGATCACAGCAAGACAAAAGCCAACCATCCCCAAACAAACGGGATCTGTGAACGCTTTCATCGCACCATGAAAAATGAGTTCTATGACATAGCGTTCCGCAAGAAAATCTACGGATCGCTGGAAGAGCTGCAAACAGACGTTGATCATTGGTTGGCAAAATACAACGAACAGCGACCCCATTCGGGAAAACATTGCTACGGAAAAACGCCCATGCAAACATTCCGTGAAGCTCGACATTTGGTAGGCGAAAAGACTATCCCTATCACAAACCAATCTGACAGCATGTACGAAATGACACACGCTGGATGATAACAATGTCAGATTAAATAATGTCTTTTACATGTTACTCTAGCCGCAGAATAGGAACTAAATCGTCTCCGGTAAACCTGGTCTGGTTCACTCTCGTTCAAGATCAGCTTGTCGAGCTGAAGGTCCGCAACGATTTTCGTCAGCCTCTCATTTTCCTTCTTCAATGCTCTCATCTGTGAAAGTTGAGGCCGGCCAAGGCCACCAAACTTCTTACGCCAGTCATAATACGTCTTGTCCGAAATCCCCGCTTTGCGACATGCGCTCACGACGTCCAAACCATGGTGCAAATGAACATCAATCTCGCGCAATACCTTCAGCGCGTCCTCCTCCGAATACCGTTTCCGTGCCAGTCTTTGCCACTCCATTGGTCAACAAATACTGGCACAGTTTTAGGGGGCCAAGACAGAACCGCCGCTCTCGCTGAGTGGCGCCAACTATTGAGCGCATAGATTCAGGCTGCGCCAGCAATCTGATGCGAGTTCTCATTCGTCTGACAGTACCCCACGTCAGTTTTCCAGCGGCAATTCGGCAAGCAACGCCGCCCAAGATGCGCCGTGCATGTCGGGATCAAGGGTTGATCCTTGCACATGGGGGCGGGGCAGACTGAATTTCACCACATGTAAGTTGGCAATGTCAAAACGCTTGATATCTTGGGTGTTCACACCAAAGGCTTTGGCGACAGTAGCACTAAAAAGCCTCGCGATTACATATTCATAGGCATGAGGCGTGCCGCAGAAGATATCGACCGTTAACCAAAATGGGCCTGCATTTTTGGATCGTATTTTTTGTACTATTTCACCAAGATTAGCCAATTTGTACCTGTTCCAGCCGAAAGGCGCTCATTGGATCATCCAGCGTCAGGACGTGATTGAGGCAAAACTCATAGGTTTGGCCACGGGAAATTTCGGCCGGTGAAAATGGAAAAGCGAAGGTGGGCTGTTCCTCGGCTTGTGTCAGTGGATGGTGCAGCAAATAGGGGTTTAAGAATTGGCCGATTTCCATGGCCAATGCGTTGGATTTTGCAGTGACGATCGCCAGCACGCCTATTTCATGGGGTTGTGCAGCATGGGTTTCCAGCGTTCCAAAGCTGGCGTTCTGTCCCATCAGGCGCAGTTCAATTTCAAATTCTTCTGGGGCCACCCCAAGCCGCCTGATAACCTTGCTGCGACATTTGCTGATGATGTCATTGGCCCAAATCTGCGCATTTTTAACATAATGCGCATCGCGCAACAGGCACAGCAACACGCATTGAAAACCCGCAGGTCGCGCACCCTCTAGCTTGACGGTATAACGATCTGCCGGTACCCATTTTGACCCTGTGACGCGCACGCGGGTATCGTCAAGCGCAGCATAGGTCGCGTCTGTTACATCCAGATACCCACCCGGTTCATACAGGATAAACGGGTCAGAATTTTCATAAAGCATATGGGCGGAAACCGTATGGGGCGTGGCTTTCGCGCCATCGGCCAGCGGGATCACAGTAAAGCCGTCATTGTCAAATTCCATCATTACTACGCCGGATTGCGGGTTGGATGCGCAAAGCGCGCCGCATTCGCCGATTTTTGCCCCATGCCAAGCGGCTCCTGCATCATTGCCGCGCATTATGGGCAAGGCGGCAATAATGGCGGTATCTGTGGTGCGACCAGCGATTACGATGTCGGCGTTAGTTTCAAGCGCTGCGGCGATTTGTTCGGCGCCAGCTAGTGCGACGATATTGGTGCAGGTGGCAAAATCGTCTGCGGTTACATTTGGCGCGGCGGGCAGGGGAGTGATGCGACCATCGGAAAAGGCTGTGCTCATTACCGCTGTATCTTGGGAACAGCGCAGCACTGCGATTTTCAAACTTTGCCGCAGATCGGTGGCGATTTCACGCGTGATATCCAGCATCCAATTTACCGCATTGTCGGCCCCGCAAGTGCCAGATGTGCCTATAACCAATGGTACACCCGCCTTTGCTCGTGCTTCCATCAAGCCGCGCCATTCGATCTTTGTGGATGCACGTGAATATTTTGACACACCTCGCCCTAGATAGGCAGGGCCACTGTCGGTTGATCCCCCATCGATTGCAATGATGTCAGGTTTCATGGCGATGCCACGGTCCAGTGCTACTTGGTCATAGTTCAGGCCAAGGGCACCAGAGGGGATCAAAACACGTGTTGTCATATTAACCTTTTATGGCTTGCGGTTTTGTCAGTATTTTACGCAAAAACATCGGTGCGACAAAGCCCGCAATTGCCGCGATCCAAAAACCTATCGCAATGGGTGAGCTGAACAAATACATAACATCCCCGTCGGACAATGTCATTGCACGACGTAAAGCGTTTTCCATATGACCACCCAGAAGAATGCCAAGGATCACTGGCACCGTAGGAATATCCAGCTTGCGCAGGATGTATCCCAGCATACCAAATCCCACCATCATCAGCAGATCAAAGTAACTGCCTGACAGGGAATAAATGCCTACGAATGACACCATGGTGACGCCGGGCAATAGAACCCATGCCGGAACTGTCAGGATTTTCACGAAAATTTTGACCATGGGCACGTTCATCAACAGCAAAACAAAGTTGGCGATTAGCAATGATGCAATAAGGCCCCAAACAACCTCGGGCCGTTCGGTAAATAATGTTGGTCCAGGCGTAATATTTAACGTCATCAATAGTGCCAACAAAACCGCGGTGGTGCCTGAACCTGGCACACCCAAGGTTAGCATTGGCACCAAGGCACCTCCAGCAGCTGCATTGTTTCCGGCCTCTGGTGCGGCGATACCTTTTGGCACGCCAGTGCCAAAGCCGCCTTTTTCACCGGCAATGGATTTTTCCGTCATATAGGCCAAGAATGATCCGAGCGAGGCACCCGCGCCGGGCAAGATGCCTGCAATGAAACCAACGCCAGAAGAGCGCAGCATAGTCCATTTGGTGGAAAAGATATCAGCCCAAGGGATGCGCACTTTGTCCAGTGTTACACCGATAGACGACCCTTTGCCGTGGCTTTCGATAAACAAGAATACCTCAGAAATAGCAAATAAGCCGACGATGGCGACAAGAAAATCAACGCCGTCATAAAGGTGCAGATTGCCCCCCGTAAGGCGCGGCAAGCCGGATGAGGTATCGACACCGATCATTGCAATACCTAGGCCCAAACAAGCAGCAATTGCTGATTTGGCCTGATTGTTTGATGCCATGCCGCCAAGCGTGCAGAAGGCTAATAAATACAGCGCGAAATATTCGGCAGGACCGAATAAAAAAGCGACACGCGCTAGCGACGGGGCCAAAAGCATCAGCCCGATTGTGGCTAGGAGCGCTCCTACAAATGAGGCAACGCCTGATAATACCAAGGCGTCCCCTGCGCGCCCCGCTTTGGCCATGGGATACCCATCAAGGGTTGTCATCAACGCAGGTTCATCGCCCGGGATATTTAACAAAATAGACGAAATGCGCCCTCCATACATGGCGCCGTAATAAACCGAGGTCATCAATACCAAGGCACTGGTTGCATCAAGGCCAAGGGTAAAGGTGATTGGAATCAGAATGGCCACGCCATTAGATGGGCCAAGGCCCGGCAATGCACCGATCACCGTGCCAAGAAAACAGCCACATACAGCCAACATCAGCGTGTAAGGTGACAATGCAACGCTAAAACCAAGCGCGAGATTAGCAAGAATATCCACGTCAGTGCCCCACAAATGGAATAAGAACTGAAATTGCTTCCCACAGTTTTGCGGGGGTCGGAATACGGTAAGCTACGATGTTGCCAAGGCCTAAGAGGAACTTGAACAAAACGAACAATCCTAACGACAAGCCCACACCGGAAAATAGAGCAGGTAACTTGCGTGGGGAAATTTGATAGCTGACGATGCCTGCTGCAAATGCAGTCGGAAAAATAAAACCAAGGGGTTTCAGAAAAATGGAATATAGCGCCAGAACAGCAACGGCGATGGCCATATTTTTCCAAGCTCTGGATGCCGGCCATTCAGGTTCTGGGTCTGGTTTGAAAATCATCACCAGCGCTGAGATCGCCGCCACCGTGCCAATCATAATTGGAAAAAGTTTAGGCAGGTACTGGCCTGAGAAAAAGTTTGTTTGAATCTGAGTGGCGGCCGCGATGTACGCGACCGCCGTGATCAGAGTGACCAAACCAAAAATTCGGTCAGAGGCCATTACTGAATAACTCCCAGCTCTTTTGACATGGCGTTGATATCGGCCACCAGGCCGTCAACATAACCTTGGAAGTTGCCACCAACTTTGGTGAATGGCGCTAAACCATTTGCGGCCATAGCTTCTTTCCACTCAGCGCTGTCTGCAACCATTTGCAATTTGTCAGCCCATGAATTGAATGTATCGTCCGACACACCTTTTGGAACATAAAGACCACGCCAGTTCACAGCCACAACCGAGTAACCCTGTTCAGTTGCCGTTGGGATGTCTTCAAAACCTGGCACTCGTTCATCTGTAAGGACCGCAATGACACGGATGTCACCATTGGCCAAGAACGATACAACTTCTGACATGTCGCCAGTCATAGCTTGAGTAAAGCCTCCAACTGTTTGTGTGATCGCATCTGCACCACCATCAACACCGATATATTTGATTTTGGTGATGTCGGTGAAACCGGCTTCTTTTAGAACCATCAACGGCTTCAAGTGATCAAAGCCACCGACCGCAGAACCGCCAGCAAAGGCAACTGAACCCGGATCAGCAAGGATTGCGTCCACCAGATCTTTCAGCGAATTATAAGGGCTGTCAGCCGCAACCGCAATGATGCCGGGATCGGCTCCGATGGCACCCACAAAGCGAACCTCGTCAGCCGTGCGACCAGCGTAAGCATTTTGTGCCAGACGTGTTGTTGTAGCAGAGGATGCCGCGATGATTAGATCGGCGTCGTCGTTCCGTTCGTTTACAACTGTGTTGAAGGCCAAGCCGCCGCCCGCACCGGGCATATTGGTAACTTGAACTGGTTTATCAACAGCACCAATATCGTACATGATTTTGCCGATTTGACGGCATGTGAAATCCCAACCACCACCTGGGTTTGCTGGGGCGATACATTCAGCCGCGGATGCAGCAGAAGCCACACCAACAGTAATTGCCGCGCTGGTTGCCAGCGCTTTGAAAAAGCGATTTGTCATTAGTTCCTCCCATTTGACATAGGCGGGGTTCCCCGCACATGGTGACAACAGAACCAGGAAAGCTGACAGCAACCTGTCACCATGAACGAAAGTGGAAATTGATGCGATTTCTCTTGGTAGAAGATAATGCCCAACTGGCTCGTGCCGTCTGCGAGCGTTTTGCATTGGATGGTCATGCGGTGGATCACGCCGCTGGGCTTATTGATGCCAGTGCTTTTGTCGATACAACCGATTACAATCTGATTTTGCTTGATATTATGTTGCCAGATGGTGATGGTCGCGATTTTTTGGCGCGCCACAGGCTGGCCAAAAACAAAACGCCTGTGATCGTTTTGACAGCCCGCTCGCAAGTTTCAGATCGCATAACATTGTTGGATTTGGGCGCCGATGATTATGTCACGAAACCTTTCGATTTCGCCGAATTAGAAGCAAGATGTCGCGCTGTTTTGCGTCGGCAAGGCGGGGCGGCACAGAATCGTCTGGAATTTGCCGGCGTGATTTTAGATCCGCAAGAGGCAACTTTAATTGCCAATGACAACATTCAGAATTTGCGAAACCGTGAATTACGGCTTGTTGAGATATTTTTTGCCGCACCCGCGCAAATTTTTTCCAAGAACCATCTTATCGACCGTCTGTTTTCGCTGTCTGAGGATGTCTCTGAAAATGCGATCGAAGTATATGTAGGGCGGATTCGTAAAAAGCTGGCTGGCACGCGCGCGGAAATAGAAACAGTGCGCAGTTTGGGTTATCGTTTGGTCGCAAGGCCATGACGGGCCTTTTGCCAAAAGGTTCTATGCAGAGACGTTTGGTAATCCAATTGTCGTTGATCGCGTTGCTATTGTCGCTGGTATTGTTCTTGATCGTACGTGGCATGGCCGAACGAGCAGCGGCTGATACCCAGGACAATATTTTGGCGGCTTCAGCGACGTCGATTGCCGATGCACTTTTTGTCGAGGGCGGACAGGTGCGGCTGGAATTGCCTTATTCAGCGTTGTCCATGTTGGGTACTATCAGCGAAGATCGCGTGTTTTACAGTGTATTGGTGGATGGTGAAACATTGACAGGCTATGATGATCTGGTGGTCAAAGCGGCGCTGGCCGTACCTAATCAGCCGGAATTTTCCACCTTTGAGTATCGCGGTGAACAGGTCCGCGCCGTGGTTGTAACACGCCTTGTCGGCAGCCAAAGCCAACAGGCATTGGTGCGCACCGTCGTGGCGCAGACCCGTCTTGGGCTGGTACAAATATCGTCGCGCATCACGCTTTGGGCGGTGGCAATTGGCATCGTTTTTTTCTTCGTTGCCGCCGGGCTGAGCCTATGGGCCGCCCACAGCGCACTTGCCCCGCTCAATCGTGTGGCCGGTTCTGTGACCCGCCGCGGACCCAGCGATCTACGCGCGGTTCAAACACAGGCACCGGCGGAATTGGTGCCGTTAATCACCGCGTTAAATTCGTTGATCGCGCGGCTGAAATCCAGCCTTACCCGATCTGAGGATTTCATCGTCGAAGCCGCGCATCGCGTGCGCACGCCATTGGCGACGGTGCGTACACAAGCCGAGGTGATCCACCGCGGATTAGAAAAATCCAAAAACAAAACGGCCTTGCGGGAAATGATCCGCGCCATTGATGAAAGCTCGCGGTCGGCTGGGCAACTGCTGGATCACGCGATGGTGAATTTCCGAGCCGATCAGCTTCAAACCGAGGCCTTAGATTTGCGCAAATTGACGGCAGAAACCGTTGAGCGCCTGTCGCCCACGGCGGAACTAAAGGATATTTCAATAATAATGCAGGATCAGGGCGGCGATTTCGGCTTTGATGGTGACCCGATCATGTTGCAAAACGCATTGCGAAATATCTTGGACAATGCAATAAAATATTCGTTCTCCGAAAGTGACATCACAGTTGCTCTTGGTCGTGATGCTCATAACTACATTATCAGTTTTGCCGATCAAGGCCGAGGTTTTGCCGGGGCTAATTTGAGCGACCATTTACAGCGATTTAAACGTGGCACAAACGTCAAGGACATCGTTGGTTCTGGTCTTGGTTTAACCATTGTTGATGAGGTTGCCCGTGCCCATGGCGGACGTGTCAAAATTAACAATAATACAGACACCAAAGGAGGCGGCGCATGCGTGTCACTTTATTTTCCATTGGTATGATTTTAAGCTCTTTTCACCCAAGTTTCGCTTTTGAGGTCGAGGATCGCCGCCTGTACACGGCACCCATGCCCACGCAAACCATAAGGGTGATCTCAACCGCCGACATTGCCGCCTTTGATCCATTGATCCGCACGTTTCAATCAATCAATCAAGGGATCACAGTTGATTATACTGTGGCCAGTAGCACCGAGGTAATGGCGGCAATTTATGAGGAGGGTGCGCCTTTTGATCTGGTGATTTCATCGGCCATGGATTTGCAAACCAAACTGGTCAATGACGGGTTTGCACAACAGTATGTTTCGTCCCAAACCGCGCAACTTCCGGGGTGGGCTAAATGGCAGGACCAGCTGTTTTCTTTTACCCAAGAACCTGCGGCTTTGGTTATTTCAGACGCGCTTTTTGCAGGATTGGAAATACCAAAAAACCGTGAACAGCTGATCGATTTGTTGCGCGTGCACCCAGAGATTTTTGATCAACGCATCGGCACTTATGACGTGCGCACCTCGGGCCTTGGGTATTTGTTTGCTACGCAAGATAGCCGCAATACCGACAGTTTTTGGCGTTTGACCGAGGTGATGGGCCGTCTTAACACCCAGCTTTATTGTTGTTCCGGGGCAATGATCGACGACGTTTACCAAGGTCGTTTGGCGCTGGCTTATAATGTGCTGGGCTCTTATGCGGAAAATCGGCTGGCGCATGAACCGGGCATCACGATTGTGCCGATGCAAGATTATGTCACGGTGATGATGCGCACCGCATTTATTCCGCAATACGCGCAATATCCGGATGTTGCTGGGCGTATGATAGATTTTCTATTGTCTAAACCAACTCAGGAAAGCTTGGCTGAAACAACTGGCTTGCCACCAGTTTTTGATGGTGCATCCGACAAACAAAAGGCGCTGCGCCCCATTCGTCTGGGCCCGGGATTGTTGGTGTTTTTGGATCGTTTGAAAAGACAAGCCTTCTTACGCAATTGGGAAAATTCGATACGCCAAGAATAGAAATCTTAGGGCACTACATTGATCCGGGAAAGCCGCAGTAGAATGCCTTCATCGAGTCATTCAATGGCAGCCTCCGGGACGAGTTGCTGAACGAGGAGATGTTCGACAGCCTGGAAGATGCCCGGCGAGAGCTGGCGCTCTGGCGATATGACTACAATAACGTCAGGCCGCACTCATCGCTCGCCAACCAAACACCCGCAGAAGCGCGTCGGACGCTTGAGCAATTTGAGGGCTCCGCGCCCGACGCGCTTGCCCAAACCAACGACGAAGACTATAAAACCCAAATCCGCAAACTCTCGTTATCAATGAGGGAGCCTCGGGGGGCAGGTCAGAACATTTGTTGCCCAAGCCGCCAATGAGTTTTGTTATAATCATATCGCGTCTTTTCTAGTTGATGCCAAAAGCCCTAGCGCTTCGAAATCAATGGTGACTTTCTATTTTGATAACATGGTTTCTATAAAAAATAGAAGGCGTGTATGGGGTCTTCTTTTAATACGCAAGCGTCTGAATTTTTTAGACCCGAAAGGCAGCATTACTTTGCCATGCAATTGCGGGCTTGCTGGCTGACCATGCTCTCCAGATTTGATCTGCTCAATAATTCTGACCAGTGCAGGAAATCTATTGTGATAGGTAAGGCACAAATCGCGCGCCTCTTTTAATTCGGCTTTGTATTTCAGATCATATCTTTCCGAGATTGCCGTTTTTATCAGTGAAATCGAAGCATCGTAATCTTCCAAATCTATTTGTAAAAACGAGTTTTTTGGGAAGTATTGATCTAAATTTTTACAGCCATAATATATTGGATAGGTGCCAGCTAGAAAACAATCTGTAATTTTTTCTGTAAAATATCCATCGTAACTTGAGTTCTCAATTGCTATGTGGAAGCGATAATCTCTTAGCGACTCTAACTTGTCGTCCATGGACACAAAGCCACAACCAAAAAAATCTAATTTGTTACCAAAATCAGCTTTTAATCGCTTTGCGAATTCTATGCGTTTTCTGTGCGCCTCTGTGAAAGCTTTATTGGATGTTACGATTGAAATATTTTTGGTTTTCTCTTCGAAAAATATCTGTTCCATCTGCTCATAGGATAGCAAGCCACGATCATCTTCTGCGTCAGGTTGCCAGCCAATATACCAGTTTAGAAGAGGAGGGCTTTGTATCACGCCATTGCGATAAGCATGTTTTACATGTGTTAGCAACCAGCCGAATTGATCCGTAAATTTTCTATGATATGCAAATACACTCTGTGGCTCTGTCGTGATGTGAATAGTGTTTTCAACAGGGCATTTGGGTGACATAATTTCATGCAAATCGTAAAAGGCTACGAGATAATCATAGGGTTGATCATCAGCATTAAAAATGAATTTATAACCTCCCCATTCAGGCGATTGATTGGGGAATTGCCTGAGCCAAGGAACTCGGTGTGGAGTGGAAATGTTGATAGTGCACATGTCGATTGCTCTCCTTCTTACCAGTTAGAATCTTTTCATCGAGTTCACACCGGCTCATGCAATTACAACAGGTATCGAGCTAAATTTTAGAGATCACACCTGATTGAATTTTGCTCACTGATCGTTTTGTCCAGTTTTCCCAATAAAATGTATAAAACCATGTTCTTTTGTTATTTAAAGCTAGGGGCTTAGTTATCTTTTTGCGCATTTGAACAGCTTGTTCAATGAAATTGTATTTGGCAGTCTCCTACCACATCCAGGGCACTGTCAGACAAAACGAGCTTGAGACGGGGCGGGAGGCTTTATATCCTCTCCGCATGACAAAACACGCCCCATTCAGGTACGTCAAAACAAGCCCAGGGATCATCCACCTGGCTGTGATGCTTTATGTTCGGTTTCCGCTTTTGCGCCGTAATGTGGAGGATTAATTGAGAGCCTTTGTCTGTCCGAGGACCGCTTTCGGGACCGCTTTTTGAAACCGAAACCAATCTAAGTAACTGATTAAATACTATATTGCTGAAGTCATTTTGCCGTGTGAGGCGCCATTCAAGAAATTGAAAATAAACGATAAAAGAAAAAGAACCTCTCGATGTCGGAGTCATTTCCAAACGTTTTTCAAACACAAGAGTGTTTAGTGATCGCTTGTTTCCACTACTAAGAACCCAAAGAGCGGCGTTGATTGGAAATGCGTTGCAACATGAGTGGAAGCCGCGCTGACCAGCAAAAAGTCAAAATACCTATAGCTGCGGTGGCACTGGCAAGAATACGAATGTGAAGTTCGTCAAAATCAGTTGTCTCACCAGCAGTAAGCCACTTGAAGGCAAGAGCTAAGAAAAGTGCCAAATAGTAAATTCGAAACAACATTAATTGTCCGAGTGCCATATCTTCATCATCTTGCTTTACGAGTTTCGTCATTCGTGAAGCCTCATCGCTGTCTTTTGCGTTGTCTTGCGTAACCGAGAAAGGCGAACTCAGCACAGCAATTACCGCAAGAGATACGCCGATTAGTATCGAAACTATCGTAGCTAGCAAATCGATTACACCTGCAAATTTCTCTGCATCACAAAAGGCAAAATACCCCGCTGAAGCCGCAATTGAGAGACTAACAATTAGCCAGAATATGGAACTACGTGCTGCCATGTCAGGCTCCAAGCGATCCATCACTTGCCAAAGCCTTGTAGTATTCCTCTAGTTCCATTTTAGCATTTTCGAATGAATAGCTATTGGCGTGCCGTCGAAGTTGCACTGATTTTGATTTACGCAAATTTGAGTTGGAAATCTTAGTTTTATCTTCGAGGACGATTGTGAAATGATCGGATGAACCTGCAATCATCAATTCTTTTCCAATTGCCGTGAGCCATGCATCCTTTGGGATTTCATCGCGTTCGAATCTTCCGCGCTTAAGTGTCATTCGGCCAATCGCATTTGCACGCTTTCTAAGCTCAGCATCTTGTGCTGGCATAGCAAGAATCATTCGCATAATGCGAGAGCCAGCTTGATCCCTAGTGGATATGTTTAGATTTTCCATAAACGAGGTAATAGAAAAATCTACTTACTTCACACCAACGGTCGCAATCTGCTCTAACGTTGTTTTGTCTGGTACATCCGCAATTTTCATTTTTACATCCTGACCCAAAACATCTCCCTTTTGTGCCAACTGTAGCACATTGCTAGCCAATGTTCCCTTTTTGTTCTTAACGTTGCAAGCGACTATATGATCTCTAACAACATAAAATACGATCTCTTCCTTTAAGAAGTCTTGTTTGGATGAAAAAATTCTTCAACCGCCGCGCTATTATCTGTCGTATCCAAGTTGATGACACCGATAGCACCTTGTTCAAATTCAAGAATTCGAACAAAATACCCTCACCGCTGTTTGCCTCTTCAAAGCCTGCAAATAGTTGGTTGGAAACTAGATCTACCGTGACGATTCTATCTTGCGCTTTAGGTAATTTTAAAAATGCATTCCTTAATGTATTTTCGAGCGTATCGTTGAAGCCTTCATTGAAATATGCTCGTTGCAGGGAAAGCGTTTTTGTTCTGAATGACATTGATAACCTTATAATTAAATCTCGAATATTCACGTATACTCGCGCATAGGATGTAATGAGTCAAATGTACTGCGCTGATACCTAGAGCACTCTAACACTGATGGGTATCCGAGTTTTCGAGAGTTTCTAATTGAGTTTGATTATATAGTCCGTATTCCAAAATGAAATTTCAGAACAGCAATGTAGCCGTCCCTGTGAGGTTACATGAGAAGGCATTCAGGCTTCATTTCCGCAATCCAACTTTGTAACGGTTGGAATTCTTGTCTAGCCCCAATTTCTGTACCATAAATTCGCGTTTCTTTAATAAGGTTTCAGGAACAGGCGGTCGCATACCAAGCGCGTGGTATGGCCTGATGTGATTGTATTCTTTAAGCCAGATGTTGATAGCAACCTGGGCCTGTTTGACGCTGTAGAACCACGTAGAATTTCCTCATTTGATACTTGATTTGTGAGTCCATTTTCGCCACGCGCCCGCCCGCCTGCGCATCGCTGCAAACAGGTTTGCTTTGGCACGGGGTTGCGCGGCTGTTTGCGTGTTGTGGCCGTAGTTGTCCACTGAAGGCGCCACAAGGGCTGGGTGTTGGGCTAGGTTGGGCGTGTGGGGCTGCCGGAGTTCAGGCTGCGCTAGCAATCTGATGCGAGTTCTCATTCGTCTGACAGCTCTGAGCGGTCAATTGCTTGCGCTGTCAATTCCGAAATACTTGACTGTTAAAGCACATGCGTCATTGTGGAATCCATAGCCCATTGGGGCACAGGTTTATTCATGTGATGGACGGTGGAATGCGCCAGAACGAGATCGATGATTTACGGGTTCGGCTCGTTTCACCTCCTAAAATGATAATTGGTGGCGCCAGTGTTAATGCTGTTTCCGAAGCCGTTTTGGATGTGGTTTCACCAATTGATGGCTCGCTTTTGGCAAAGTTACCAGATGCCTCGGAGGCGGATGTGGCGGATGCGGTCGCGGCTGCGCGCAGGGCGTTTGAAACGGGTTCTTGGGCGAAAATGGCTCCGGCTGCCCGAAAGAAAATCCTGCTGGATTGGGCACAGTTGATTGATGATCACGCGCTTGAATTGGCCGTGTTAGGCGTGCGCGATAATGGCACTGAAATTTCCATGGCGATTAAGGCGGAGCCAATGTCCGCCGCAAATACAATCCGCTATTATGCTGAAGCCATCGATAAGATTTATGGTGAAGTCGCGCCAACCGATGCTTCTACATTGGCCATGATCCTAAAAGAACCCATTGGTGTCGTGGGTGCCATTGTGCCATGGAATTTCCCGCTGATGATATCCGCCTGGAAGATCGCGCCGGCGTTGGCGATGGGAAATAGTGTTGTCTTAAAGCCTTCTGAGATTGCCTCACTCTCTGCTCTGCGATTGGTGGAATTGGCGCATGAGGCTGGCCTGCCCGATGGTGTTTTGAATGTGGTGACCGGGCAAGGCGCTGTCGCAGGACAGGCGTTGGCAAGGTCCATGGATGTCGATTCTTTGGTTTTTACGGGATCCGGCCGCGTTGGGCGACTGCTGTTGGAACATGCCGCACAGACCAATCTCAAGCGTGTCTATTTGGAGCTTGGGGGTAAATCGCCGCATGTGGTTTTTGAGGACACCGATGACTTAGAGGCGGCGGCACAGGCCGTCGTTGCAGGAATTTTTCGAAATTCTGGACAAGTGTGCATCGCAGGCTCGCGGTTGCTGGTCCAAAACAGTATTCATGATGCCTTCGTGGAGAAAATCGTTGCGGTAACTCAGACAATGCGGGTCGGAGATCCACTCAGTCTCGCAACACAGATCGGCGCTATGAGTTCGGAGGCACATTTAAATCGGGTTTTGCAGTCGCTCGAGTCTGTAAAGTCCATTGTCGCGGGTGGTGACAGAATTTTGACAGAAACCGGAGGCTATTACATGCGCCCGGCAATTGTCACCAACATGGGCCCCGAAGATCGGTTGGTGCAAGATGAGGTGTTTGGACCGGTCTTGACCGTCACGCGCTTTACATCAGAAAAGAATGCCATCGATTTAGCCAATGCGACAGAGCTTGGCCTGTCAGCCGGTGTCTGGACATCTCAGTTGAGCCGCGCACATCGGATGGTGTCAGCGCTGCGCGCCGGAGTGGTTCATGTGAATACATATGGCGGAGCCGACAACACAGTGCCTTTGGGGGGATATAAACAATCGGGAAATGGTCAGGACAAATCTCTGCATGCCTTGGATAAATACGTGAACACAAAAACGGCTTGGATTAAGCTATGAGGGCGCCAGTAGATAAAAATAACGACCTGTTTTTGTTTCCAGAGGGGCTGCCATGCACGCAAGCTGAACAATTTCGCAGTGAGTGCCCACCAGACAAAAAAACCAAGGTAGAAGACCTGTTCCAATTCTCGCGGGGACGTGGAGATTTGCATATCTCCATCATTGCAGCCTGTCTTGCCCTGTTCTTTTTCGCAATGTTTTTCACCCAAACCGGCTGGGATAATCGAAAGCTACCCGATGGCGTTGCCAGCTACCTTGCGCATCAATTTGGGTTGATAGATTTGGACGGCAAAATCACAAGGTTCGGCCGTATTCTCAAACAATCTTGGGTTGCGCCCATGTTCTGTCTGACGGTCCTAGTGCCAACGGCGCTTTGGAACTTGCGTGCCTCTTTGAAAGAACATCTTTGGCGCAAAAGGTTTTTGCTTCCAACCAAGGCCAGTTTTGAGGTTGCAAAATACATCGAGGCGTTTGAGTTTGTCATCTATTTCATTGCGTACACAATGCTCGTTCCAATCTTTGGGTATTTACTGGCAACGGTGTTCCTAGGCGTGTTTTTGCCATGGCGCCTTGGCTACCGTGGCCGGGTGTGGGTGCTGCGCAGCTTTTCTTGCAGCGTTGCAGTGGTGATCGTGTTCCGCACATTGCTCCAGATTAAAACGCCCGTATCAATTTGGC
Organism: Planktomarina temperata RCA23; assembly: GCF_000738435.1. Lineage (NCBI taxonomy): Bacteria > Pseudomonadati > Pseudomonadota > Alphaproteobacteria > Rhodobacterales > Paracoccaceae > Planktomarina > Planktomarina temperata. Next base: position 2,784,060 of record NZ_CP003984.1, on the reverse strand, counting down.
TTTATGACCTGATGCCGACACCCCTGCGCGGCTTCTTGTTAACGTATTTTTAGGACCAAGCGCTTGGATGCATTTCTTCTCGGACTTGAAAGCTTGCTGCAACCGGCAGTGCTGCTGGCTATTGTGATTGGCTCGGTCGGGGGCGTTGTGATCGGCGCTGTACCCGGGATTGGTCCAGCCATAGCGATCGCTATTTTGTTGCCCGCAACGGTTTTCCTGGATGATTTGGTGAGCCTTGTGCTGCTTCTGGGGATTTATGGCTCGTCCATGTATGGCGGTGCGATACCTGCGATTTTGATCAATACGCCCGGCACACCCGTGAATGCGCTCACGACCTATGACGGCTATGCTATGACGCGGCGCGGGGCTCCATCGCGCGCGCTGTCATTGGCCTATTCAGCATCGTTTTTTGGCGGGTGTTTTTCTATTGCAGCGGCTTTGATCGCCCTGTTTGCCTTCGGGCCCTATTTGCGTGATTTAGGGGCTTTGTTTGGCCAACGCGATATTCTAATGGCCGCGATACTGGGGGCCGTCTTATTGATTGCCGCACATCGAAAAACCATGGTGATCGCTGCAATGCTGTTCGGTTTTGGGTTTTTGATTGCAATGATCGGGCGCCAGACGACACGGAAAATCGATCGATTTACCTTTGATATTGAGTACCTCTATTCCGGGTTTAATCTTATTGTCGTGATCGTTGGTATCTTTGCGCTGAGCCAAGCTCTGAACTTGATGGTCGGCAAGGATGATGACCCGCCGGAGGCTCGGATTTCTGGGGGGTTATTTACCGGATTCAAAGATCTAATCTCTCATAAGCTCATTGCAATTATATCTGCCTGCTATGGAACCGTCATGGGGATCATCCCGGGCGTTGGTGAATTTGTGGCTCAGTTTTTCAGCTACTCCACAGCGCGCGCCATTTCGAAAGATCCTGCACGATTTGGGCATGGGTCTCCAGAGGGATTGCTGGCCTCGGAGACGTCAAACAATGCGGTGCCTGCGGCCGCAATGATACCGCTCTTGGCACTCGGCGTGCCGGGCGAAGCGCTAACGGCGATGATGATGGTTGTGTTTTTTGACGCTGGAATTAAGCCAGGACCAGATATTTTTGAAAACAACCCAGATTTTTTATTCAGCCTGTTTTCCGCTTTGTTTTTGATCAATGTGTTTGTCCTGATAACTTTGCTTTTTTCGACAAGGTTTATTGCGAAAATGATATATATTCCCAATCGCTTTTTGGGAGCGATGATCATGATCCTGTCCTTTGTTGGTGTTTACTCGATCCGTAACAGCTTTGCAGATTGTATTTTTGCGGTCATTTTTGGCTATATTGGGTTTATTCTGCGGCGCCTGGATTGGCCGCTTGTGCCTATTGTCTTGGGATTGGTCTTAGGCTCTATTATATTGGAGCGCCTCACGGCCGGAGCTGGACAAATAAAAACGGCGTTAGACTTAATCAATCGCCCAGTCTCCGGAACGTTATTCGTGGTGATCCTAATGGTCATGGGGTTCATCATTTGGACGTCGATTAGGAACCGACGAAAACACTTTCAATAATGGCCAAGATAATAGGGAGTTTGAAAATGAAAAAATTAGCAGCAATTGCGGCCTTCTCCGCATCGACGGTCTTGTCTGGGGCGATGCCTGCCCTGGCCGAATATCCAACAACACCCGTTCAATTTGTTGTGCCGTGGCCGCCGGGTGATTTTGAAGACATTCTCACACGGATGATTGCCGCCAAAATGGAGGAAATGACGGGCGTCTCGGCTTCGGTTGTGAACAAACCCGGCGGCGGCGATGGGCCTTTTCCTGGTGCCTTAGAGGTCTTGAATGGTCCGGCAGATGGCTCAATGGTTGGGTCTTTTGTGATTGGTGTTCCAATCGTTGGGCCGATGATCGATATTGGAATTGAGGAAGATAGCTTCACGCCCGTTGGAATCTTTCTCACATACCCCTTTGTATTGGCGGCCTCCGGGGATGCCCCTTACAGCAACATGGCTGAATTGGCCGCCCATGCCCAAGACAACGATGTGGTTCTCGGGCATTTCGGAGCGGGTCTGACGCCAACCAAAGCCTCTTTCGCGGCTGCAAAGAAGATGGGATTTGAATTTGCAGATGACAGCGCCTTTGACATGCTGGATTGCAATACTCTGTCCTCGGGTGATGCTGATGTTATCAATACGACCTTAGCCTTGATTGAGCCATGTTTGGGTGAGATTAATGTTTTGGCCAATATTGGATCAGAGCCGATTGCTAAATTGTCAGGCGTTCAAACCTTGGCGGCGCAATCGGGGATCAATGATCTGGAGCTTTGGAACGGTCTATTTGTGAAAAAAGGCACGCCACAAGAGGTTATTGATAAGCTCGATGAAGTGGCCGCTGCGACCATGGCAAGCGCCGAGGCACAAGCGTTGATGGCGGAAACCGGTGCAAGGGTTTACTGGCAAGATATGGCAGCCTCCAAACAACGTATAGAAACGGATCGTGGAAAGAACGCTGAATTGGGCGCCATTCTGGACAATTAAAACATTGAGGATGGGCGTTCGGCGCCCATCCTTCCTATGAGAGCGCATCAATTGGAGAGCCTGCATGCGGCGCATTAAACTTGGCATTTTGCAAACCAACCATGACAAATCCGTCGAGGTGGGCGATGCTTTTCCAGATGACGCGCACCGCTTCCGCGACCTTTTCGATCTACAAGATGAGCGCTTCACTTATCGAATATACATGACCATTGGCGGAGAAGTGCCTCAGGATTTGGATGAGCAAGACGCCTATATGATCACAGGTAGCCCGCTCAGTGTTTTAGATCAGCATGTTTTCACCGATGCCTTATTGGATTTCATTCGCCGCTGTGACGCGACGCAAAAACCTTTGTTGGGCGCGTGTTTTGGACATCAAGCCATTGCACTGGCTCTGGGCGGGACGGTTGAGAGATCAAATCAGGGGTACAATGTTGGTGTCGAAGAAACACGGTTTCATGAAACGAAAGATTGGATGGAGCCACCACGGGACAGCTTGCAGCTTTATGTATTTCATGAAGATCAAGTGACCCGCTTGCCAGAAGGCTGCACGCTTCTAGGATCAAGTGAAAATTGTAACATTGCCAGCTTTGCAAAGGGCGATCATATCATAACCACTCAAGCACATCCTGAATTTACCTACGACTTCATGGCTTGTTTGCTGCGCTTTACAGAGGGTAAAATGCCCACCGCCACCACAAAGATGGCATGGGACAGTTTGGCGCTCGATCAAGATGGATCTGTCTTTGGCTCTTGGGCGACAAATTTTTTCAGGAAGGCTTTGGGCGATGCACGATGATGGATATCTGAACCTCCTAAGCCACGACAGCTTTGCTGGCGGCGTGCCCCACAAGACATTCGCGCGTCTGCGCAAAGACGACCCTCTGCATTGGAATGAAGGGGATGCCGACACCAAAGGCTTTTGGAATCTTACACGACATGCCGATATCGCTTTTGCGAATAAGGAAAACCAGATCTTCAGTTCCGCCCAGGGAATCCGCCTTGAAGACCAAAGCGCCGAGGAATATCTGGCGCGCCGGACGTTTCAAGAAACGGACCCACCCGAGCACACCAAGGTTCGGCGCCTTGTGAATCCCAATTTTGCCAAGCCAATTGTAGGTGAATTTGAACCGGTGATCCGCGAATTGTCGTCAAATATTGTTGATAAGGCCCTTAGAAACACAGAATTTGATGCGGTGGAGGTGATTGCCAAGCAGTTGCCTATGCTAATGCTGGGCCGTATTTTGGGCGTCCCTGATGAAGACTTGGATTGGTTGGTTGAAAAGGGTGATGCGCTGATCGGCAACTCTGATCCTGACTTCACCGAACATGTGATTGACCAAGTGGACACCAGTGCCTACCGAATGATGCCGTTTCGCAGCCCGGCCGGGCTTGAGCTTTACGACTATGCCAGTGATTTATTGTCCAATCGCCGCCCCCTTGCACAGGAGGGGATTTTGGCAAAAATCACAGGTGATGAGAACGGCTTGAATGAATTAGAATTTAAGAATTTTTTCTGCCTTTTGGTGGCCGCGGGCAACGACACAACCCGTTATTCAATCGCGCAGGCCCTCAGCCTATTGGCCCATAATCCAGATCTCATTGCACAACTGAAGACCGGTAAATACTGGGACAGTTGCGCAGATGAATTCATCCGATTGGCCTCCCCAACCATGCATTTCAGGCGCACCGCAACTCAGGATTTTGAGATGCACGGCAAGAAAATTCGCGCAGGGGACAAAGTCCTGTTATGGTTTGTTTCCGGCAGTCGTGACGAAGCCCTCTTTGAAGATCCGAATGAGTGCATATTGGGGCGATCGCCAAATCGGCACCTGGCCTTTGGACAGGGTGGAATTCATGTGTGTTTGGGAATGCATTTGGCCAAACTTGAAGTACGCATTGCAATCGAAGAGCTGGTTAAGCGCGTCGCATCATTTGAGGCAACCGCTGACCCAACCTGGACACGATCCAATTTTATTTGCGGCGTCAAACAACAGCACGTCCGTGTCACAAAGGTAGCTTAAAATGGCTGAGGAGATGTCCCGCACCCGCGTTATGTTCAATGACATGTTGAATCTTCCGCGGGGAAAATATGTTCCGGTCGATGTGGCGGCCGGCGGCAAAATTGGTTTTGCCCGCGGGGCTTTTGCTGTCTCTTATGACCGGGATTTACTACCCGTTCCTGGCTGCGGTGTTTATGACGGGCTGCCTGACATGGATCTCATTTTGGACGCCGAGCGACGCAAGGGCTGGCAGGCCGGCACGGAGATAGCGCTGGGCGATTTACATGTAGATGGTGAACCTTTTGGGCTGTGCCCCCGCTCAACGCTCAAACGTGCGATTAAAGATTGGGAAGCCCTAGGGTTGAGCCCAATGGTGGGTCTCGAGACCGAGGCTTATATCTTTCAACGTGACCAAGATGGTATTTGGCGTCCCTATGAAACGCCTGGAGCTTTCGTTTACGGAACAGGCCCTGAAAATGATCCACGGGGTGTCATGGACGATATCTGGGAGGCCGCTCATCACGCAGAAATCCCCATCGAAAGCATGAACGGAGAATATGACAATGGACAGTTCGAACTGACATTGCGGTTCGATCATGCGCTTAAAGCCTGTGATGACGCCTTTCTGATGAAGACATTGGCAAGAGAAATCGCACTGAAAAAAGGGCTTTTGCTGACATTTATGCCAAGGCCAGTGCCGGATCGTGGTGGATCGGGGCTCCATGTTAATTTCAGTTTTGTGGGCAAAGACAACCAAAACCAGATTGCTCCAAACGGCGCTTTGTCAGACCTTGGACAACACTGCATCGCAGGGCTGATCCATCACCATGAGGCGCTCGCGGGCCTGCTTGCAGTGACTGTGAACAGCTATGACAGATTGGCCGCTGGAAGCTTGGCTGGGTATTGGGCAAATTGGGCGGAAGATCATCGCTTGGTGACCACACGTTGTTCAACAAGTTCGCCCAAATCGGCGCGTCTTGAACATAGAATGGCCGATTGTGCGACAAGCCCCTATCAGGCTGTGGCCGCTGTATTGCAAGCTGCGCGCTTAGGCGTGGCGGGAAATATGCCACTGCAACCAGCTGAGGATTTAGATGGGTTGGAAAATGTGCGGGAGCGGCGCCACATTCCATCGGGTTTGGACAAATCCTTGGAGGCCTTGGACAAAGATGTGATGTTGCGCCAAGCGGTAGGCGAGGCCTATTGCGATGGGCTGCTCTACCTCAAGCGAGATGAGTTCAAGCGTCTCCTCAACAAAAGTGTCGACGAGATCCGCGACTTTTATTTGCCATTTGTTTAGAATGTCCCGTCTCAGGCCATTTTTTGAGTGAAGGTTTGGGGATTGTACATGGCACCCCCCGGACCCCGTGACATTGGCTCCGAAAAATCCTTGCATAAGATGGATAAATATTTCCTTCTGAGAGCCAAGCGGATCAAACTGTCGGGGCTTTGCAATGATGAACAAGACCATTTTGGTAATTGGCACCTATGACACCAAAGATGACGAGTTAGGGTTTCTGGCCGAAGTGATCCAGGCGCAAGGTGGTCAAGTGGTCACCATGGACGTGTCTGTGTTGGGTGACCCATCCAAGCCTACTGATTATTCCAAACACGATGTTGCGCAAGAAGGTGGAAGTTCGATCCAAGCGGCCGTCGCCTCGGGCAATGAAAACCAGGCAATGCAGATCATGGCCACAGGAGCGGCGTTGTTGGCGGCGCGATTGTTCACCGAAGGTCGATTTCATGGGTTGATTGTTCTTGGCGGCACAATGGGGACAGACCTTGCGTTAGATGTATGTTCCGCAGTGCCGCTTGGGGTGCCGAAATACATTGTGTCCACGGTATCGTTTTCGCCGCTCATTCCAGCGGAACGGTTGGCAGCGGATACGCAAATGATTTTATGGGCCGGGGGGCTTTATGGCCTGAATTCCGTGTGCAAGGCCTCCTTAAGTCAAGCAGCAGGCGCCGTTCTAGGCGCAGCACGCGCGGTGCAAATGCCAGATCCAGATAAACCCTTGATTGGGATGACGTCGCTGGGAACCTCTGCGTTAAAATACGTCATTCCGCTGAAGCCTGCGCTTGAGGCCCGTGGTTTTGAGGTCGCCGTGTTCCACGCAACCGGTATGGGGGGGCGCGCATTTGAAAGCCTCGCAGGACAGGGGGCGTTTGCTTGTGTTTTCGATCTTTGCACACAGGAATTGGGCAACCATGTGCACGGATCCAATATATCTGCTGGAGCGGATCGTTTGACCAATGCCGGCTTAAATGGCACTCCGCAAATCGTGGCGCCGGGATGTTATGATCTTGTGGATATCGTTGGTTGGCAACCTTTGCCAGACAAATGGTCAGATCACTTGAAACACGAACACAATCGCTTGCTGACTTCGATTGTCTTAAATGATGATGAACGCCGGTTGGTGGCGCATGCGCATGGCGCGCAATTGGCCAAAGCAACCGGGCCAGTGGCCATGCTATTGCCTGAGAAGGGTCTGGGAGAATGGGACCGAGCGGGTGCTGATTTACACAATCAGGCTGGACTCAACGCGTTTTTGCTGGAACTGGAACAGACACTGCCAGGCAATGTGATTGCTCACCGGATAGAATGCCACATCAATGACGCGGAATTTGCCGATAAAGCGCTGGAAATTTTTGATGACTGGCGCGCAAAAGGCGTGATCGCGTGATTAACACTTGAGAAGGCACCGTCAAACAAAACAAACTTGAGACGGGGCGGGCGGTTTCAAAGCCTCGCCATATGACAAAACACTCTCCATTCAGATACTTTAAATCGAGCCCAGAAATCATCCGCCTTACGGTATGCTGTTTCCCACTGAGGCCACTCCGAACCGCTTAAGGCGCTACACGGGTCGGGTGTAGGGGACCGATTGGCTGCGTAGGGCTGCCCTAAAGCCACGTCTACTTACGCACCAATTTAAAGCGAAACCGAGCCGCTGCTCTCGCTGCGCGGCGCCAATTATTGAGCGCATAGAGTCAGGCCGCGCCAGCAATCAGATGTGAGTTCTCATTCGTCTGACAGCACCCATTTTTCTTGCAATCAAGCGGCGCGGTCACCCCGTAAAGGGAGTAAGTAGTGGCCTAGGATCAGCATTAGAGCAAGGGCCAGGCCAATCCACATGATCATTGCCGATTTCCACAAAATCAAAACAGCCGCCAACAATCGAAGCGCAACTTCCAAGATGTTCATCGCAACCTTGTCAAACTTGGCCAGAGCCGATGCCATTAGGTACAGCGCAACGGCAATGCGCAACCCAAGTGCGGAAAGGCTGGGCCAGTCCACAGAACCGGAATACCCATCTATCAGGGCGCGTTGGCCTTGATCATTCGTAATGGTCACCGCTTCCTCGATCAGTAAAAGTTCCGGGTACCATGCGAAGACGAACGGGATCGTAAACATGACAATGCCGATACGCACTGCTGCCAAACCGGTGCGCATCGGTTCAGTTCGTGTGATCGAGGCCGCCGCGAACGCAGCAATTGCCACGGGTGGGGTGATCGCAGAGGCTACGGCAAAGTAAAAGACAAACATGTGGGCTGTAAAAAAACTTACACCAAGGTTGGCGAGAAGTGGGCCGAGAAGCAGAGCGACATTCACATAAGCAGGCACAGTCGGCATGCCCATTCCCAAAAGAATCGCACAGCCCATGGCGCAGGTCAGTGCCAGCATCAGATAAACGCCACCTACTATTTTGATATCAAACCCAAAGAGGCTGAGTACCTGGGCCTGTTCTAACCATGTGGTTATGGCACGGGTTAGCTCTCCGGTCAGGCCACTTTCGTTCAGGAACGCCGAAATGATGGAAACTGCGAAGAGTAAAAGAAACAACCGCGAGACTAGGATTCCACCATCCGCCAAGGACAGCAGTATCTTGCTGGGCTTCGCACGGGTTTCGGGATCAAGAAAGAGCAGCGGAACAAGGACGGCCACAGCCCACCATCCAGCAGATACAGCATCACCTGTCGCGTTGACAAGCGTCTGTGTTACGAAGGCGGGTAAAACAGAGGCGACAAAACCAGAGCTAATGACGTCTTTATTCCCGAGCAAAAGTGACAGGATCGTAAAGATCGGAGCGAAGATGATGATAAGGTTCAGCCAGTCCTGTCGCGACATGATCAGGTCGCCCGGGATTTCGCGCATTGCCTTGACGTTCTCACGCCGAGCCTGGAACACGACGGCAAGAAAGATCGAGAAGAAAAAGAACATCGCGGGCAGAAACGCGGCTGTGATGACTTTTGTGTAAGGGACTGCTGTCAAGGCAACCAGGACAAAGGCCGCCACCCCCATGACCGGCGGCATTATCTGCCCACCAGATGAAGCCGCGGCCTCGACGCCGCCAGCAAATTGCGGGCTAAATCCGTTGCGTCGCATCATCGGGATTGTGAGCCGACCTGTTGATAACACATTGGTGACCGGCCCGCCTGTGATGGTGCCAAACATCGCCGACGACACGATGGCCGCATGGGCTGGGCCTCCGCGCAGGCGGCGTGTGGCACGGACCGCCAGCTTGATCAACGAGGTTCCGCCAGCTGAGGTTCCGAAGAGGGCGCCGAGGATCACATAGGGGAACACCTGATTGACCACGATATCCATGAACCGGCCCATAAAGCCATCGGGGGTGATGAACACATTGGTTGCCTTTTGGATTGCTGCGGCGCGCGCGTCGCCACCATCGGCCCCCAACTTGGTCAGTAAGAAATTGTTGTCGCTGAGATCGAACATCCATAGCAGCGCGGTGCCAACGGTGTAGACCACCACCACAGTGGCGACCATGACGAGCGGCAAACCCCAAACCCGCACGTTGTAAAGAAAAAATAGTGAAATGATCGTAAAGAGTAGCGGAATGATCCATATGCCGAACCGCGCCTGACAGGATGGGACTTCCGCCTCGAATGAGATGCCTGGTATAAGCCCCGCTGATCTTTCCGATGCCTCTTGGATCAGGCGCGCCCGCTCTCCCGTGATCTGATCGATGAGACAAAATGAATCGATTTCAACCAGAAACCCTAAGGCGGCTAGGAACGCGGCAAGAATCAGCCCAGCGTCTAGTAACAGACCAAGCCATGCCAAATGGGGCCGGTCTTTCTTCAAGGCACGATAGACACTAGCATCAAGCGCGACAATGACCATCATCACAAGAAAAATAGGCGGGTAGAAGAATTCCGGAGGGAAGCCAGATACTCGAAAAAAGGGACGCCCTGTCAGATCTCTCGCGAGGTCTTGCAGTCCTGGTATTTCCGGCATGGTGTTGATCAGCCCAACCATGACGAGGATGAAGGCTAACACGAGGGCCAGATAGTGGCCTTTGTCTCTCGAGGGCGATTGATCTGACATTGGGGGCCATTCGTTAGGATGGGGGCCGGGCAGGGCGGGCCCCGTCCGTGCGGGAATGCGCGTTTAGGGGCGCAGACAGTCGGCAATCGTATGCCCGGCGTCTTCATATGCGCGAATGGCGCCAGGATGCATTTTGATCTGAACCGCACCGCAGGCGCCTTGGCTCACCCCATCGATATCACCAAAGCTCATCCGCACAAACGGCCCCCGCGGTGATCCTGTGAGGAAGCGCTCTTCGCCTGCAAGAAAGGCCGTCACGATGTCGTAGACCAGCTGTTCGCCCATGCCCGCTGGGACGATCTGACCAAAAGCGGTCGCGAAGCTGTCAAAGCTATCGTCGTCGACCACAACGGTGATGTCGTTGCCGTCATAGGCTTTGCGGAACGCTTCTATCGGAACCGAATAGGGGGCGTGGCCCGGTGCCTTCATGATCTGTTGTCCAAGCTCGCTCGCCAGAAGATCAGACGGGACATCATGGATTGTGATGCCGCCCGAGGCCGCGATTGCAATCTCGCGACCAGAGGGCAAGCCCTCGGGAATGGTCCAAGCGTCGACACCGCCACCGGTGATTGTTGGAACCGTATCCGGCCATGGGCTCTGAATACCTTCATAGCCCTCTCCATCCTTGATGCCAGACAATAGTTGGATCATGGCACGACCAGAGGTCAGCGCCGCGCCGCGGGGCGGACCGTTCCAGATGCGCTTGCCTGACAGGTCGCGGATGTCTTCGATTGGATTGCTATTATAGTAGCCAAGTATCTGTGCAGATCCGGCATTGAAGAATATCACCCGAATATTGGCGGCAAGCTCGGCACCCTTGTCAGGACCAATGCCGCTATAAGGGCCGATCCCCCGCGACATCAGGAAAGGCAAGATCAGCGGCGCAGGGGCCATATCCAAACGCCCCTCGGCGACTGCTTGAACCGAGTTGGTAAGGGTCGCGCCCTCGGTGATCTGCATCGTTGCCACACCGGCGCTGGCAAGGACCGCAGCCAAAGTCGAGTCGATGTAATGCGGTGTTGAGCCGGGTGTGGTGGTCTCAGCCGTCAGGGTTGTCTGAGCATTTGTGATCAGCGGCGCGAGCGACAGTGCGCAGCCCAAAAGTGTTTTCTTCAACATTGTTTTTCTACCTCCAAAGCGCAAATTACCCCGACAACGAGGCGCATTCTGAAAAAGCTGGCATAAAATATATGACTTGTCACGCATTAAGTCTTCGGGCTAGTCCACAGGTTAGAGGAGGGCGCGATGGCCAATCTAAATGAACGCGATAAAGAACGAATCGCGGCGCGGCGTGTTCGAGAACACTTCAATTTATTTGCGCGCCTGCCTGCGATTTATGCGGCCTCTCGCAAGCAAGGGCAGCATTTGCTGCAAATAGGAGGTGGGCTATCGATTGTCGAATGGCGCGTGCTATGGGATCTCTGCGAGGCCGGGCAGATGACGATCAAAGACCTTGCATCAATGCAGCGCGCGGATCCTTCCTTGCTAAGTCGTGCCTTGCCCGAGATGCGCCGTAAAGGGTTTGTCACCATGCGGCGAAGCGAGACAGACAGCCGCCAAACCATCGTCGAAGTTTCGCAGGCTGGGCGCGCGGCTTATGATCGAGCCGCACCTGTTATGGCCCGTCGGCGCGCCGCCTTGAAGGAGGTCTACTCAGAGGAGGAACTGGTGGAGTTTGTCAATTATCTTGATCGCCTCGACATGTTTTTACGGGCACCGATTGAAGACATTGTTGCGAAGGAACAAATATGACCGATAAGCCGAACATCTTGTGGATCATGGCGGATCAACTGCGGTTTGATTATCTCAGCTGTTACGGTCACCCGCATCTGGACACGCCAAATATCGATGCGTTGGCGGCTCGTGGGGTACGATTTACAAATGCCTATGTGCAATCGCCTGTCTGTGGTCCCTCCCGGATGTCCGCCTATACGGGTCGCTATGTGCGCAGCCATGGGGCAACATGGAACGGCATGCCTCTGCGTGTTGGCGAACCCACGCTCGGGGATCACCTGAGGCAGGTTGGTGCCCGGGCGGTGCTGGTGGGCAAGACGCATATGACGGCCGACCTGGAAGGCATGGCATGGCTTGGGATTGATCCCCAAAGTGAGATTGGCGTGGCCCGATCCCAATGCGGGTTCGAGCCTTTCGAACGAGACGATGGCTTGCATCCTGATAGCCCGCGCCAGAACTGGTCCGCCTATGACGACTATCTGGTGGCGCATGGTTTTGCCTCGGATAACCCATGGGAAGACTTCGCCAATTCCGGGTTGGATTCGGACGGCGAATTGCTCTCGGCATGGCTGTTGAAGAATTCGCGCTTGGCGGCAAATGTGCCCGAAGAACATTCTGAAACCGCCTATATGACAAATCGGGCCATGGACTTTATGCGCGAGGCGCGGACCGACGGGCGACCGTGGATGTGCCATCTGTCCTATATCAAGCCGCATTGGCCCTATATCGTCCCGGCACCCTATCACGAAATGTATGACGAGCGGCACATTCTTCCGCCGGTGCGTTCTGACATGGAGCGTGAGACCGATCACCCCTTAGTGCGCGCCTACCATAACGCGCGAGTCTGTAAAAGCTTTTCGCGAGATCACCTGCGTGAACACGTCATTCCGGCCTACATGGGCCTGATCAAACAATTGGACGACAATCTAGGGCGGCTGTTCGCGTGGATGGATGCCGAAGGGTTCAGCGAGAACACCATCATCGCGTTTACCTCGGATCATGGTGATTACTTGGGTGATCATTGGATGGGCGACAAGGATTTCTACCATGAAGCCGCTGTCAAAGTGCCGTTGATCATCGCCGACCCGCGCCCTGAGGCCGACGGAACGCGTGGCTTGGTCAGCGATGCGTTGGTTGAAATGATCGACCTGCCTGCAACCTTTATGGAAGCACTGGGCTGTGCACCCAAGCCCCATGTGATCGAAGGTCGCGATCTGACTTCGATCCTGCACGGCAAAGATGGCTTCTCACGCCGCTATGTGATCAGTGAACATGATTACCACTGGTCTGAAATGGCCGTCGCCCTTGGGCAGCCGCAAGAAGACGCCCATACGACGATGATTTTCGACGGGCGTTGGAAGTATATCCGATGTGAGGGCTTCAGGCCCGTCTTGTGGGATTTGCAAAACGATCCCGATGAATTGGTCGATCTTGGCGCGTCTGAAGACCCATTATGCGTCAAAACCCGCGCGCGCATGGAATCTGCCCTCTTGAAATGGGCGACACGCCATCACACGCGAATAACGGCGACCCCCGAGGTGCTGGCGCGCCAGAAGATCGCGGCGGAGTCAGGCATTCTGATTGGGTTTTGGGATGAGGCGGAATACCAAGATGCTGTTGGCAAACCCTTCTCCTCCCTCACGCCCCAAGGGCGACCTTGAGCACATCGCCGCTGCGCGCGCAGAGTTACGCTATTTTTGGGGCTGCATAAGTAGGGTCACTGGCCACCCAGGCGCTTAAACAGTGGCGCCCACCGCTATTGTTGCTGGAGCTGCATTTAGCATGTCTTTGGCAAATCCTGCCGCCTGCTTATATTTGCCCATAAACGTGTCACGTTCCTGAGCAGGAATGACGGTTTCAATGTCGTCAAATACCCCGCCGCAACGATCATGAAGCAGGTTTAAGAGGCCAAATGGACCCGCGCTTCGATTGCGCAACACAAGTTGCGAGATAGGCTCGCAAAGTTCCGCATTATATTCTGACAGGGCCCGGGGGCCAATTCCATGCGCGATTAACTTTGCCCCAATGATGCGCGCGTCCATGATGGCTTGGCTGGCACCATTGGAGCCAGTTGGATACATAGGATGGGCTGCATCGCCCATCAACGCGACCGGGCCATCAACCCATGATGAGATAGGATCCCTATCGATCATTGGATTTTCATAGGCGCAATCTGCCGCCCTCAGCATCGCTGGAACATCGAGCCAATCATAATTGAAATCCTCGAAGTGATGCGCGAATTCATGCAACTTGGTTTCGCGAAACCAGCTGTCTTGTTGCCAGCCGCCGCTGCTGTCTACTGTCACCTCAGCAATCCAGTTGATGAGCGATAGCCCCTGATCGTCGGGTTTGGAGATTGGATAAATTACCATGCGCCGTTGATGCGTGCCGAGCCCTATGAAAGATGAGGGGCTGCGCATTGGTTTAGCGCGCAGGGTGCCGCGCCACATAATGGCACCGCCCCAATGAATGGGCGCTTGATCGGGGTGCATTTGGGCGCGGATTGCCGAATGGATGCCATCGGCTCCAATCAATAGTGTGCATTTGTAGCTCTGTTCCTGCCCGTCACCTGTTTGAACATGGCAGACTGGCTGCTTTGGGTTTGATCTGTCATATCCGAGGGCTCTTGCACCGAGTTTGACTGCATCGGGGCCCATTCGTTCAATGACTTGGTGATAGAGCAGCATATGCAGATTGCCGCGATGCACGGCATATTGTGGCCAGTTGTAGCCTGCAAATGTGCCGCGCGGCTCGGCGTAAACCTCTTTGCCGTTCAGCCCAAGTAAGGCCCATTCTTGTACGGGAAGGCCGACTTGATCCAGCAAATCTGCCCCAATCCCTAAAGCGAAGAGTTCGCGGACGGCATTGGGTTGAATATTGATTCCGACCCCCAGGGGCCGCATGGCTCTGGCCGTTTCCAGCACCACGGAAGACACCCCTATTTGATGCAGCGTGAGCGCTAGGGTTAAGCCACCGATCCCGCCGCCGGCAATGACAACATCAACATCTTTCATGAGGCGCTTCCCCGTGGGTATTTTGGATGCGGAAAATTACCTGGCATCGCGTTGGTATGAGTGGTCCGTTTCATCTTAATTTAACAGCACCGGCAGGTTGAGCGGCTTGCGAAAGCCAAAACCGCGCCATTTAGCTGCGCTTGGGTCATCCTGCGTTTCATTCCGTTTCTCCAAGCAATCGCATGGCATTTTCCTTGAGTATGAGAGGGCGCACTTCCTCTTTGAAGGGCGCCTCCGCGAAGTCTTTGAGCCAGCGGTCCGGGGTAATGGCAGGCCAGTCTGACCCAAATAACATTTTGTGTTTCAGAATGGAATTTGCGTAGCGTATGAAAGTTTCAGGAAAATATTTCGGCGACCAGCCGGACATATCATAATAGACATTGGGTTTGTGCTGGCAGACTGCGAGACCCTCTTCGGTCCAAGGAAATGACGGATGTGCCAAAATAATTGGCATATCAGGGAAATCTACGGCCACATCATCAAGGTGCATCGGATTTGAATATTTCAATCGCATCCCCATGCCGCCGCGCATGCCAGAGCCCACGCCCGTTTGTCCGGTGTGAAAGAGTGTAATAGCCCCTTCTTCTGCACAGGCTTCTAGAACCGCGTAACAGGCCTCTCGGTCATTGGGATAAAATCCCTGCATGGTCGGGTGAAATTTAAAGCCCCTGACGCCAAAATCGCGGACCAAGCGCCGTATTTCTCGTGCGCCGGCCTTTCCTTTGTGGGGGTCCACACTGGCGAAAGGGATCAATATATCATCATTTTGAGCGCAGATCTGCGCAACCTCTTCGTTGGAATAACGCTTGAAGCCGGTTTCTCGTTCTGCATCAACCGGAAAGATCACCGCGGCAATATTGCGTGCGCGATAGTAATCGGCTGTGTCCTGAACTGTTGGCAACATGCCCTCCGCTCCGGCTGGATTTTTAAAATAGGCCGCCATTGAAGATTGAAATTCATTATAGCCATCGTCTCTACAGGTGTTGCAGGGTTCCTCGGCATGGGTGTGAAAATCAATCGCGGTAACTTTTGAAAAATCGACCATGGGACCTCCAACATCAAACACAATGTAGAAATTGCTATACAGGAAAACTGTTTCATCGTAAAACAATTTTAGAGTTCAAGAAAAGATGGTGATCTGATGCCCGATGGTGGACAAACCCCAAGAGTTTTAAAGGTTGATCTGTCCGATAGGATTGCAACAGTCACCTTTAACAGGGCTGACAAACGCAATGCGGTCAACGACAGCTTTATAGAAGAATTGGATCGGTTTTTCTCATCGCCCCCTAAAAATGTGGATGCGGTGGTTCTAGCCGGTGCGGGCGGGCATTTTTGTGCTGGGCTCGACTTGGCTGAACATGAACAACGCAAGTCCATTGATAATGTGTACCATTCGCGCAACTGGCATCGCGTGATGGATCAAATCGAATTCGGTGGCCTTCCCGTGGTGTCGGCTTTGACCGGTGCGGTGATTGGCGGTGGGCTTGAGATTGCAGCGGCCAGCCATGTGCGCGTCGCAGAACCTTCGGTGCGATTTCAACTGCCCGAGGGTCTGCGCGGTATTTTCGTAGGTGGCGGGGCAACCGTGCGCGTAGGGCGCATTTTAGGCCCAGATCGGTTGCGCGAGATGATGCTGACGGGCCGCAGCTATGGGCAAGAGGAAGGGCTGAACCTTGGATTGTCCCACTATAGCGTTGGGGAGGGTCAAGCCTTAAGCCGCGCGCAGGATTTGGCACGGCGCATTGCTCAAAATGCTGAATTTTCGAATTATCTCATGATACAAACCATACCACGGGTGGCCAATATGTCCGCCGATGATGGACTTTTTGCAGAAAGCCTCGCGGCTGCCATGTCGCAAACAACAGAAGGTGCAAAAGAGGGGTTGCGGGCGTTTTTGGAGAAAAGACCGCCACGGTTTCGGGATTGACATAACTAAAGGACATAAAGTCCGTTGTTTCAACTGGGAGGAATACATGAAACGTATACACACACTAAAAACAGCACTGCTTGGAGCGGCTGCTCTGGCCTTCGTGGGTGGCGCTGCGCTTGCGCAGGACGTAACGCTTAGGTTGCACCAATTCTTACCGCCGCCGGCGCCTGTGCCGAAGCTCATATTGAAGCCTTGGGCGGCGAATGTGGAGGAAGCCTCGGGCGGCCGGATTAAAATCGAACATTTTGATGCCATGTCTCTGGGCGGGCGTCCTCCTGAGCTTCTGGGGCAGGCCCGCGATGGGGTGGTGGATCTCGCCATGACCGTCGCAGGCTATACGCCCGGATTGTTTCCACGCACGGAAGTCTTCGAGCTGCCCTTTATGATGACAAACCCGGTGGCGACCTCTGCGGCTTATTGGCAAAAAGTGGACACAGATTGGTCATCCAACGAATATAAGGATGTGCAAGTGCTTGGCGCATGGGTGCATGGACCGGGTCAAATTCATTCCAAAGATGGGGTTAACAGTCTCGAAGATATGAAAGGTTTGACCCTGCGCGGCCCAACTCGGATCATCAACAATTTGTTGGGCGAATTGGGCGCCGAGCCTGTGGGCATGCCGCTACCGGCCATTCCAGAGGCGCTGTCCAAAGGCGTGGTCAAAGGCACTGTGATTCCATGGGAGGTGACAACTGCGATACGGCTGTCGGAATTGGTGGGCAATCACACTGAATTTTCGGGCGATGAGGCCTTCTACACCTCAGCAATCATCCTGGTGATGAACAAGGATAAATACAACGCACTTCCTGACGATCTGCGCGCAATTTTGGATGCAGAATCTGGGGAGAAATTGTCAAAATTCGCGGCGCAAGTTATGTGGGATATGGACGCTGGTGCGCGCAAAATTGCACAAGATGCGGGCAATACGATCACCGTGTTGGATGATGCGGAAGTGGCGCGCTGGAAAGCGGCTGCGGAGCCGGTGGTTGATCAATGGGTCACCGACATGGATGCACAGGGCATCGATGGCGCGGGTCTGATTGATGAGGCCAAACAGCTCATCAAAAAATATGGTGGCTGATGTCACAACTTGAAATATAAGAGGGGGCCGTCTGGCCCCCTTTGTTTATGAGGAATTGAAATGTACGCGCAATCGCAACACATAGCTCAAGTCATTGCCCGCACTCTGGCTCTCGCCGGCGGCGGTGCGCTCATAGTTTTGATCGTACTTACATGCCTGTCAATTATTGGTCGCGTCTTTGTGCCTTTGGATATCGGCATCGGCCCCATTCGTGGGATTTATGATATTACCGAAATTGGAATTTCGGCGGCTGTCTTTGCCTTTCTGCCCTTGGCGCAATTGCGCGAGACTCACGCCCGGGTGGATCTTTTCCAATGGGCCATTCCGCGCCGCATCAACCAGGGGTTGGATTTGCTGTTCAACCTGGCCATGGCATTTGTCGCCACAGTCGGGTCCCAGCGGCTTTACTTGGGTATGCAGGACAAAATCACCTATGGTGAGACGACGCTTATTGCGCAGATTCCCGTTTGGCAGGGCTATGCATTGGCCTTGATTGGCGCCTTGGGTTTTGTTCTGGTCGCCATATTTTGCGTGATACGCGCCGCCCGACGTTTGGCCGGGTTTGAGGAGTAGATGATGACGAACTTTGACCTCGCACTCTGGTCGTTTCCCGTTCTTTTGGTTCTCATTTTCCTACGCGCGCCAATTGGCTTGGCCATGATCGGGGTGGGCGTTGCGGGTACCTATATGGTCATCGGCTCAACGGCGATGACGTTGAACCAACTAAAAACGCTCACCTATGGCACGTTTTCAAACTATTCGTTTTCAATTATCCCGTTGTTTTTGCTGATGGGACAGTTTGCAACCCTGTCGGGGATGTCTGCCTCTTTGTTCAAGACCGCTGAGAGCTTTCTTGGCCATCGCAAAGGCGGTGTGGCGATGTCAGCGGTCGGGGCCTGTGCTGGGTTTGGCGCGATTTGTGGCTCCTCGCTCGCGACAGCCGCAACAATGGGGCAGGTGGCCTTGCCTGAATTGCGCCGCTTCGGCTATCCCGATTCCCTGTCCACCGGCGCATTGGCGGCAGGGGGTACGTTGGGCATTTTGATCCCGCCTTCTGTCATTTTGGTGATCTATGCGATCCTCGCGGAACAAAATATTGCGAAACTTTTTGTTGCTGCCCTTATTCCCGGTATTTTGGCTGCGCTTGGTTATATATTGGCGATCTCAATCTGGATGCGCGTTTGGCCGAATGCGGCTGCGGTCAGCCCGCGGGTGGCCTGGCCGGATCGTTTGAAAATGCTGGGCACTGTTTGGCCGGTCGTGGCGATTTTCGCCGGCGTTGTTGGCGGAATCTACGGCGGTATTTTCACCCCGACAGAGGCCGCCGCGGTTGGGGCCGCGGGAACAGGGCTCATCGCATGGTCGAGCGGTCAGATGAGCTGGGGACGTTTGCAAGAGGCGATCCTGTCTACGGCCTCATCAACCGCAATGATTTTTTTCATTATTCTGGCAGCGGGAATTTACAACAACTTCCTGTCCTTGACCCAATTGCCGCAATCGACCGCGGCCTGGGTGGGGGAGCAAGGATTCTCGCCTTGGTTGGTTTTGACCCTTGTCTTGCTGATGTACCTGCTTTTCGGCTGCATCATGGATAGCCTGTCGATGGTCTTGCTCACGGTGCCTATCGTTTTTCCCATTGTCTCCGTTCTCGATTTTGGCATGAGTTACAATGATTTCGGCCTGTGGTTTGGCATCTTGGTGCTTATTGTGGTTGAGGTCGGATTGATCACACCACCGGTTGGGCTGAATCTCTTTATCATCAACAATATGGCCAAAACGACACCTATTTCGGAGACCTATCGGGGCGCTTTGCCTTTTGTTGTTACGGACCTTATTCGGGTTGTGTTTTTGACCTGTTTCCCGTCGATCACCCTCTGGCTCGTTTGGGTGATGGGCGGTTAGAGTTTTGCCAGGTAAACTTCGCCGGCGCCTCGGTAAAGAGCCTCTATGATCTGCTCATGAGCGCGGCGCATCGCGCGCTGGTTCAGCGAACCTTTTTCGGTCACCTCGCCTCGGTCAAAGCTCGGCTCTTGCGGCAAAACCGTGGCGCGTGTCACCCGGCTGGCCGATCCAGTTGCGCGCTGTGCCGCATCGCTCAATAGAGCGGCAATACGCTGGTCCCGTTCCGTCGGACTGAGAGATTTCCCCGTCTGTGAGAGAAGCAACAACGCGCCCAATTCTGGCCTGTTTTCGCCGACAATCACCACATCGCGCACGAGCCCCTGCATGGTATTCACCAGGCTGGTACGCAGCGCACCGACAGACACCCAGGTCCCCGTGCTGAGTTTGAAGTTTTCCGCCAATCGTCCGTCAAAGAAAAACCCTTGGGTTAAGTCTTCTGGATCGGCTGGACGCAAGGCATCGCCCATGCAGTAATAACCCTCCTCGTCAAAAGCTTCTGCAGTTTTTTCAAGATTTTTGTAATATCCGGGGGTGATGCTCGGGCCTTTGAGGCGCAGTTCGAGTGTCCCACCATGGGGCACAAGTTTCATCGACAGGCCCCTTGCAGGCACCCCAACATTGCCAGATTTATCCTGAATTTGCGTGCAGGCAAGGGCAAAGGGCGCGGTTTCAGTGGCACCCAAAGAGGTGGCGAGCAGCACGTCGCGCCCAGTGGTTTTGCGCGCAATGGCTTGCAGCCGGTCCCATGTTTGTTGTGACAAGCCGGCGCCGGCGTAAAACATCATTCCCAATTTGGAAAAGAACGTCGCTGCCAAATCTGCATCACGTTCCAGTTCTGGCACCAAAAGGTCCCAGCCAATCGGTACGTTGAAATACCAAGTGCAGGCAATTTCATTCAGATTGCGCAGGGTTTGATCGATTTGCCCAGGAACGGGACGGCCATGGTCAATGTAATAGGATCCGCCGTTTGTGAGCGCGAGATAAAAGACCTTATTGCCCGCGGCTGTATGGTTCCATGGCGCCCAATCGAGCACCACCGGAGGCTCTTTTTCCAAATACCTGTAGCAATCGCGTACCATCGCCTGCATGGCGCAGATCATGCCATTGGTGTTTATCACCGCTTTGGGCGCGCCGGTGGAGCCAGAAGTAAAGAGGTATTTCACGACATCATCTGCGCAGATGGCAGCGCGCGCGGCATCCGCCCCCTTCGGATCATAGTTTAACAGGTCTTTGTATTGCAACGCGTTGGGCTGACCAGGCGTGACGTTTATAACCTGACACTCTGAGGGAAATGCGGCCAAAATGGCGGGTGCGAAAGCTGCGCCATCATCGGCAAACACGGCGCCTGGCAGGAGGAGCTGTGCAATATCCTTCAACTTTTTATGGTCTTGCGACAGCAGGGAATAGGCTGGAGACACCGGCGCATAGGGAATGCCAACATAGAGGCAGGCCAATCCCATCACCGCATGGGCCAAGCTATTTTTTGACAAAATCACGAGTGGTCTGTCTGCGCAAAGCCCCAGTGCAAGCAAAGCGGATGCCACACAACGGGTTTGATGAAGTGCCTCAGCATAGGTGATGGTTTCCCATTGCCCCTGCTCATCGCGGCATCCCAGAAAAATCGTATCCGGCGTGTCCGCCGCCCATTTGTCGAGGTAATCCGCAAGGGTCGGCAAATAGCCCATCAAGGGATCAGCATTGGCCATTAGAATTGTGCCATCGGGGCGATGCGTAATGTTAAACTCTGGCGTCCAAAAATCACTCACCATATACACCTCTTGCCAATCGCGCTAGTTTTGGGAGGGGGCGGCTGGGTCCCTCGCCCAAAAGGTGCACTTTATGTCTTTTGATATCGGATTTTTTGCAAAATCGATATCAATGCGTCTCGTTGACCCGCATCAAGGCCGCCCAACAGGCGGGCCTCATGGGCTTGGACTTTGCCAAGGGCAATCTTATATGCCTCTTCGCCAGCCGGCGTCAGTTGAAGCGCCTGTCTGCGCCGGTCTTGCGGCACAGGTTTACGGATGACATAGCCTCGACCTTCCAATTCATCAATCATGGCGACGATGCCGGATCTTTCAATACCCAATTGACGCGCTAAAGCGCTTTGGGACAGGCCGGGATGTGCTTTTACCAAGGCCAAAGCCGAGAACAGGCGCGGGGAGAGATTGTCGTGTTTAAGGGCGCGGCGAAAATCATCGCTCACCGTGACATAGGCTCGTTTGAGATTGTAACCGATTAGACCTTCAAGATCCGGGCTCGGATGGTGTTCTGGTATCTTCGTCATGCCTGGCCAAAAAATTATTGCCAAACATATATAATAAATTGTTATATTGGTAAACAGTTTTCAAGAGAAAGTTCATAGGATGTTGCCAGAGCCGAAGTTAGAGTTTTTCTGTGATCTGCAAGTTGAACTTGATCCTATTCGTGAGCTGGGAGCGGGTCGTGCTGGGCAGCGGCGCATAATTCCGATCATTGGTGGCCGAGCTTCTGGCCCTCATTTCAGTGGTAAGGTTCTGAACTTGGGCGCTGATTGGCAAACGATTTTTGCCGATGGCCTCGCCGAGCTTGACACGCGCTATGCGATTGAAACGGACGATGGTGCTACGATTGAAGTGGTCAATTACGGGTTTCGCCACGGACCGCCAGAGGTGATTGCAGCGATTGGGCGGGGAGAGAAAGTTGCACCGGACCAATACTACATGCGCACCCATGCCCGTTTGGAGACCGGGGATGCACAATATGCCTGGATGAACAATTTGTTGTTTGTCGGCGTTGGCGCGCGAGAAGCGTCAACCGTCGTGCTGAAGCTTTACGCCATCAAATAGGATTAGCAGCACCTAGATCACATGCACCTATAACATTCTCACGAAAATTCGCTCAAAATACACATTCTCAAGGTGCCTTAGGACAAGCCCCACGTCTTTGGAAAGGGCGTAACGGGGAGCGTGACCGTTGGCTCACCCACCCATTGGCTGCATCGTATAGGCGATGTACTCGACGCCGTTGTTTTTATCCCACTGCACCTGCTCTTCATTCATCATCGGTTCACTGAGTGCTGAAAAATCTGTTATATTGGCCAGGAATACCAAGGAGTGATCGCTTTCTTTAGCGACAGTCCAACCAGTGTGCGCCGCACTTATAGTGGACATGTTATGTTCAAGCCTGGCGATCATCTCCTCCCAAGTGCATTTAAAAGTTGCACGCATACAAACATTCATGTCTCTTCTCCCATTGCGTGACGGTAGTGGAACCTTAATCTCTACATACATTATTGCAAGCAAGGTTGCTTAATATGCTTTTTCCGTACCCTTAATGTCAAAGTAGAGCGATCATAATTTTCCCTTCTTGTGCGAATTTTCTAGGTCATGTTTTGTTTATGAAGATTTAATATTAGAATTTGACACTCGAAAAGTAATTTAACATTGACATAAGTCACCGTGTTATCGCCACTAAAGAGATACGGAATATCATGACTGAAGATGAGGGTAGCCTGAGATGCAAATGAAAATTTATATTCGCACATTTACGACACCGGTTGACGCACAGATGTTCAACAGTGTGTTACATACCAAATGGCCTGACATGATTGCATCCATAGAGGGAGCGCGCTTTAGGCTGTTATACAATGAAAGCACACCTAACGTATCAACGGTGATTTGGGAATTCTCAAGCGTTGAGGTGCAGCAAAAGATTGAAGCGCTGATTGAGGCTGAAATAGCGAAATTCACTCAGGCTTTACCGAACCGCCAAGTTCACTATTCAGGCACTGTTGAACTCGATTTCGTTGGCGGCGTTTAGGGCGATTCCGTTTCAACGCAAAATCTGCGCGATTTTCCACTTCAATATGCCGCTTTAGCAATCATGCAGCGGGTTTCCCGTGTATCGACTGCCATTACCTCGATGTTTTCTCAAAGAGAGTGGTGGGTTGGATTCCGAAGGGTTTAGCGCAGTGGACAGGGCGGAATTCGCCAAGGCTGCTAGTCGCAATCGAGAATATGAAAAAAAACTCCAACAGAAAAAAATTGATAAAGAATGGGAAGAATCTCGCGTAAAACGTGAAGCACAAGCTTTAGACAGAGCAGAACGAGCCTTTGGACAAAAAACTAGCGTGTTACTGGGAAGAATTGAAGATGCAAGAAACAAACCCCTAGAGTTTTTGAGCACTATGGTAGTGATACCACTTTTTATGACTTGGTGGCTTTTTATTCTGGTGCCGGGGTTTTTTCTCATGATGCTGGGCGATCCTTTCAAAATTGCAAGCACGCTTATCGGAGTTGGTGAAAGGTTTGATAAGTTAGAGCCAAAAGAAACTGAAGAAGTTAAAAAATGGAGACGGGAATTAGAGAAAATCTATAAATTAAGGGATCAGTTCAGTCAAAAAGACAAAGAGGCATTTTATGATAGAGCTTCAAATAGTCAGCGGACGCTCAACACTAAATCTATAAATTCAAATACGAATTTTAATTCTTTGGATGTTACTAAAGAAAATGCTGATATCAGTGACTCATATAATGAGGCTAATACTGATCCTTTCCTGAAAAATTATCAGGCCAACGAAAAAGAAAGGCTGGAACGGCTAGCTAAAATAAAAGCTTATGATCCAAGTCTGATTGTCTCACGCAGTGATACCATCAGTGGGAAGTCACATGAGTTTAGACCCACTCAGAAAGTCATTTCCCTTAAGCGTGAGACGCCGTCAATAAAGCATTTTTTACAAATATTTAGAGAATATAAAAATGAAAAGCGTCAAACAAACCCA
This sequence comes from Planktomarina temperata RCA23, assembly GCF_000738435.1. Classification (NCBI taxonomy): domain Bacteria; kingdom Pseudomonadati; phylum Pseudomonadota; class Alphaproteobacteria; order Rhodobacterales; family Paracoccaceae; genus Planktomarina; species Planktomarina temperata. Next base: position 2,759,762 of record NZ_CP003984.1, on the reverse strand, counting down.
CCTTTAGCAAAGCCCGCGAAACGCCCGGTTTCAGACAAAGAAGCGTATAACAAAAAATCTAAATCCGATATATTTCTGGAAAATTATCAAAAACAAGAAAAAATCAGATTAGAAAAATTTGCGAAGTCCAAGGCAAATGGAACATATATTAAACAAATTGATATCTCTCCTGACAGTTTGATCGATTCAAAACAGAATGTTAAAAAATCGAACTGGAAAAATTTTGAATCCCAAATTAAATCGCTAAATGAACCAAGAGACAAGGATGGGCAGACAGCCTTGCATCATGCTGCTATCAGCGGTGATTCAGTTACAATACTTAATCTGATCGATGCTGGAGCTCACAAGACGCCCAAGGACAAACACGGTAAAACTCCATGGGATTATGCAAAAAAAATAAAAAGCTGCTGGGAAGTACCGCATATTACGTTTTGAAGAGTCGCGACACTTAACTTTTAAAGCGCGTGGTAAGATCAACGAAACTTCACAAGGGCTCATATCTCTAGATAGCAAACCGTTTACCAAAAACATGGCCCAAGGCTTGCGGCCCACGAAGGCCCACCTGCGATCTGCTGACCGAGCGCGAACAAGCCAGATAAGTTACTTCCAAAAGCGTGACGGGCCCCTGAGGTTTTTTTGAGCTGGCAGCGTATTAACATAACCGCAGTTGGTGCGTGGTACGGTAATTTTACCTTTGCAAAACGATCTGACGGGCCTGCAGCGTCCAATGTTTCTAAGCTCAACCGAATCGTGGTAGCTTGTTGTGCGGAATATCAGGCTGATTTGGACATAATTAACGACAAAGCCAAAGTTTTTTGGAACCCATATGGAACCCGAAACGGTAGCACGCTCAGTGAGTTATAATCTAAGTAATTGATTTAATTGGCGTCCCCTGAAAGATTCGAACTCTCGACCTGCCGATTAGAAGTCGGCTGCTCTATCCAGCTGAGCTAAGGAGACGCATGCAAGCTTCCTAATACGCCATGCCGGTTTTATCTAGTGAAAAACCTCACTTTCTCAGCTGCTTTTGGCTATGTGACATCCGGGGGGCTTTGCCTGTTGCGTGCGCGATTTGGTCTTTTTCGGTTGGCTGCGGGTTTGGCACTTGATCTATTGGCAAAACTGTTCAACCCTGAGCGAACTTACTCTAGGAGGTCACTCGGTATGGTAAAAGTCTCTGTGTTCATTGCCACTATGGTCGTTCTGTCCGCCTGCGATGTTCCCTTCATTCCGGGAATTTAGGCACGTCAACCCGTGTCATTTATGCCCCTGTGAGCTCATTTGCTTCTCTGGATGCGATTTGGACGAAACAGGCTGGACAGATACGTCTGCGCCAGACTAGCGTTGAATGAGTTAAACGCGGATGAGGAGATCTAAAATGGCGACGTATCGTTGTGGTGTGTGCAATATGGGGGTCGATGCCAGTTGCACCGATTGTAAGGAAGCGCTGGTCAATGACAATTTGACCCTGGGAGATGGCACTGTTGTGCAGATCTCCAAATGTCCAAAATGTGAAGGTAAAATCAAGTCGCCGATGTGCTGCGGTGCGGATATGAGCTGCGCGGTTTAGCCGGCCAAGGCCTGACCCGCGCGCCTATCATGGGCAATGATCCAAGAAAAAGCCCCCACCGATGTGTCGATGGGGGCTTGTTTTTTGCGGCATGGTAACCGGCTTTCGTTTTACCAGTCCTCGCGCTGCACAACGCGGGTTTTGATTGGCAATTTCATCGCAGCAAGGCGCAGAGCCTCACGCGCGACGACATCTGAGACGCCATCGATTTCAAACATAACCCGGCCAGGCTTGACTTTGGCGGACCAAAAATCAACGGAGCCTTTACCTTTACCCATCCGAACTTCGGTTGGCTTTGAGGTTACGGGCAGATCTGGGAAAATCCGGATCCACACACGGCCTTGACGTTTCATATGACGTGTCATGGCACGACGCGCCGCTTCGATCTGACGCGCAGTAATGCGCTCAGGTTGCGTCGCTTTTAGGCCGAACGAGCCGAAGTTCAGGGTGCTGCCACCCTTGGCTTCGCCGTGGATCCGGCCTTTGTGCATCTTGCGGAACTTAGTGCGCTTTGGTTGAAGCATTGTTCTTCTCCTTAGCGGTCGTTGCGGCGATTGCCACCTGCACCGCGGGGTGCTGGGCCATCTTGCAATTCTTGCGATTTACGATCACGCGCGGCTGGATCATGTTCCATGATCTCACCTTTGAAGATCCAAACTTTGATCCCGATGATACCATAGGCGGTAAGACCCTCAGCATGTGCGTAATCAATGTCAGCACGCAGTGTGTGCAGCGGAACGCGACCTTCACGGTACCATTCAGTACGCGCGATTTCAGCGCCGCCCAAACGACCGGCAACGTTCACACGAATGCCCAAGGCGCCCATACGCATGGCGCTTTGCACCGCACGTTTCATGGCACGGCGGAAAGACACCCGGCGTTCCAATTGCTGCGCAATGCTCTCGGCAACCAAGGCTGCGTCAAGCTCAGGCTTGCGAACTTCAACAATGTTGAGGTGCAATTCGCTGTCTGTCATCGCGGCAACTTTGGAGCGCAGACCTTCGATGTCCGCACCTTTTTTGCCGATGATCACACCTGGACGGGCTGTGTGGATTGTGACGCGACACTTTTTGTGCGGACGCTCAATGATCACACGGCTGATACCAGCTTGCTTACATTCTTCACCAATGAATTCCCGAATTTTCAGGTCTTCCAACAGCAGGTTGCCATAGTCTTTGGTATCTGCATACCAACGGCTATCCCAAGTACGGTTGATCTGAAGACGCATACCGATTGGATTGACTTTATGTCCCATTACGCTTGCTCCTCAACCTGGCGAACCAAAATAGTCAGTTCGGAAAATGGCTTAACGATCTTGCCAAAACGACCGCGCGCCCGAGGACGACCGCGTTTCATGGTCAAGTTCTTGCCGACATAGGCTTCTGCCACAACCAGCTCGTCAACATCCAAATTGTGGTTGTTTTCAGCATTTGCAATTGCAGACTGCAGACATTTCTTCACGTCATCAGCAATACGCTTCTTGGAGAAGGTCAGATCTGTCAAAGCATTGTTGACTTTTTTACCGCGGATCATCGCAGCAACCAAGTTCAGCTTTTGCGGGGATGTCCGAAGCATGCGCGTTTTCGCCATTGCTTCATTGTCAGCCACGCGGCGGGGATTTTTATCCTTGCTCATAGCTTATTTCCGCTTCGCTTTTTTATCAGCCGTGTGTCCGTAGTAGGTACGGGTTGGCGAAAACTCACCAAACTTTTGGCCAATCATTTCTTCAGTCACATTGACAGGAATATGCTTCCGGCCATTGTAGACACCAAAGGTCAAGCCCACGAATTGGGGCAGAATTGTTGAACGACGCGACCAAATCTTGATAACGTTGTTGCGATCACTTTCGCTGGCAGCTTCGGCTTTCTTAAGCACGTAAGCATCCACAAAGGGACCTTTCCATACGGAACGAGACATCGATTAACGCCCCTTCTTCTTGGCGTGACGCGAGCGGATAATGAGCTTTTGTGACGCTTTGTTTTTATTGCGCGTGCGTGCACCTTTGGTCGGCTTGCCCCACGGGGAAACCGGGTGACGACCGCCAGATGTCCGACCTTCACCACCGCCGTGCGGGTGATCGATCGGGTTCATAACCACACCACGAACGGAGGGGCGCACACCTTTGTGACGCATCCGGCCCGCTTTACCGAAGTTTTGGTTAGAGTTGTCTGGGTTAGACACAGCACCAACAGTGGCCATGCATTCTTGACGAACCAAACGCAGCTCACCTGAAGAGAGGCGGATCTGAGCGTAGCCACCATCACGGCCAACAAATTGAGCATATGTGCCAGCGGCGCGTGCGATCTGCCCGCCTTTGCCAGCTTTCAATTCGATGTTGTGGATGATTGTGCCAATTGGCATGCCTGAGAATGGCATTGCGTTGCCGGGTTTGATATCGGCTTTTGCAGCGGCGATCACCTTGTCACCAACAGCCATACGCTGCGGGGCTAGGATATAGGCCTGCTCGCCATCATCATATTTGATGAGAGCGATAAATGCTGTCCGGTTCGGGTCATATTCGATCCGTTCCACAGTTGCTGAAACGTCAAACTTGTTCCGTTTGAAGTCCACAATACGGTAAAGGCGTTTTGCCCCACCGCCACGACGACGTGATGTGATCCGCCCGGTATTGTTCCGGCCGCCCGATTTTGTCAAACCCTCTGTGAGAGTCTTGACAGGACGTCCTTTCCAAAGCTCCGAACGGTCGATCAGTACCAGCCCACGCTGGCCCGGCGTCGTCGGTTTATACGACTTGAGTGCCATGCTTTCTGTCTTCCGTTTGCTTCGTGCAGCCCTTATGGGCCGCTGGTGTTTAGGCCCCCGTAGGTGCCCGATGAATTTGGGTTCCCCCAAACGACACCACCCCAGACGAATCTGGGGTGAATGACGATGAGCGCTGATAGCAGGGGGCGGGGAGGGAGGCAAGAGGGCCAGGCGAAGGTTTTAGGAGACTTTTGTACCGTGCCGGTCGGACAAAATGGCGGGTCTTTAAAAGAGGGCCCCCCGTGCCAGAGGGCTGTCCATGAGGCCGTCCCAGATCAGTTTGATCGATATGATCATCAAGGCCCAGGTGACGAATTTGAAAAACAGCGCTTCGGGAATTTTTTTAACCCAGAAAACCCCAAGATAGACGGCAAGCGCGGCAGGCAGCATCAAAAAGAGCGAGACAAAGGAGCTTTGCATATTGACTTGCCCAAGCCAAATATAGGGGATCAGCTTGATGGCATTACAATAGGAAAAAGCAATGACCGAAGTGCCAACGAAAACTGACTTTTGCAACTTCAATGGCAGGGTGAAAATTTGCCAAGGTGGGCCGCCGTTGTGACTGATGAAGCTGGTGAAGCCGGCGATGGTTGTCCAGAATAACCCGCGGCCTGTATGGATTGGCTTCTTTGCGGGATCGCCTCGTTGGGTGAGCATCCGCAGGGCAAAAAGCCCGCCCATCAGGCCAATCAACACTGTAATCAGCCATTCTATGATCAAATGTGCCGTAACACTGCCAATCGCCACCCCCAGAGTCATTCCTATTGCCGCAATCTTTAACACCTGGCGGTTAAAGTCTCGGCGATAGGCGATAAGCGCAAAGGCATCGGAGACAATATACACCGGCAAAAGCAAGCCTGCGGCGGCAATGGGAGACATGTAAAGCGACAGGCTCGGCACGGCCAAGGCTGCGACCACTGGAAGCCCTCCCTTGCCAAGCCCAACAGCAATGGCTGCCAGGGTTGCGAAAAACCAAAAACCAAAGCTGTAGTCCATAAATGTTCTTCACTTTACATGAGTGGCAGGCGCCTCAGCCCCTGCGCATTGGCGCCTATACGACCGGGCAGAGCCCGCCATCAAGATTAACGGCCGTGCCGGTGATGTAAGAGGCCCTTTGCGAACTCAAAAAGGCCACGAGGTCGGCATATTCTTCAGCCTCACCCATCCGGCCCATTGGTATTTTTTGGGAGAAATTTTCGTAAATTGAACTGGGATCGCCATTTTCAGCTCGGCGGATCCATTGCATTGATTTCAAGTAGCCAATGCAAATGGCATTGACGCGGATATTGCTGGCAGCAAATTCCTGCGCCAAAGATTTCGTTAAATTCAACCCAGCCGCGCGCATGACGCTTGTGGGCAGCGCGCCTGCATTTGGCGCTTTGCCGCCGCCTATGCTGGCATTGACAATGGCCCCGCCACCGCGCGCTTTCATTATCGGAATAGCAAGCCGCGATAAGCGCACGGCCGCCATGACCTTGAGATTGAAATCTGACAGCCACAGGTCATCCTCCACCAAAGCCAAACCCATAGCGGCGGATGCGCCGGCGTTGTTGATTAAAATATCAATGCCGCCGTGACGGTGCTCAATTTCGGCGATCAACGCGTCACAATCCTCTGCATTTGTGACATCGGCACGAAGGCCCACAACCCGGCCACCGTTGTTGCCCGAGGCTTGCACCGCGGCTGTCATATCCTGTGCGGCCTGTTGCGCATGTGCGGCCCGCCGGCCGCAAATGACAACCAAAGCCCCTTCCGCCGCCAGCCGGTGCGCCGCAGCGCGGCCCAAGCCATCACTGCCGCCGGTTACGAGGGCCACTTTCCCGCTTAATTCCAAATCGAACACAGCTCTCTCCTGTTCTTGCGCGCAGACATCTGTCTTATCGCCTTGACCAAAAGGCTGACCCAATTGCTGCGGTAACGCAAGCTGCGTCGCTGTGGAATGTTTGGTTGAGCATGAGTGAGGAGCAAAGCTATACCCACGCAGCCAAAGGATGTACCGGGCGCGGTGGCGCTTGACTTGGGGCAGGAAGGCCGGCGATACAGGGCGCAGTGCGTAAATAGTTTTAGAGTTTGAGATGAAAAAAGTGATGATTTTTGTCGTTTTGGCAACCGCTTTGACCGGCTGCTTGCAATCCCAGCCTGAGCCGGCGTCTGTACCTGAGCCGGCCGCAGAGCCTGAGAAGGTGGATCTTCAAAAGTTAGTGGACCAATTTGACATTTCCGCGATGTTCGATTGGCTCAACGGCTATCGCGCTGCCAATAAAGACAGTGAAGCTGGCGAGTAAAAGCGCCAAACACCCGTGAAATCACAATCGCTCCCGAGCGACCGTGTGACCTGCATTTGCGCCGTGAAGCGTCAATATGTTGTGGATAACTCCTTCGAACCCACAGGATAAGGGTCGGCGGCGTTGACTCCGCCCCTATCGCTTCGGCACACTCAAGCCAGAAGAATCACGAGGGCATGTTTCGGTGCGGTTTTCGAAATTACGATTGAACGGGTTCAAAAGCTTTGTGGACCCCACAGATTTAATTATTGCAGATGGCTTGACCGGAGTGGTCGGCCCCAATGGCTGCGGCAAATCGAATTTGCTAGAGGCGCTGCGCTGGGTCATGGGCGAGAACCGCCCGACGGCCATGCGGGGTGGCGGGATGGAGGATGTCATCTTCGCAGGAACCGCCACACGTCCGGCCCGTAATTTTGCAGAAGTCAGTTTGCAAATCGACAACAGCAAACGGCTGGCTCCGGCGAGCTTTAATGAAAGTGATCTTTTGGATGTGGTCCGCCGCATCACTCGCGATATTGGCTCTGCCTATAAGGCCAATAGCAAAGACGTGCGGGCGCGGGATGTTCAGATGCTTTTTGCCGATGCCAGCACGGGTGCGCATTCTCCTGCTCTTGTTCGGCAGGGGCAGATCAGTGAATTGATCAATGCCAAACCCAAGGCCCGGCGTCGGATTTTGGAAGAGGCGGCCGGAATTTCGGGTCTCTATGCGCGGCGGCATGAGGCGGAGCTGAAATTACGCGGCGCTGAAACGAACCTGTCACGCGTGGATGACGTGATCGAACAATTGGCCAATCAATTATCCCAATTGGCGCGGCAGGCGAAACAAGCCGCCCGCTATCGAGAGTTGGGGGCCAGTCTGCGTTTGGCTGAAGGGCTCTTACTGTATCGCCGTTGGCAAGAGGCAGAAGAGGCCCGCGCGGCCGCAGAAGAGGCTCTGCGCGCCGGTACGCTCACAGCGGCACAGGCTGAAACCGCAGTTCAGAAATCTGTGAAGGCCCGCGAGATTTGCGAGGCGGCCTTGCCGCCCCTGCGCGAGGAGGAGGCCATCGCCAATGCCGTGTTGCAGCGGCTGAATGTGCAAAAAGACACGCTCAGCGATCAAGCGAAGCGGGCTGAGCAAACCATTCACACTTTGGAGCAACGCATCGCCCAGCTGGCGGCTGATATGGCGCGGGAGCAAAACCTGAATGCCGATGCCGGCGATACAATCGCGCGGCTGCGCGAAGAACTGGCAGAGCTTGAAGAGGCCGGGGCCGGGCAGAGCGAAAAAGTGCAAAAAGCGGCCGCGGAGGCCTCACAGGCGGCGGCTGTTTTGCACGATCGTGAATCGCAATTGGCGGAGATTACCGAAGATGTAGCCCGTCTCGCCGCCAGCCATCAATCGGCGGATCGCTTCGTTGAGGATGCCCAAAAACGCCTGTCCAAGGCTGAGGCCGAAGAGATCAATGCCAAGTCGGCGGTGGCTGAGGCCAGCACACAGGCCAGTGACGCCGCAGCGGCCTACGCGCAAGCCCATCTTGATGAGGCGGCCGCTGTTGAGGCCGTCGCCCAGGCCGAAACGGCTTTGGCTGAGGCGGAGGCGCGACGGGCGGAGTGCCTGACCCAAGAAAACAGTGCACGGACTGCCAGGTCCGAGGCAAATGGGGTCGTCAATGCGTTGCAGGCAGAAGTCTCCGCACTGGCGAAATTGGTGGAACGCAACCGCGGTCAAGGCGACCAATTGCTTGACCAAGTGCATGTTGAAAGCGGATATGAAAAGGCTTTGGGCGCTGCCTTGGCCGATGATCTCAAAGCCCCGGCCGTGACCGCGGACGGGCGCTCAGGCTGGGCTCAGCTGCAGGACTATGACACCGCGCCCCGCCTGCCGGAGGGCGTTGAAAGTTTTGGGCAATACGTCACTGTTCCCGGCGTGTTGAACCGCAGGATTGCACAAGTTGGTCTTGTGACAGCCGAGGAAGGTGCGCGGCTGCATGGGTCTCTTTTACCAGGGCAAAGACTGGTCAGCCGAGATGGCGATCTTTGGCGTTGGGATGGGTTTCGCGCCCAAGCCAAGGACGCCCCCTCTGCGGCGGCCTTGGCGCTCGAGCAACGCAATCGCCTTCAGGCTTTGCAATCACAGTTAAAAGAGGCGCAGGCGGTGGCAAGCCAAGCGGAAACTGCGCATCAAGCGCTGGTTGGTCAATTGCAAACCCTGACAAAAACCGATCAAGAGACCCGCGAGGCGCGCCAGGCCGCAGATCGGATGATGGCCGATGCGGGGCGTGCTTTGTCTCGGGCTGAGGCGGAGCGCAATCTTGCCGGCGGGCGCGTTGAGGCCCTGGCGCTCGCTGTCACACGCTATGGGGAAGAGGCGAGTGAAGCGCGCGTGCAGCTGCGTGACGCACAAACCCACCGCGAAGGCTTGGAAGATCTTGGCGCTGCGCGGGCACGGGTGGAGGACATTCGGCTGACCGTTGAAGCCAGCAGGGTCACTATGATGAGCCGCCGTGCGGCACATGATGAGCTGCGCAGTGATGGCGAAGCACGGGTCAAGCGGATTGCGGCAGTGAACAAAGATATTAGCAGCTGGCAAGAGCGTTTGGGAAATGCCAAAACGCGCGCCGTCGAGCTGGAACAGCGCCACAGCAAGGCTGAAGCAGACTTGGCAACAGCACTTGCAGAGCCCGATAACATAAGAAGCCAGCGGGCAGAGCTCATCTCCGCGTTAGAGGAAGCGGAAACGCGCCGGAAATTGGCCGCTGATACCTTGGCGCGGGCCGAGATGGACATGCGCCAAGCGTCTGAGGCCGAGCGTGATGCTGGGCGCGTGGCCACGGAAAGCCGCGAAAAAAGGGCTGGCGCTGAGGCGCGCTCTGAAGCTGCTTTGGAGGCGGTGGGTTTGGCGGCGGAGCGCATCCGTGAGGAGCTGCAAACAGAGCCGCAAAACCTGCTGGAACAATTGGAGGTCGACCCGCTGAAAATGCCGCCCTCTGAACAGGTGGAGGCAGAGGTGGCGCGTTTGCGCCGGCAACGAGAGGCGCTGGGCGCGGTCAACCTGCGGGCGGAAGAGGATTCTCAAGAGGTGCGCGAGGAATTTGATATGCTCACCAAAGAGAAAACAGATTTGGAAGAGGCAATCAAAACGCTGCGGGGTGGGATTGCCAGTCTCAACAAAGAGGGCCGGGAACGCTTATTGGCCGCTTTTGATGAGGTGAATCGCAACTTCGGCACTCTGTTTTCGCATTTATTTGGCGGCGGCGAGGCGAATTTGGTTTTGGTGGAGAGCGATGATCCGTTGGATGCTGGGCTGGAAATTTTGTGTCAACCACCGGGTAAGAAGCTCTCGACCCTCTCGCTGTTGTCGGGCGGTGAGCAGACTTTGACGGCGATGGCGCTTATTTTTGCAGTCTTCTTGGCCAATCCCGCGCCGATTTGTGTGCTTGATGAGGTGGATGCGCCATTAGATGATGCAAATGTCACAAGGTTCTGCGACCTGCTCGATGAGATGACCCGCAGGACGGACACGCGGTTTTTGATCATCACCCACCATGCGGTGACCATGGCGCGTATGGACCGTTTGTTTGGTGTGACGATGGCGGAGCAAGGGGTCAGCCAGTTGGTTTCGGTTGACCTGAAGAAAGCCGAGCAACTGGTGGCCTAGCGCCTCGGTGTGTCGCATGAAGCCGTTAAAAAGACCTCTGCATAACCCAGCGCCAAGCCAAAAAATTGTGCCCGGTGGCAACACCGGGCAGCGCCTGCCTGCCCAGTCCGGCGCTGCCCTCATGTCGTGTTGAAATGGCGTGATGCAGAGGTCTTTTAAAGCCGATTGAGCAATTGCGGGGTTGGCCAAGCATCGGCGGGTAGATTGAGCCTGTCCTGTTCTGCTTGCACAGCCGCGCGGGTTTTGGAGCCTAAAATACCATCGATTTTGCCGACATCATGGCCTCGGGCCATGAGTTTTTGTTGCAGGGCCTGCATTTCTTGCCCGGTCAAGCCCGTGTCCGGCGTTCCAGGATAAAACTGCGGTTCGCCCGATAGCAGCGTGGCAAAATAGGCGGCTGTGGTGACATAAACCAGGCTCTGGTTCCATTCAAAATAGACGTTGAAATTGGGATAGGTCAGAAAGGCTGGACCTTTATGGCCAACGGGCAATAAAACAGAGGCTTGGCCCGCGCTGGGCTCGAGGGGGCCATGTCGCCCGGTCACCCCAAGCGCCTGCCAGCGCGCGACGGTCTGGCTTTTGTCGAGGCCAGTGAGGGTGAGATCAAGAGTCTCGGGCAGATCAATTTCCTGCAACCACGGGGCACCGGCCTGCCAGCCCAATCGGCGCAGCATATGGCCGCCGCTCATAAGTGCATCTTCGGCAGAGTTTTGCAGATCAACGCGGCCATCACCATCCCCGTCCGTGCCGCTGTCCAAAATATCTTCGGGCAGCATTTGGATCATACCAATCTCGCCGGCCCAAGCGCCTTGCGTCTCTCGCGGATCAAAATCACCGCGTTTGTAAAGCTCAAGCGCTGCAAAAACCTGTGGACGAAACAGCTCAGGGCGCCGGCAATCATGCGACAGGGTCAGCAGCGCATTGAGCGTGTTAAAATTGCCTTGATTGACCCCAAAATCCGTTTCAAATGCCCAAAAGGCCAGTAAGACCCCAGGTGGGATCCCGTAATCACGGGACACCCTGTCAAAGGTCGTGGCGTATTTGCCCGCGTTTTTCTGTGCATGCACCAAGCGATGTTCCGAGATCAAGGCTTGAGAGAAGCTGATGAAGTCTTTTTGAAACACCCCTTGTCGGCGGTCTGCTTTGATGACCTTGGGATCTTGCGCCGCGCCATCAAAAAAGCGCGTCACCAATGGGCGCGGGTAGCCCTGTGCCAGAGCCTCTTGTTTTACGTCTTTGATAAACGATGCCCAATCTGTGCCGCAAGTGGCAGAGGCCAGGCCAGCGTAACACATTAAGGCACAGGACAAGAAGAGGCGGTGCATATCAATTCTCCAACAAAAACCCTTTGTAATTAGGCCTTTTTACAACAAAAATGCAAGGGTCATGCCCGCCACCAAAAGCGTCATCGCGCCCCAGGTCAGCCAGAGAGTTTGAATAGATTTTTCAATCGCAACCGGACCAATGTTTTTGCGGCCAGCGGCGTTGACCCAAGGAAATTTCTCGAATTTCCCCTCATAGCTGCGGGGGCCTGAGAGGCTGATATCAAGCGCATAGGCCATCGCAGCCTCGGGCCAGCCGGCATTTGGGGAGCGGTGCAATTTCGCCTCAGAGATGATAGTGCCCCAGGAGGTGCGACAGCCGGTGATCAGCCAAATTCCAAAGGCGGACAGCCGGGCGGGCGCCCAATTCAGCAGATCATCCAGCCGGGCGCAGGCCCATCCGAAGTCCCGATATGTCTCGTTCTTATACCCAATCATACTGTCCGCGGTGTTGATCATTTTATAGATAATCACCCCGGGCAAACCTGCCAGTGCGAACCAAAAAACGGGTGCTGCAATCCCATCGGAAAAATTTTCTGCCGCGCTTTCAATGGCCCCGCGGGCCACCTGCGGGGCATCCATCTGGGCTGTGTCACGTCCAACAATCATGGCCACGCTCCTGCGCCCGGCGGCAAGTGACAGCCGCAGGGATTGGGCCACGTCTTGCACATGCTGCATTAAGGATCTCTGTGCCACGAGGATTGCAGTGACCAAAATTTCAGCCAGAGGCCCAAGTTGCGCCAAAACAAGCCCGGCGAGCCCGCCTAGCCCAGCCAATCCGATGCATAAAATCACACCTTTGGGTTTTTGATGGGGTGCATGATTGAACATGCTGGTGGCGCGGGCGATGAGATTGCCCATGAGCACGGCTGGATGCGGCATGCGTGACCAGAGCCACTTTGGCTCGCCGAGCAGCGCATCCAGAACAAGGGCCAAAAACAGGGTCACAGGGCGGCCTCCAACCGCGCCCACTGCGCCTGCGGCGGCAGGCCAAGTCGGATCCATGTTGGGCTATAGGGGAAAACCCGCGTCCAAATCTTGTGTTGGGCTAAGTGGTGTTGCAGTTGCCTGGCATCCGCGACCTCATAGGTACGAAACAGCGCGCAGGCGCCCATAGGACGGGCGTTTTGGCGCCGCATGAGCCGGTCAAGACGTTCTGCATCCGCGGCCAGCCGGGCCCGGGTTTGCTCGGCCCAAGTGGTGTCACCCAGGGCCGCGGCACCAATTTTCAACGCGATCCCAGAGACGGGCCAAGGGCCAAGCCTTTGTCGCAGAGTGTCGATCAACTCTGGATCTCCAATTGCAAACCCCAAACGCAATCCAGCCAATCCCCAAAATTTTCCAAAACTTTTCAATATTATATGGCCAGGCTGTTTGGCTTGCGCGATGTGGCTTTGCGCCGGATCGATATCGCAAAAGCTCTCGTCAATCACCGTCAGCGGCGCGGGTGTGATCTGAGTTTGGAATATGCCTGTGGGGTTGTTGGGATGGACCACAACACGGGCCACAGGAGAGGAGGGGTGTTCGTCTACGTCCCAGCCATGAAATCGAAAGGCGGCGGCGTGTTCGTTGTAGCTGCGCAGGGCGATCTCGGCTTGGCCTGCAGCTTGAAGTGCAGGAATTTGAGCGATGGCAGCAGAGCATCCCGGCACAGCCAGAACATCCGCCTGCGCTGGCACCCGCCAAAATCGCCGGGCGGCGGCACATAGCGCCGCATCTGCGCCGCTATCAGGCAGCGCCGTCCAATCATTTGGCGTCAAATCGAGGCTCGTTATTGGGTAGCTTTCCGGATTGATCCCGGTGGATAGATCAAGCCAGTCACCGCGCGCGCCGCCAAATTCTGCTGCTGCCGCGTCAAGACCGCCCCCGTGATCTCGCCCATTGCCTGCCATTAGTCCGTGTCCGGCAAAGGGGTCATGCGCGTGGTGAAATGGCCTTTCACCGCTTGTGGCCAATCGCGGTAGGGCACTTGGCCGGTTTCTGAGGCTTGATGCAGTGCCGCATAATCTACAATGGCTTGGGCATTTTCGGGGCTTGGCTCAAATGTTCCCAAGACATAAGACAGCTTTTCAGGAGCTTGCACCGCCACATTGCAGGCCCGCACGCAGCCCATCATGCAGGAGACACGCCTGGTTTTTACCCCTGCGCTTGCGGCTCTGTCTTCGATTAAGCCTGCGAATATTTCGCCATCGGTGAGGGGCTGGGTCTGTGGTGTCCAGCCCTCGCGTTTGCAGGTGTCGCAAATGGTAATCCATGACGTCATTGGGTTCTCCTGCGATTGACAGATCTTGGCGAATAGTTGCGTTGGCTGCACCAAAAACGCAAGGGCCTGGTTGCTGGTTAATCGCCGCGCCCATGGGGGGCGTTCCAGTCGATGTCTGGATTGATTGGGATGATGCGATTGGGGTTAATCGTATCATGGCTATAGTGGTAGTGGCGGATGACATGATCCATATTCACCGTCTCGGCGATGCCCTCATATTGGTAGAGCTCGCGGGTATAGGCCCAAAGATTAGGATAATCTATGATGCGCTTGCGGTTGCATTTGAAATGCAGGTGATAAACGTTGTCAAAACGCAGGAGGGTTGGAAACAAGCGCCAATCGACCTCGGTGAGCCTGTCGCCCATGATATAGCGCTTGCGCGACAAGCGGTCCTCTAGCCAATCCAATGTGTCAAACAAGGGGCCGACCGCGGCATCATAGGCCGTTTGGGTGGTGGCAAATCCGCAGCGGTAAACGCCATTGTTGAGCGTGTCATAAATGCGTTGGTTGATTGGCTCCATCGCCTCGTGCAGCTCTTGGGGGCAAAAATCCATAGTATTGCCTGTCAGCCGATCAAAGGCGGAGTTGAACATGCGGATGATCTCGGAGCTCTCATTGGAGACAATGGTCTGCTGGTGCTTGTCCCAAAGAATCGGAACCGTGACGCGACCACTGATTTTTGGATCTGCTCGCAGATAAATATCACGGGCAAATGGCAGGCCAAACAGTCGGTCGCCTGTTGCGCCCGGCCAGTCGCTCGCAAAGGTCCAGCCGTCAGACAACATATCAGGATGCACAACATCAACGCTGATATGTGCGGTTAAGTCTTTAATCTGTCTAAAAATTAATGTGCGATGCGCCCAGGGGCAGGCCAAGGACACATAGAGATGATATCGTCCGCTTTCGGCCTGAAATTCGGTGCTGCCATCGGATGTGATCCAGTTGCGGAATTTTGCAGTTGAGCGCTCAAAGGCGCCTCCCGATTTTGTGGTGTCATACCAAATATCATGCCAAACACCGTCCACCAGTTGTCCCATCACCCGCTCCCCACCTGCGCTGCGTCCTGCGTGTCTACCTCAGAGCCGCGGCGCTGGAAATGGCAAAACCGCGGTTGACAGTTTGATAGAGGAGCATTCCATGGCGGATGCTTAGGAATTGACCGGCAAACCCTGCCAAATTTCCGTTAGGTTCTCTGTTGTCGCTAGAGCTGCGGCTCTTTGATCATCGGGCAAGTTCTTATAAAGGCCCTTGGTCGTGCCCCAAAGTTGCTCTGCGTATACGGGGCCGTCGCCATTGTATGTTTCCCCTCTGTGATGTCTAGGATTGAAAAAATAGGACGGAAAAATAGAGATGTCGGGGTTCCGTTTTTTTATGAAATCCCTGAGAGCCCGGCTCCCCACACTCTTGAACGGTGTCAACAAGCTTTTAGGTTGCAATTGAGATATTTCGTCGAGGATTTGTGCCAAAAAACTATGCCCCGGGGAGGATGCATAGAAAGGGCTCACGAAGCGCCTTGTTTTAGTTTCATGCTCGTAGGCAGTGTAAAGCGAGGGCAGCACAAACAATTCATCCACGTTTCTAAGGCATATTGAATCCGCTTCGGGCAAAAAGCCGCCTTGCTCCAACAATATTTCATAACGCATTAGGTCTGATACACCTGCATACTGTCTACGTTTCATGTATTCGGCAATTTGAGCTTCGCAACGCCAGCGCCGGCTTGAGAGATAACTGTTGTCAAACAGCTGATAGTCCCAGTCTGGATGTTTTTGCTTCCAAGTTTCCATCCATTCAAGTGGCGGCTGCCTATCCCCAATCCAAATATGCCCAAGCTTTTTGGGAATGGGGGTTAATCCGACTTTAATCGGTTGATTTTTTGAATCAGAGTCTGCGGTCTGACTTTGGATATTGCGTGGCTCCGGGTGAATTTCTTTTGTCAAGTCGGAAAGTTGTTGGTCTTGATCCTTGATGAGCGCGTCAGAGAGGCACCAAAGATCGTCTCCCACCCGCCATATGCGCAGGCCCATCGACGATACTGCGTCGACATATTCAGCCTGCCGCGCAAGGTCGCGCCCATTGCATTCAATTATGGCCAATTTGGGAAAAGTTTCAGGGTCGGACAGCGAGTTTAATACAGCGAGTTCATGTCCCTCAACATCGATGACGAGGATATCGATGCGATTGTAATTATTCTCTGACAGAATGCGATCGAGCCTTTTTGCATGGATCGTTGTGGCAACCAAATCGCCAACTTCACGCCGTGCCCCCGACAATCGGCAAGCGGTTTCAATAGAGTCATTCATGCGGCTCACATGAACAGAGGCACATCCTTGGAGCCATTTGGGGTATTTGCCTGCCGCATCTTGTGCGACGTGAAAGAGCATGAAATCGTTTTCAACGTCCGAAACGGCCAGATTGACCGGAATTACATTTGGATGGTCTGCGTAATTCTCGCTCAATCTTTCGAAAAAAATCGGATGAGGCTCGATCACCAGCGCATTCCAACCGTTTTGCGTAATGTGACCAAAAACAGGATCCCAGCGTTTCCCGTCATGGGCTCCAACCTGCACGCAAATGGTTTCGTTGCCGGTTGATTTTTGCAATGCGGCGAACGCCAAACTCTTAAATTTGATCTTGCGTTCTTTACGCGACAGAGTGCTGCTCATAGTTAATCACTTATCTGATTTTTAGTAATAAAATAAAAATTCGCTTTTCACTATCGTTTTTGGGCAACATCCGTCAAGTTAAATCACTGCGAATGGGTCTTGCCGGCTGAGACGCGGCCATCAGTCGGAGTGTTTCTAAGTATCGGTTGCATCGGCACGTGGCTTGGGGGCCATGGACCCGCAAAACGTCGCTTGCGGGTGCCGGGCGGTCGGGAATCCATTTGCCCCCGGCGCTGCAATGGCTTAGCAGAGGGTCAGACGACGTCGAAGGACCGGAGAGGAGCATGGCGCTGCGTTGACCCAAACTGGGGATGCAGACCGTGATCGTCGGATGAGACCGCATAACGGATGTGCGGCGGGGCCTTTGACCTATAAGATTAAAGGACCAAAATATGACCCGGTGTCTGTTATTTTTAGCCTGTCTTCTGCCCGCGCCGGCTTGGGCGCATTTCGGGCATGTGGAGGCCATGGCAGGAGGCCATGACCATTGGGTCATTGCCGCCGCCCTTGCAGCAGCGCTTGCGGCTGGGGCTGTTGCCGCCCTGAAAGGGTCCGAAGCGCAGGACAGTGAGGGCGAAGAGCCCGAACCACAGGAGGCGTGAAATGAGTAAAATCGGTGTCATGATTTGTGGCCACGGCTCGCGCAGCCAAGCGGCCGTTGATCAATTTAGCGTGCTGGCGGAAAAACTGCCCGCCTATCTGCCGCCTGAATGGGCCGTTGAATATGGCTATTTGGAATTTGCCAACCCTGTCATCCGCGACGGGTTGGATCGGCTGCGCGCGCAGGGATGTGACAAGATTCTGGCCGTGCCCGGTATGCTCTTTGCTGCCATGCACTCCAAAAATGACATCCCGACCGTGCTGAACACCTATGCGGCCAAACATGGGATTGAGGTCAGCTATGGCCGGGAGTTGGGCGTGGATCCCAAGATGATCGCCGCGGCTGGCGGCCGTGTGCAAGAGGCGATTGCGGCGGCCAATGCGGCCCATGGCGAGGTCCCGATGCATGAGACTTGCCTTGTCGTGATTGGGCGCGGGGCATCGGATCCCGATGCCAATGGCAATGTGGCGAAAATTGCGCGTATGTTGCACGAAGGGCTTGGCTTTGGCTGGTGTGAAGTGGGCTATTCGGGCGTGACCTTCCCCCTTGTTGAACCCTGCCTGCAGCATGCAAGCAAACTTGGGTATAAGCGGATTGTTGTGTTCCCTTATTTTCTCTTTTCGGGCATTTTGATTGACCGAATTTATGGCTTTACCGATCAGGTTGCGGCGGCAAATGCTAATATCCAATTTGTGAAAGCTGGGTATTTGAACGATCATGAGCAAGTGCTGGCGACCTTTGCAGAGAGGATCACCGAGCAGGTCGGAGAAATTCCACCGCCCAATTGCGCCATGTGCAAATATCGCACGCAGGTCTTGGGATTTGAAGCTGAGGTGGGTGCGGTTCAAGAATCGCATCATCACCATGTGGAAGGTCAGGGCGCCTCAGCGCCGGGCTCGAATGTTGAGGATTGCACCCTCTGTGACAGCTTTTGCACCGGGCTGTGCCGATTGGAAAAACAGGCCAAAGGGCACGATCATCATGACCACAGCCATGATCACAGTCACGGTCACACGCATGGACATGCCCATAGCCACGACCATGTACACGCGGAATATCCGCATGCGGATCATCCGCATGGGCCGGAAAGCGCGCGCAAGTCACCCAAGACATAAACGAACTCAATGGCGCTCCCATTGGAACCAATCGAAAGCCCCGCGCATGCGCCCTTATGAGAAAGACCCAAAGGCCATATATGCTGAAAGCTTTGCCACGGTCGCGCGGGAGGCGGATTTGACGCGCTTCCCTCACGGACTCGACAAATTGGCGACCCGGGTCATTCACGCCTGCGGCATGGTTGAGGTTGCAGATCGTTTGGCCTTCTCTGAGCAGGCCTTCCGCAAAGGTGCGGCGGCTTTGGCGGCGGGCGCACCGATCCTTTGTGATTGTGAAATGGTGGGGGCAGGGATAATCCGGCGCTATTTACCGGCCGAAAACCCTGTGATTGTCACATTGAACGATCCCTCCGTGCCCGCTTTGGCCCAAACGATCGGCAACACGCGCTCTGCTGCGGCGGTTGAGCTTTGGGCTGCGCATCTCGAAGGCGCTGTTGTGGCGATTGGAAATGCGCCTACAGCCCTGTTTCATCTGCTTGAACTTCTCGATCACGGCGCGCCAAAACCAGCTGTAATTCTTGGGTTTCCTGTTGGTTTTGTGGGTGCGGCGGAATCCAAAGCAGAACTGGCGGCAAACCCGCGCGGCTGTGACTTTGTGGCTCTACGTGGCCGGCGGGGTGGATCTGCGATTGCCTCTGCGGCGGTCAACGCATTGTCTGCGGGCCTGCCGGAGTTGGTCGCATGAGCGCTTGGCTGCACATTGTAGGTATCGGTGAGGATGGGCTGGAGGGTTTGCTGCCCGCGGCCCGCGCTGTTGTGCAATCGGCTGAGGTCATTATCGGAGGGGATCGCCATCATCAGTTGGCTGGTATCACCTCTGCGGAGCGCTTGAGCTGGCCCAGCCCATTTGATGCGTTGATCTCAACATTGCAGGGGTTGCGCGGCAAGCGCGTGGTGGTTTTGGCCACGGGTGATCCTCTTTGGTTTTCCGTTGGGGCGCGCATTGGCCGTGAAATCGATCCGAGCGAAATCACCTATCATCCGCAGCTCAGTGCCTTTCAGCTGGCCTCTGCGCGGATGGGCTGGTCAATGGCCGATGTGGAAACGCTAACGGTGCATGGCAGGCCGGTTGAGCAGATGATTGCGTTCATCCAACCGGATCAACGTTTGTTGATCTTGACCACGGGCGCACAAACCCCCGGTCAAATCGCTCAATTTTTGACGCAGCGCGGCTTTGGCAGCTCAAAGATGACGGTTCTGGCCGCCATGGGGGGCGACAGAGAACAACGCTTTGACGGTCTGGCAGAGAGTTGGTCCCATGAGGTGCCGCCTTTTAACACCCTTGCGGTTGACTGTGTGGCGGCGCCCGATGCGGCACTTTTGCCGCGCGTGCCGGGCCTGCCGGATGAGCTCTTTGAACATGATGGTACCATGACCAAACGAGAGGTGCGGGCGGTCACCATTGCCAAGCTGATGCCAATGCGCGGTGCGTTATTGTGGGATATTGGCACGGGTTGCGGTTCGGTGGCCGTGGAGTGGATGCGCGCCGCCCGCTACGCGCAGGCCATCGGCATTGAGCCGCGGGCGGACCGCCGCGCGATGGCCGGCCAAAATGCGCTGGCTCTTGGCACGCCCAAGCTGCAAGTGATCGAGGGGACGGCCCCGGATGCGCTTGAGGGGCTGGCAGCACCGGATGCGATTTTCATCGGCGGTGGTTTGAGCGACGCGGTGTTTGAAACGGCCTGGCAAGCGCTCAAGCCCCTGGGGCGTTTTGTGGCCAATGCGGTGACCTTAGAGAGCGAAACCGTCTTGATGGCGCTCCACGCCAAACATGGCGGGGAGCTGGTGCGCCTTTCGGTGAATCGCGCCGAACCGGTCGGGCCCTATCGTGGTTGGCGCCCCTTCATGCCTGTGACCCAATGGAGCTTGATTAAGCGATGAGTGGAATTTTGTATGGCGTCGGGCTTGGCCCTGGCGACCCGGGATTGATCACTGTGAAATCAAGCCGTCTCATCTCCGGCGCAAAGGTGATCGCTTATCCGAGTTTGGCCGGTGGGAAGAGTTTTGCGCGGGCCATTGCCGCAGACCTCATTTCTCCTCAGGCGGAAGAAATTGTGATGGATGTGCCGATGACGGTTGAGCGCGCCCCGGCGCAGGCGGCCTATGACATCGGCGCAAAGAGCATCGCGGCGGCTTTGGATCGGGGCGATGATGTGATTTGCCTCTGCGAAGGAGACCCGTTCTTTTATGGAAGCTTTATGTATCTCTACGCGCGGCTTGCGGCCGACTATCAGGTGGAGGTTGTGCCCGGCGTGACCTCGATCACGGCCTGCGCGGCAAGGGCGGGGATGCCTTTGGCGGCGCGCAACGAGCGTTTGACAGTTCTGCCCGGACCCTTGCCAGCGGCAGAATTGCGCGCCCGTATCGAGGGGGCAGAAAGTGTCGTGATTATGAAGGTGGGGCGGCATTTGCCTAAAATTCGCGCGGTGATTGCGGAGTTGAACCTGACCGAAAAAGCCGCCTATATCGAGCGGGCCAGCCTGCCGGACGAATTGGTCTGCCCTTTGGCTCAGGCTCCCGAAAAAGCCCCCTATTTTTCAATGATTATCTTAACGAAAGGCGCCGATCCATGGCTCTAACCCCTGTTGTTTTGGCGCTGAATGCCTCTGGTCTTGCCGTGGCTCAGTCGATCGCGCAGGCGCTGGATGCGCCGCTGCACGGCCGTAGAGGTCGCGTGGGGCAGGCGGATGCTTTTTTTGACAATGCTTTGGATCATGCGCGTGATCTTTTCGCAGCAGGGACTCCGATTGTCGGAGTTTGTGCCAGTGGGATTTTGATCCGCGCCGTGGCCCCGCTGCTGAGCGATAAGACTCAAGAGCCACCGGTGGTTTCCGTGGCCGATGATGGATCGGTTGTCGTGCCGCTTTTGGGGGGGCATCGCGGGGCCAACCGTCTGGCGCGCAAGATTGCCGAGGCTCTGGACAGCACGGCTGCTGTGACAACGGCGGGGGATGTGTCGCTGGGTGTGTCTTTGGATGAGCCCCCCGAGGGTTGGGCTTTGGCCAATCCGCAAGATGCCAAGGGCGCAATGGCAGCGCTGTTATCCGGCGGCGGTGCGGCGCTCTTGGGTGCAGAGGCGGCTCAAGCGGCGTGGTTGGCCGATATGCCCGCGGGTGATGCGGTGAAGCTGAGCTGTGATATGACGCCGCAAAGCGATTTGGGCCCCCATCACCTGCAATTTGCGCCCAAGCGCGTGACCATCGGGGTGGGCTGCGCACGCGATTGCCCGCCACAGGAATTGGCCGATTTGGTGCATACGGCCCTCAATGAGGCGGGAGTTTGTGATGCGGCGGTGCACTCTATCAACACGATTTCGCTCAAAGCAGATGAGCCCGCGATCTTGGAGCTTGCCCGGCAGTTGAACGCGCCTTTGCGGCTTTTTTCCGCAGAGGCGCTGGAGGCGGAAACCCCCCGTTTGGCCACGCCCTCTGACGTGGTATTCGCCGAGGTCGGCTGTCATGGCGTGTCAGAAGGGGCGGCCTTGGCGCAGCTCGGCTCTGAGGGCAAGCTGTGGATGCAAAAGCGTAAGACCGCGCATGCGACGGTGGCGCTTGGTTTGGCGGATAGGCCCCTGTCAGATTTACGCGGCGCTGCCCGTGGTCGTCTGTCGGTGGTTGGGATTGGGCCAGGCCAGGCGGCTTGGCGCACGCCGGAGGTGTCGCGCTTGATCGCCGATGCGCAGGAGCTGGTCGGCTATGGGCTTTATATCGATCTGCTGGGCCCGCTGGCCGCAGGCAAAGAGCGCTCCGATTTCCCCTTGGGCGGTGAAGAGGCACGCTGTCGCTATGCGCTGGAACAGGCGGGGCTTGGCAAGAACGTCGCCTTGGTCTGTTCTGGGGATGCGGGCATTTATGCCATGGGCGCCTTGGTTTTTGAATTGCTGGACCGTCCAGCCGATCAAATGGGCGTGAGCGATGCGGCCCGCCGCGTGGATGTTGTTTGCTCGCCGGGGGTTTCTGCCCTGCAAGGGGCGGCGGCACGCGCTGGGGCGCCATTGGGCCATGATTTTTGTACGATATCATTGTCAGATCTGCTCACACCGCGCGCCGATATTCTGCGCCGCTTGCAAGCGGCGGCTGAGGGGGATTTTGTCATCGCCTTCTATAATCCCGTCTCCAAAACCCGACGCACGCTTTTGTCAGAGGCGCGCGATATTTTGTTGCAACATCGCCCGGCTGATACGCCGGTGATGCTGGCCAGCTCATTGGGGCGGCCTGAGGAACATATTCGCTATCGCCGCCTAGAGGATTTGCAGGTGGATGAGGTGGATATGCTGACAGTGGTGCTGATTGGCTCGTCAAATTCGCGGCTGGCGCAGTTGGGCGAAGGGCCTCGTATGTTTACCCCGCGCGGCTATGCGCGCAAGATTGATGGGGATTTGGCCCCCATGAAAGAAGGAAACGGCAGATGACAGTGTTTTTCATCGGAGCGGGGCCCGGGGATCCTGAACTTTTGACCCTGAAAGCTGCGCGGATCATTGGTGCATGTCCCGTATGCCTTTATGCCGGGTCTTTGGTGCCCGAGGAGGTTGTGGCCTGCGCGCCCAAAGATGCGCGCGTTCTGGATACGGCGCCCATGACATTAGATGAGACCCATGCGGAAATTCTGGCCGCCCATGCCAAAGGGCAGGATGTGGCGCGGGTGCATTCTGGGGATCCGTCGCTCTATGGCGCGATTGCGGAGCAAATTCGCCGCCTGCGCGCCGATGGCATTGACTATGAAATTATTCCCGGCGTGCCCGCCTATACCGCCGTTGCGGCCGCCCTGGGGCAAGAGTTGACGATTCCTGAGATTGCCCAGTCGATTGTTTTGACGCGCATGTCGATGAAGTCGACCTCCATGCCTGCGGGGGAGACCCTTGAGAATTTTGCCATCTCTGGCGCAACGCTCGCCATTCACCTCGCGATTCGCAATATGCGTGAGATTGAACGGGTTTTAATCCCGCATTACGGGGCCGATTGCCCGGTCGTGGTCGCTTACCGGGCCAGTTGGCCCGATCAGATCATCATCCGCGGCACTCTGAGCGATATTCGCAAGAAAGTGCGGGATGCGAAAATCACCCGAACGGCCTTGATCTTGGTGGGGCCTGCGCTGAAAGAGCAGCAAGATTTTGTGGATTCTGCGCTCTATCATCCAGATATGGAACATGTGCTGCGCAATCGCAAAACTCCGGCGGCTTGAGCGCCTTAAAAAAACGCTTCACATTTTAGTGACTGCCTTGACCGTCGCGGTTTTCCCGCGCAGGCTATTGGTTAAGGAGATGTTAAAATGACAACATTTTTGCCGAAAGAAGTGGCGGAGGGTTTGGAAGCGGCTCGCAAGCAGGCGCTGCGGAAGAAGAGCCGATTGCGGGTGCAGGCCGGCACGGAGATTTTTACGGTTCTGAAATATTGGGACAGCGGATTTTCAGTGGATCTGCAAGATGCGCCGCAGTTGCGCGGTCTCGTGGACCTCTACGACGGCAGCCGCCATCTGTATCAATGTTTGATCGTCGCCTCTGAGGAAGAGGGCGGGGAGATGCGCTATGAGTTCAAGCGCAACACCCGTGCCGTTGACAGCGCGCCGCTGGACTTTGAGCGGGATGCCAATAAGCCTGTGGCCTTGATTGGCCGCAGTTAACTGGGCCGGCGGCTACTGGAGATCCGAAAAAGCCTCCTGCATGGCTGCAACCGCCCGCTCGACATTGGCGCGCTGCGTGCCGATGTTAAAGCGCAGGAAGCTTTCGCCACCTGTGCCGAAGGTTGGCCCGTGGTTGACGGCGATTTTGGCCCGTTTTTGCACCCGGTCAATGGCCTCCTGTAAAGACATGCCCGTTCCAGAGACATCCACCCAAGCCAGATAGGTGGCCTCAAGAGGCATGGATGCTAGGCCGGGAATGGCGTTGATCCCAGCGTCGAAAATCTTGCGGTTTCCATCGAGATAGACCAGCAATTCATCCACCCATTGCGCCCCTTCTGGCGAATAGGCCGCGGTAATCATATGCAGGCCAAAGGAATTTGGGGACAGTCCGAGCGCCTGCATCCGTTTGGCAAAACGCGCGCGCAAATTTGGATCTTCAATGATCACATTGCCCGAATGCCCCCCTGCAATATTGAAGGTCTTGCTGGCCGCAGTCATCATAATCAAGCGATCTGAAATTCCGTCAATCAGTGCCATGGCTGTGTGTTTCGCGCCGAAGGTCAGATCGTGGTGAATCTCATCACTGACCAAAAGCAGATCATGTTTGATGCAAAATTCTGCCACCTGTTGCAGTTCCGCGCGGCTCCATACCCGCCCGCCAGGATTATGCGGCGAGCAAAGGATGACCATTTTCGCATGGGGCGGCAGGGCGGCGTCATAGCTGTCGAAATCCATCTCATAGCGGCCATTGTTTTGCACCAGTGGCAATTCGATCACCTCGCGGTCATTGGCGCGGATCACTTTGGCGAAGGAATGATAGACCGGGGTGAATAGAACCACGCCGTCGCCTGGCTCTGTGAATGTATCCAAACAAAGCGCCGTGCCATTCACCAGCCCATGGGTGGTGAAAATACCGCCGCGGGGCACCTCCCAGCCGTGACGGTGTTTCATCCACCAGGCAATCGCGTCGAGATATTTGCTGTCATCGCCAAAATAGCCGTAGATCCCATGCTCTGTAAGCCTAGCCAGACTGTCTGCCACCGCTTGTGGCGGACGAAAATCCATATCTGCCACCCACATTGCCAAACCATCGTCGGGCGACACGCCATAGAGCGGCTCCATCATATCCCATTTGGAGGAGTGGGTGTTGCGGCGGTCAATCTGGGTGTCAAAGGTCATGGAAAATCCCAATATTTTCGCGTAAGATTACTGTGAAAAGGCCAAAGATCAAGCGCTGGGAAGGGCCCGGCACGCAAATTGCGGTAAGAATCTTTGATGCGGCAATTGCGCTGCGGGTCGGCATTGAATATCACACCGCTATGACAATACGCCCCATAATAATCCATCCCGATCCGCGCTTGAAAAAGACGGCGGCGCCCGTGGCTGAGGTGACCCCCGCGATTGAGCGTTTGGCTGAGGATATGCTTGAAACCATGTATGATGCACCGGGCATCGGACTGGCTGCGCCGCAAATCGGCGTGATGAGCCGCGTGTTCGTTATGGATTGCGTGAAAGAGGAAGGGGCCGCACCGGCGCCGATGGTTCTGCTGAATCCGGTCATCACCTGGGTCTCTGAGGCGTTGAGCACCTATGAAGAGGGCTGCCTGTCCATTCCAGAGCAATATGGCGAGGTGGAACGGCCTGCAGAGATTGATATGCAATGGCTGGGCCTGGACGGGAAAACCCATGCACAAAGATTCGATGGGCTTTGGGCCACTTGCGCGCAGCATGAGTTGGATCACCTAAACGGCAAGCTGTTCATTGATTACCTCAAACCGATGCGCCGCCAACTTATGACTCGCAAGATGCAGAAACTCAAACGTGAGCAGGCCCGGTCATGAGCCGAAGCATTGTGCCTTGGCCGCACCCTTGTTTGCGACGACTTGCGGACCCGATTGAGAAAATCACCCCGGAAATTGAAGAGATTTGGCGCGATATGATTGCGGTGATGGAAGCGATGCCTGGCGTTGGTTTGGCAGCGCCGCAATTGGGCATTGGGTTGCGCTTGGCGGTGGTGGATGCCTCTTCGGCGCGCGGTGAGGTTCTGCGCATGGCCAATCCCGAGGTACTGCACGTATCGGCCAAGCTTGAGATGGGCGAAGAGGCCAGCCCTAATCTGCCCTATGTCTCCGCGCAGATCAAACGCCCGCGCGGCGTGACGGTGCGCTATATGGACGAAGCTGGCGCTTGGCAGGAAAAAGATCTGGTTGGCCTCTGGGCCCGCTCGATGCTCCATCAGGTCGATCACCTCAATGGGCGGATGTATTTTGACAATCTCTCCAAGCTCAAGCGCGACATGCTGATCAAAAAGGCTCGAAAACTATGCGCGTAGTTTTCATGGGCACGCCCGATTTTTCGGTCGCCGCTTTGCGGGCCTTGGCCGAGGCTGGCCATGAGATCGCAGCCGTCTACAGCCAACCGCCGCGTAAATCCGGCCGGGGGCAAAAACGTCGTACGTCGCCGGTGCAAGCCTATGCCGAGTGCCAAGGATGGACGGTCTTTACACCCAAAAACTTCCATGATCCGGCTGAGCTGGCCAATTTTGCGGCTCTTGAGGCGGATATCGCCGTGGTGGTGGCTTACGGGTTGATCTTGCCACAAGCGCTTTTGGATGCCCCGCGCTTTGGATGTTTGAATATTCATGCCAGCCTTCTGCCGCGTTGGCGCGGCGCGGCGCCAATCCATAGGGCAATTATGGCCGGGGATGCGCAGACTGGGGTGTGTATCATGCAGATGGATGCGGGTCTGGACACTGGGCCGGTGCGTCTGCGCCGCGCGCTGGATATTGCGGCGCAAGAGACCACCGCCGAGCTGCATGATCGCCTTGCCGCGCTGGGCGCTGCGGCGATTGTGGATGTTTTGGCCGATTTGCCGGGTCATCCGCCCGAAGCACAGCCCGATCTGGGCATTTGCTATGCACAGAAAATTGACAAATCTGAGGCACGCATTGACTGGACGCGGCCGGCGCTTGAGGTGGACCGGCAAATTCGCGCCCTGTCTCCCTTTCCCGGTGCCTGGTGTGAACTGGCGGGACAGCGGATGAAACTTTTGGCCTCCCAAACGGGCCAAGGTTCTGGTGCGCCGGGGCAGGTGCTTGGCGGGTTTGAAGTGGCCTGCGGTCAGGGATCAGTGACCATTACGCGGCTGCAACTGGCGGGCAAAACCGCGCAAACCGCCGCTGAGTTTCTACAAGGCCATGCGCTGCCCGAAGAGCTCATCTAAGCCCAGCGGATCAGGCCGATGATGGCGGATCCGGCGTAGAAGGCCTGAAGCAGCAAAAAGGTCCAACGGCGGTCAATCACAGCCCAGGCGGCAAAAAGGCTGGCTGAGATGAACAGCAGAGAGAACCCCAAAATCTCATTGCCTGTATTCGAGGCGATGAGCAACGCGTAGACCATCGCCAAAACTGATCCAGAGATTTCAAAAACGGAAGTGAGTTTTCGTTTCTTATCCATGTCGTGCTTTCCGCCCTGCGGGCTTAGTCCTTGAATGGTGCCATGCCGGCACGGGCCAATTCATCAGCCAATTCGTTTTGAGGATGCCCCGCATGGCCCTTGACCCATTCCCAAGTCACCTGATGCCGAGCTTGGGCGGCATCCAATTGTTTCCACAGGTCTTCATTCTTGACCGGCTTTTTTGCGGCGGTTTTCCAGCCGTTTTTCTTCCAGCCGAAAATCCATTTGGTCACGCCATCTTTGACGTAAACGCTGTCGGTGACGATTGTGATTGCCGAGCGTCGGGACAGGGCTTCAAGGGCGGAGATCGCCGCCATGAGCTCCATACGATTGTTGGTTGTCTCTTTCGCCCCGCCTTTGAGTTCGCGCTGCTTGGTCACCGTGTCGCCCGTTTTGGCCTGCATCACCACACCCCAGCCGCCCGGGCCGGGATTGCCACTGCAGGCCCCGTCGGTATAGGCGATTAGATCATGCATGGGCGGCTATCATGATGAAGGGTTCCACATCTCCGGCCAGCCCTTTTTCCTGTCCCTCGCGCTCGAAGGTGAGAGTGAAGCCGGCTTGCGTCAAAATATCTTTCAGCTCTTCGGCGGTGTAATAGGTATAAAAGCGCCCGAGATCATCGCGTTTCTCGCCCGTGCCAAGCTTCATGGCGAGGTGCAAGATCCCACCAGGATGCAGCGCTGCGTGGCAGGCTTGAATATGGCGATTGAAATCTGCGCGCTGGGCGTGCAGCAGTGAAAAATTGGCATAAATCCCATGGTATGTGGCCTGTGATGGCAATTCGTCAAATGTGGCTTGCTGGGCTGTGACGCCGGGGTGTTTTCTGGCGGCGGCCACCATCTCTGCGCTGCCGTCAATGGCCTCCACTTTGCAGCCCTGGCGCGCCATTTCTGCAGCGGCCAGACCGGGACCACAGCCCAAATCCAAAACGCGCCCACCCTCAGGGATGGCCTTGATGAAGGCCAAGAGTGATTTGCTGGGCGGCGCTTGGGTCAAGCGCAGGTAATCTTCAATTTTGGCGTCATAGACGGCGAGAGTTTGCGCATCAGTCATGGGCGGGCGCTCCGACCTCCCGCAGGATGCGCGGCACTTTGAAACTGACGTTTTCTTTTGCCGTCTCTACCGTTTCGATTGTGACCGCATAATGCTCCGAAAAGGCGTCAATCACCTCTTGGATTAAGACATCTGGCGCCGAAGCGCCGGCGGTGATGCCGATGGTCTTGATCCCATCCAATGCGCGCCAGTCAATATCTTTGGCGCGCTGCACCAATTGCGCATAGCTGCATCCGGCGCGCGCGGCGACTTCAACCAGACGCTTGGAATTGGAAGAATTGGGCGCCCCAACCACCAAAAGCGCATCGCAGAGCGGGGCAATGGCTTTGACCGCTTCTTGGCGATTGGTGGTGGCGTAGCAGATATCTTCTTTATGTGGCCCGGCGATATTTGGGAAGCGGCGTTGCAGGGCCGCGACAACCCCGGCTGTATCATCGACCGATAGGGTGGTTTGGGTGATATAGGCCAGCCGATCTGGGTCACGCACGGCGACGGCTTCAACATCGGCTTCGCTCTCGACCAAAAGCACCTCGCCATCGGGCAATTGTCCCATGGTGCCGATGGTTTCGGGATGGCCGGCATGGCCAATCATGATCATTTGAAGGCCGTTCTCACTGTGGCGTTCGGCTTCGATATGAACTTTACTGACCAAAGGGCAGGTGGCATCGACATAGATCATATTGCGCGCCTGCGCGGCGCTTGGAACGGACTTCGGCACCCCATGCGCGGAAAAAATCACCGGGCGATCATCCGGACATTCGTCCAGCTCTTGCACAAATATAGCACCCTGGGCGCGCAGGCCGTCGACGACAAATTTATTGTGCACGATCTCATGGCGCACAAACACGGGTGCACCCCATTTTTGCAAAGCCATCTCTACGATTTTTATCGCACGATCCACCCCCGCGCAAAAACCTCTTGGCGCGGCGAGATAAAGTTTGAGCTCAGGTTTTGTCATGGCAACGGTCCTTTGCTCGGCACGCTAAATGTGCCGAGCAAGATCGTCCAGAGCTTGGGGCGAATTAATCAGCTTCCGCCGGGGCCACAAAGTCATCGGTTTCGCGTGCTGGGCGACCGATCACGTCACGCAACGCATCCAATTCGATGAAATTGTCGCACTGGCGACGCAGTTCATCGGCAATCATCGGCGGTTGGCTGCGAATTGTGGAGACCACGGACACGCGCACGCCCTGGCGCTGTACACTTTCGACCATTGGCCGGAAGTCACCGTCACCGGAGAAGAGCACGATATGATCAACATGCGGGGCCAGTTCCATCGCGTTTACGGTCAACTCGATGTCCATGTTGCCCTTGATCTTCCGGCGGCCTTGGCTGTCGGTAAATTCTTTTGCCGCTTTGGTGACCATGGTGAAGCCGTTGTAATTCAGCCAATCAACCAAAGGTCTGATTGGTGAATATTCATCGTTCTCCAAAAGCGCGGTGTAGTAGAACGCCCGCAGCATTTTTCCACGGCTCGTGAATTCTTGGCGAAGCAATTTGTAGTCGATGTCAAAGCCCAAGGCTTTCGCGGCTGCATATAGATTTGCGCCATCAATAAAAAGCGCTAAGCGCTCGTCGCGGTAAAACATACCAAATATATCCTTTTTAAGTACCGAGTGCCGCGAGATGAGTAAGTTGCAGCCTAGGCTTCTTTAAGATAGTTATTAAAATAGTTTATGTAAATGTCACCCATGCAAAATAAAATGACAACCCAGCAAAAAACAATACTGGTCGCAATGGGCGGCAATTTAGAGTCTGAAATTGGCCCGCCGCATGTGACTTTAGGCTATGCAATAGCGTCACTTCGGTCAATGACCAATAGCCTCCTGCGAAAAAGTAAATATTTCGTTACCCCGTGTTTTCCCGTTGGATATGGGCCCGATTACGTCAATGCGGCGGTTTCATTTCAATTTCAGGGCGAATCACACGAGCTTTTGGCGATTCTGCATCGCATCGAGGCCAATTTTGGCCGACTGCGCAGCCAGCGATGGGGCGGCCGGGTTTTGGATCTGGATTTACTGGCCTTTGGGGATGAAGTTGCACCAACGATTGAGGTTTATGAGGCCTGGCGCGACAAACCGCTGTCTGAACAAATGTCTCAAACCCCGCAAGAGTTGATCCTACCGCATCCAAGAATGCAGGATAGAGCCTTTGTTTTAGGGCCGCTGATGGATGTCGCACCCAATTGGCGTCACCCGGTATCGGGTCTGACGGTGCGCCAGATGTTTGAGCGTTTGCCATCCGAAGACCGTGCGGCCCTCAAGCCATTGCCATAGGTGCGCGCCCGAGGCGTGAATGCGCGATTCACCCTTGCGTT
Organism: Planktomarina temperata RCA23; assembly: GCF_000738435.1. Taxonomy (NCBI): domain Bacteria; kingdom Pseudomonadati; phylum Pseudomonadota; class Alphaproteobacteria; order Rhodobacterales; family Paracoccaceae; genus Planktomarina; species Planktomarina temperata. The sequence goes on along the minus strand of NZ_CP003984.1, from coordinate 2,729,093 downwards.
TCTTGGCATTCGCTCCTAAATAGCGAACTTCATCACAGGTGCAGGAGATCAGACATGGCGCGTGTCACAGTTGAAGATTGTGTAGACAAGGTTCCAAATCGTTTTGATCTGGTCATGCTGGCGGCTCATCGGGCGCGCGAGATTGCCAGTGGGTCTCCGGTGACTGTAGATCGCGACAACGACAAAAACCCTGTCGTTTCCCTGCGTGAAATTGCCGATGAAACTCAAATGGTCGATGATCTGCTTGAGCGGTTGATTGAAAGCAATCAAACTCAAATCGAAGTCGACGAGCCGGAAGAAGATTCCATGGCCCTGTTGATGGGCGGCGAGCCTGACAAGCCGGCTGAAGATGATTTGAACGACGAAAAATTGCTGCGTGCTTTGATGGAAGCTCAAGGCCAACCTTAAGGAAACATAGGCATGATCACAGCCGATGACCTGATCGGTCTGATCCGCGCCTATAATCCGTCCACCAACGCCGAGCAGATTGCGAAAGCCTATGGTTTTTGCCAAGAGATGCATGAGGGACAGTTTCGCAGATCTGGCGAGCCCTATTACACCCATCCCGTAGCAGTCGCCCGCATTTTGGCCGATCAGCATCTTGACGATGCGACGATCATCACCGCGCTGCTGCATGACACGATTGAAGACACCAAAGCGAGTTTTGGTGATGTCGAACGTATGTTCAGCCGCGAGGTGGCTGAACTGGTCGACGGGGTGACAAAGCTCACCAATCTGCAACTCTCCTCCAGAGTGAACAAGCAGGCGGAGAATTTTCGCAAGCTGATCATGGCCACTTCAAAAGATATTCGGGTCACTTTGGTTAAATTGGCGGACCGTTTGCATAATATGCGCACCATCCGCTCGATGACGCCGGAAAAACAGCAACAAAAAGCTCTGGAAACTATGGATATTTATGCGCCACTGGCCGGGCGCATGGGGATGCATTGGCTGCGCGAAGAGCTGGAAGACTTGGCCTTTCAAGTGCTCAATCCTGACGGGCGCAAATCCATTATGCGCCGTTTTATCAAGTTGCAAAACGAAACCGGCGATGTGGTGCAACAGATCAAAGGCGACTTGCTTGAGGAATTGGAGCGCGCCGGGCTTGAGGGCGCGGAAATTCAAGGTCGGGCCAAAAAGCCCTATTCCATATGGCGCAAAATGCAAAATAAGGAACTGTCCTTCTCGCGCTTGTCAGATATCTATGGGTTTCGGGTCATTGTAGATCATGAATCCGATTGCTATCGGGTGCTCGGGCTGATCCATCAGCGGTGGCGGGCCGTGCCGGGGCGGTTTAAAGATTACATCAGCCAGCCAAAATCTAACGGTTACCGCAGCATTCACACCACGGTTTCGGGGCGCAACGCCCGCCGGGTGGAGGTGCAAATCCGCACCAAATCGATGCATCAAGTGGCGGAAAAAGGTGCGGCGGCGACTTGGTCTTATCGCGACGGTGCGCGGGTGGATAATCCTTTTGCTCTGGATCCTTCGACTTGGATTTCATCGCTGACAGAGCGGTTCAGCTCCGAAGGCGATGATGGGGAATTCCTCGAAGCGTTCAAATTGGAAATGTACACCGACCAGGTGTTTTGCTTTTCGCCCAAAGGCGATGTCATCAAACTGCCGCGTGGCGCGACGCCCATTGATTTTGCCTATGCGATCCACACACGCATCGGCGCGGCCTGTGTCTCGGCAAAGGTTGACGGTATCCGCGTGCCGCTTTGGACGCGCCTGCGCAATGGGCAATCTGTGCAGATCATCACCGCAGAGGGGCAAACCCCGCCGGCCAGCTGGATTGATATCGTCGCCACGGGCCGGGCGAAAACAGCGATCCGCCGCAGTCTGCGCGAATTTGACCGCGAGAAATTTATCAAGCTGGGGAAAGAGTTTGCCCGTGTCGCTTTCGAGAATGTCAACAAAAAGGCCACCGACCGTGCTTTGAAGACCGCGGCGAAACATTATGGATTGCCAAGTGCCGATGAGCTTTTGGCCCGGCTGGGCAGCTCTGAAATCGCCGCGCGCGACGTGGTGGCGGAGCTCTATCCAAATCTTAAAGTGCGCGACACCGATGAGGTGGGGCCAACGGTGGCGTTGATGGGGTTGGAGCCAGGACAGAAATTCACCCATGGTGTCTGTTGCAACCCTTTGCCTGGAGAGCGTATTGTTGGGATCATTTTCAAAGGTCATGGGGTTGTGATTCACACCATCGATTGCCCCAACCTGTTGCATTATGAAACCCAAATGGACCGGTGGTTGGATCTGCATTGGCGTGACGGACAGCATGCCGCGACCCACCCGGCGCAGATCATCACGACGATTTTGAATGGTGCAGGCGTCATGGGGCGGATTTGTACATTGATTGGCGATCAGAATGCGAATATCTCTGACATTCACTTTTTGGACCGCAAGCCGGACTATTTCAAACTGCTCGTCGAATTGGAGCTGAGGGATGTGTCACAATTGCACATGGTGCTCACGGCGCTGGAGGCCGAAAGTGACGTGGCAGAGGTGAGCCGCCACCGGAATCCGGAACTGGGGCGGGATATCGACTCTATGAATGGTGAGTGGGGCGAAATTGGTGTTTAAACGTCGCGAAAAGCGTGGGCTGCACAGAGCGCTTTGGGAATGGCTTTACCCAAAGGGCGGCTGGGCCCGTGCCTATTCTTACATCAAACACCGTTTGCGCCGCCTGCCAGGAACGCCGGAAGAAATCGCGCGCGGCGTGGCGATTGGCGTGTTCACCTCCTTCACCCCGTTTTACGGGTTACATTTTTTCGTGGCTTGGGTGCTCGCGCTTGTATTAAGGGCCAATGTTCTCGCCTCGCTTTTGGGAACTTTTTTCGGCAATCCGCTGACCCACATCCCCATTGGCGCAACGGCGCTTGGTTTTGGACATGCGTTTTTGGGCAAGCGGCCAGAGAGTGATTTGCATTTGGGCCTGGGTGAAATGTTTGCCCGCGCGGTGACAGAATTGGGCGCGAATATCGCAGCATTTTTCTCCCAAACCCCGGGAGATTGGACTTATTTGGTCGAATTTTGGCACACAGTATTTTTCCCTTGGATGATCGGCGGGGTGGTGCCGGGGGTCATCTCAGGGCTGGTGATTTACGCTATTACGGTCCCAGCTATTCGCGTATATAAAAATCGCAGAAAGGGTCAATTGGCGGCCAAAATTGCAGAGTTACGCCGCAAAACCCTCCTTACACGCGAAGACGATTCGGGCGTCTGAGGTAGAAACGGAAAGAGTTTTTTATGTCCATAGAGCAACGCCTTGGCGTCAATATCGATCATGTTGCGACCTTGCGCAATGCACGGGGTGGCGCTTATCCCGACCCTCTGCGCGCGGCCTTGTTGGCGCAGGCCGCGGGGGCCGACGGCATTACCGCGCATCTGCGTGAGGATCGCCGGCATATTCTTGATGCCGATATTGACGCTTTGATGGGTGCGTTGCGCATCCCTTTAAACTTTGAAATGGCAGCAACCGCCGAAATGCAAGCCATAGCCCTGCGGCACAAGCCCCATGCGGTCTGTCTCGTGCCAGAAAAGCGCGAAGAACGGACCACCGAGGGCGGGCTGGATGTGGTTGGCGATCAGGACCGTCTTGGTGATTTCATTGCGCCACTGGCTCAGGCCGGCTGTCGGGTGTCGCTTTTTGTGGCCGCAGATGAGGGGCAATTGCAAGCCAGTGCGCAGGTGGGGGCCGCTGTGGTTGAGCTTCATACAGGCGCCTATTGTGATTTCCATGCCGAGGGCAATCACCAGGCTGCGAAAGAGGAATTGGCGCGGATCACCCGCTGTGCGCAATTTGCAGCCGATCTGGGGTTAGAGGTGCACGCCGGTCATGGCTTGAGCTATGAAACCGTGGCGCCGATTGCCGCCCTTCCAGAAGTGGCCGAGCTGAACATTGGACATTTTTTGATCGGGGAATCTGTCTTTTTGGGTCTTGGACCGGCCATTGCCGAAATGCGTCGCTTGATGCAAAACGCCCGGCGATGATTTTAGGTATCGGAACAGATTTGGCGAATATTAAGCGGATTCAAGGCACATTGGATCGCTTTGGGGATCGTTTTAAAAACCGGGTCTTTACGCAGGTTGAGCAACGCAAGTCGGAGGCGCGTAAAGATGTGGCGGGCACTTATGCCAAACGCTGGGCCGCGAAAGAAGCCTGCTCAAAGGCGCTCGGGACGGGCTTGGCCATGGGCATCAGTTGGAAAGACATGGCTGTGACCAATATGCGCAGCGGTCAGCCGGTGATGGCGGTCACGGGCTGGGCGGCGGAGCGTTTGGCGCAGATGACGCCCGCAGGTCATACGGCGGTGATCCATTGTACGTTGACCGATGATCACCCCTGGGCACAGGCTTTTGTGGTTATCGAAGCGCGCCCGAATGAGGGCGGGGCAACTTGACTCTCGACCGTAAGCGCCGCACATAGCCCTAAATCAAATCCCGAGGATGTTATGGACGACATTGAAGAAAAAAGCTTTGCTGCGAGTGCAATAGAGACGGTCAAAACTGTGGTCTATGCCCTGCTGATTGCTGGGGTGTTTCGCACCTTGTTTTTTCAACCCTTCTGGATCCCCTCGGGCTCGATGAAAGACAGCCTGTTGATCGGGGATTTTTTATTCGTCAATAAAATGGCCTATGGGTATTCCTATGCCTCCTGTCCGAAAATTCAAATTGCCGCGCTGGGCTTAAACATTGATGCGGATGATTTTTGTGGCTTCATCAAGGACCGTGACACGCGGATTTTGGGCGGCGTTCCTGAGCGCGGCGATGTGGTTGTGTTTCGCCATCCGGTGACAGGCGCTGATTATATCAAACGCTTGGTCGGTCTTCCGGGCGACAAGATACAAATGCAAGGCGGGGTGCTGCAGATCAACGGCACGCCGGTTGAGCGCAGACAGGTGGAGGATTTCGTGGAAATCTATGAGCCACAAGGCTCACAGCGCAACCGTCCGGTCTGTTCCAATGGTGCCGTTGGGTTGGGCGCAGATTGCATCAAGGCGAAATATATCGAGACGCTGCCCAATGGCGTCGAGCATGGCGTGTTGGACACCTATGACCAAGATGCGATGCGCCTTGGAGGTCGGATGAATGTGGACACAACAAAAGTCTATGCGGTACCGGCGGGGCATTTCTTTTTCATGGGGGACAATCGCGACAATTCCTCTGACAGCCGCGTGCCGCAGTCCATCGGCGGGGTGGGCTTCGTGCCGCTCAAAGACATTGTCGGGCGCGCAGATCGCATTTTGTTTTCCTCTGCCGGCGCCTCAATTTTGGCCTTCTGGACGTGGCGCAGTGACCGTTATTTCAAGGCGATTGATTAGATGCTCTGTATCTTCCAGGTCTCGCTATGATCAAACTTTCTTCTGAGTTACGCCAGTTTTCAGCCGATATCGGCTATGAGTTTAAAGACCCGGGGCTCCTGATCACAGCTTTGACTCATTCCAGTATCTCCTCGGCAACCCGCTCGGACAACGAACGGCTTGAGTTTCTGGGTGACCGGGTTCTTGGGCTCGTGATGGCGCAGGCTTTGTTGGATCTGGATGCGAAGGCGACCGAGGGGCAATTGGCGCCGCGTTTTAATGCTCTGGTGCGCAAGGAAACCTGTGCAGATGTGGCGCGCTCTATTGGCATTGGCAACCTGTTGAAATTGGGTCGCTCTGAGATGATCAGCGGCGGGCGGCGCAAGGAAGCATTGCTGGGCGATGCCATGGAAGCGCTGATTGCTGCGGTGTATCGCGATGGTGGCTTTACTGAAGCGCAGGCGCTGATCTTGCGGCTTTGGAATACGCGGATCACCTCCGTCAAGGCCGATGCGCGCGACCCAAAGACCGCTTTGCAAGAATGGGCGCAGGCGCGCAAAGGTCCTCCACCAAATTATGTTGAACTGTCCCGCTCCGGCCCGGATCACGCGCCGCAATTCGAGATTGAAGTGAGATTGCATTCCGGCGAAGCGGCGCAGGCCAAAGCTGGATCGAAACGCCAGGCCGAACAGGCTGCGGCAAAATTATTGTTGGAAAGGTTAGGGGCATGAGCACACGCGCCGGATTTGTGGCCCTGATCGGGGAACCTAATGCAGGGAAGTCGACCCTGCTCAATCGTATGGTGGGGGCCAAGGTTTCTATCGTAACCCATAAGGTGCAGACGACCCGCGCCCGTATTCGCGGTGTCGCACTCGAGGGGGAGGCGCAAATTGTTTTCGTCGATACTCCAGGCATCTTCCGCCCCAAACGCCGTTTGGATCGCGCGATGGTGAAATCTGCCTGGGGGGGCGCTGCCGATGCCGATCTGACGGTGTTTTTGATTGAAGCGCATCGCGGTGTCACAGAGGGCGTGGATGCGATTATGGAGGCGCTCAAGGATCTTCCCAAAGGCAAATCAATTGCATTGGCGATTAACAAAATTGACAAGGTGCAGGCCGCAGAGCTCTTGGCTTTGACCAAGGCGATGAATGAGGCCTTTGATTTTGTGGAGACCTTCCTGATTTCCGCAGAGAAGGGGCACGGCTGTGCGGCACTGAAAACTTGGATCGCCGGCCAGCTGCCTGACAGCCCTTGGCTCTATCCTGAAGACCAAATTGCCGATCTGCCGCTGCGGATGCTGGCCGCGGAAACCACGCGGGAAAAATTGACCCTGCGTTTGCACCAAGAATTGCCCTATCAGCTGACTGTTGAGACGGAGGCTTGGGAAGAGCGTAAAGACGGCTCGTGTAAAATCGATCAGCTCATCTATGTCATGCGAGATGGCCACAAGGGTATCGTGCTCGGCAAGGGCGGAGAGACGATCAAAGCCGTGTCCACCCAAGCGCGGACAGAGTTGGAAGAATTCTTGGGCCGCAAGGTGCATCTGTTTTTACAGGTCAAAGTGCGCCCGAATTGGCTGGAAGACAAAGAGCGTTACGAGGAAATGGGCCTCGATTTTCGCGACGGAAACGAATGATCCGCCTGACAAGCGATATTTGGGTCTCTGCCTATCTCACGCGCCTGCGCCTTGCGGATATCCCGGCCTTCGTGGTTCAGCGCGGAGACGCCACGGCGGGGGCGGTTTTGGTCAAGCTCAACCTTTTGGATGGGCAGGGCATCGTTTTTCAGCGCTCATTTGACTTACAAAGCGGTGCGCGCAATTGGGTTGAGCTGATTTCGGGCGATGAGGCTGATTTGGACCGTGCGGTTGCCCGCCAGCGGGGCTTTGATCCTGACCTTTGGGTGATTGAAGTGGAAGACCGGCTTGGCCGTCATTTGCTCGATGAACCCGGCTTGAGCGAATAGCGATGGGCCGCGGCAAAACGCTTAACATTATTCAAGCGTCTGGATAGTCTGGGCCTAGGCGGGGCTGATCTATCCCTGTCGAATGTGAGTTGGGGTCTATGTTTTGATAGAATGGCGGGATGAGGGGGTTTTATTGGCCGTGCGCAAGCATGGTGAAGCGGCCGTCATCGTTGAGGTGTTCACAGAATATCATGGAAAACACGCGGGTGTTGTGCGCGGTGGCGCTGGGCGCAAGCAAGCCCCTATGTTGCAGCCTGGGGGTCAATTTGAGGTGGTCTGGAAGGCCAGGCTTGAAGAGCATATGGGCGCATTTACGGTTGAACCTCTGCGCAGCCGGGCCGCGCAGGTCATGGCGGATCCTTTGGCCTTGGCCGGTTTGACATCTGTTGTTGGGCTTTTGAGCTTTGCCCTACCCGAGCGCGAGGTGCATGGGGCACTCTATAGCGCCTCGATCAATCTTTTGGATTTGATTTGCCTGACAGAGGCTTGGCCATTGGCCTATTTACACTGGGAAATGCAGCTGTTGGAGGATTTGGGCTTTGGTTTGGATCTCAGCTGTTGCGCGGTGTCTGGGGCGACTGAGGATCTGGCTTATGTGTCGCCAAAATCCGGCCGGGCTGTGGCGGCACATCATGCGGGGCGCTGGAAGACACAGCTGTTGCCACTGGTGCCCTGTATGATCGGGCAAAGTGTGGCGGATAATGGCGAGATTGCCGAAGGGCTGCGCACTACTGGGTATTTTTTGGAGAAATGGTTGGCGCCATCACTGGGGGATCGGGCATTGCCCTCCGCCCGAAAGCGGTTGGTTGAGCGCTTGTTTCGCGCGGCCCGCTTAGACCAGCGTCCAAGCGGCGAGGCCAACCACGAGTAACATCGACAAGGCCATTGATATATTGATCGCCCGTTGCGCGGTGGACGAAAGGTTAAGCCGCTTGAGGGAGACACCAAAAAGGACCCAAACCACATGGATCGGGACCCAAATGAGATTTAAAATGACAAATTTTATTGCGACTTCGCTCCAATAGGCGTTCTCATAGAGTGGAAATCCGGTGATCAAAGCGGTGAGCACCGCATAGGCCTTTGGGTTGATGGGTTGCAAGAGCAAGCCGGCCATGAGCCCTGGCGGGGTTTCGGATCTAATAAAGGCCACTTGCGCGCCGGCAAAAGCGATCCGGCTTGCCAAATACAGCAGATATAGAAACGACAGCGCCATTAATGTAAGCCGCAACCAGGGCGTGTCGAGCACAAAGGCCGAGAGGCCAGCCGCGACGGCCGCATAAACCAAGGCCTGCCCAATGCAAAGCCCGGCCACGTAGCGCAGCCCTGCCGCGGCACCAAACCCAGCACCAACGCCTGCGGCAGAAAGAACCCCCGGACCGGGGGTGGCAAGCATGAGGACTATGGCAAGGGCAAATGTAATCATGTGCTGATCCTAAGGCCAAAGGCCGAAGGTGACCAGCGACATAGATCACATGGGAGTAGAATTTGCGATTGTACCGGCAAGGCAATGCGTTACACTTATCTTTCAAATAGGGAGAGTGTGATGAATAAGACCGTTGTGATCAAAGAATTTGGGGGTTCCGATCAACTGAAGATTGTGGACATGCCAGCCGGAGAGCCCGGCGATGGGCAGGTTCGCATTGCTCATAAAGCCTGCGGGCTTAACTATATCGATGTGTATCAACGCACGGGTCTGTACCCTCTGTCCCTTCCTCAAGCCCTTGGTATGGAGGCAGCCGGTGTGATTGAAGCCGTAGGGGCAGGGGTCACCCATGTGAAGGTTGGGGACCGTGTGGCCTATGCTTCGATGCCGCCAGGCTCTTATTGTGAGCGCCGGGTGATGCCGGCGGCGCAGGTTTGTCCTTTGCCCGATGAGATCAGCTTTGAGCAGGGCGCGGCCATGATGCTTCAGGGCATGACCGTGCAATATCTCTTTCATCGCACCACGCCGCTGAGTAAAGGCGATACGGTATTGTTTCATGCGGCAGCCGGCGGCGTCGGTTTGATTGCCTGCCAATGGGCGAAGTCAGAGGGCATTACCCTCATTGGCACTGCTGGCAGCGATGAAAAATGCCAATTGGCCTTGGACCATGGGGCAACGCATTGCATCAACTACACGACGGAAAACTTCGAAGAGAAGGTCAAGGAATTGACCGGGGGTGCAGGGGTCGATGTGGTGATGGATTCTGTGGGAGAGAGTACTTTTGAAGGATCCCTCAATAGCCTCAAGCCGCTGGGCATGATGATCACTTTCGGCAATGCTTCGGGGCCAGTTCCACCGTTTAACTTGGCACAATTGGGGGCGAAAGGTTCGTTGAAGATCACCCGTCCGACGCTCTTTACTCATATTGGCAAGCATGAAGATTGCCAGGAGATGGCGCGGCATCTCTTTTCCAAGGTCATATCTGGCGATGTGAAAATCGTGATCGGGCAAGAGTTTGCTTTGGACGATGTCACAGCGGCGCATGACGCATTGGAAGCGCGCCGCACAACTGGCTCGACCATCCTAACGGTCTAGGGCTTGGCCCTTGTCCCTGCCTCAACCTTCCAAGGTCAGCAGGGGCAGGGGTTTGGCTTCAATAAGACCGCGGCAGATCTAAAACATGTTCCGCAAGATAGGACAGGATCAGATTTGTTGAGATCGGTGCCACTTGATAGAGTCTCGTTTCTCTAAATTTGCGCTCAATGTCATATTCTTCGGCAAAGCCAAACCCACCATGGGTTTGCACCGCAACATTGGCCGCTTCATTTGAGGCATCCGCCGCCAGCATTTTGGCCATATTGGCCTCAGCGCCGGGATTGCCACCGGTTTCATACAGGGCCAGCGCCTGTTTCACCATCAATTCAGCGGCGCGCATATTGGCATAGGCCTTGGCAATGGGGAATTGTATGCCTTGGTTTTGCCCGATCGGGCGATCAAAGACTTGGCGGTCTTTCGCATATGCTACGGAGTGTTCGATAAACCATTTCGCATCACCAATGCATTCAGAGGCAATCAAAATGCGTTCGGCATTCATGCCTGAGAGAATATAGCGAAATCCCTTGCCTTCTTCGCCGATCAAGTTTTCCACTGGCACGCGGAGATTGTCAAAAAAGACTTCTGTGGTGGCATGGTTCATCATGGTGCGGATGGGCCGTAGGGTGAGACCGTTGCCCAGTGCTTGGCGCATATCGACCAGCAAAACCGACAGGCCTTCGGTCTTCTTCATCCCCTCCTCCAGTGGCCTTGTGCGCGCCAAAAGCAGCATGAGGTCGGAATGCTCGGCCCGGCTGGTCCAAATTTTCTGCCCATTGATGATATAATCTGACCCATCGCGCTTGGCGGTGGTGCGCAACGCGCCTGTATCAGTGCCTGAGCTGGGCTCTGTCACGCCAAAGGCTTGCAATCGCAGGGTTCCATCTGCAATTTTAGGCAGATACTGGCGCTTTTGCGCCTCTGAGCCATGCCGCAACAGGGTTCCCATGGTATACATCTGTGCATGACAAGCGCCCGCATTGCCCCCAGATCTGTGAATCTCTTCCAAAATTATCGCCGCGGCAGAGAGCGGCAGGCCGGATCCGCCAAAATCCTCAGGAATTAAAGCCCCCAGCCATCCAGCCTCCGTCAGAGCCTGCACAAAAGCGGCCGGATAGGCCATCCCCCGATCCAATGCACGCCAGTAGCTTCCGGGAAATTGCGCGCAGAGTTTGCCAACGGCCTCGCGGATATCGTCATAGGTTTCACCGGGCTGATGCATGCTGTGCCTCCTTGGGGACTTATCCCGTAGGTAGGCCGTCCTGCGCAACATGACAAGAAACAGATGGTTGGGCCCTTGCGTTTTATTTCAGCCGTAGGCCCGTAACTCACTCATGGCCGCCTCATCTGATTGAAAGTGGTCCCCGCATGTGGTCGAAAATCTTTCCATGATGCGTCGGTGGTTTTTGAGGAACTCTTGCCGCGCACTGAGGGTTGCTAGGGCCGGTTCTATGGTCAGGGTGCAAATCGCGCTGGTTTCTGCGTGCCAGCTAAACGAGATCGACGGCAGGGTCTTGTCGAGCACATAACCACGCATCCGGGCTTTGTGGATCTCTTCGTGGTATTTTCCCATGCGCAGATAGGTCTGCTCCTCTGGGGTCGCCTGGATCATGGCCTTGGCGATGAGCGTTTTTTGCATTTGCTCAGACATTACCGACTGCGCAGAAAGCGCCGCATTTGAGAAAAACAGCGAATGTTCCGCGGCCCAGTCGGTCGGCGGCTTGGTGCTGTCGACATCTGCGAGATGCATTTTGTTTTTGAACATTGAGAGTGTGAGGTCGTAGCACCCCTCCACCTTTGCCATGGCCAAAACCGGCTGGACTTGGTCCACTTCAGGAGCTGAAAATTGCGCTGAGGCAAAAAAATCATCAGTGGCATATGTGAGAACATAGGCTTTGTCCGAGACCCGGCGCCGCGCCCAGTTCAATGCTTCAAGTTGGGCGCAAATCCGATGCAAGGCAGAGCGAGAGAACGATACATGCGCCTCAAGATCCCGCAGCTTAATTGGCCCATGGATGCCAATGAGGCGTATGGCCTCAGTGGAACGGGCGAGGGGGCTGTCGGTGATTGCAGGCATTTGATCATGTCCCCTTTCAGGCTCTTTATGACACTTCTGCACGGTGGCTATCTCACCTTGGTAATATCTAAACTTCCTCTGAGATGGCACTATCGAATAGATTATATTAGGAGAAAAAAAGTATATTTAAATATAATAATATACTTTTGGATAGGTCGAAATATACTGGTAAGCCTCGAGACGGCTGAGGATATTCGACGGTGCCCGCTTGTAGGTGGTCAGCTTTGGGCGAAGCGCATCAGGTGATCGTCTTGATCGCCCCATTCATGATCAATCATCACAAGCCGTTTGGCAAAATGCCCCAAATCATACTCCCAGGTCATTCCAATGCCGCCGTGCAGTTGGATCGCCTCTTCGGCAACGGCGCAGCCAATGCGGCCGATGGAATATTTCGCCGCAGAGATGGCGCGGTTGCGTTCATCACTGGGAGCCTGCAAATCATTCGCGGCATTGATAACCGCCGATTTTGCCTGCTCAATTTCGAGCAGCATCTGCGACACGCGATGTTGCAGCGCTTGAAATTTGCCCAGCACGCTGCCGAATTGTTTGCGCGTGCGCATATAGTCGATGGTCATATCTTTGATCCGCTCCATCAACCCCAAGGCCTCGGCGCAGAGGGCCAAAGTGGCGCGTGCGGCTGCAGCATCGATCAACGGATAGGCCGCACCTTCGACACCCAACAGTTGAGCTGGTGTCTTATGCAGCGTGATCTCGCAGGCATTGCCCCCATCGACGGTTTGGAACGGATGTTCCACAAGCCCCGCAGCGGAGGCCTCAATCAAAAATAAGCTGATCCCCGGCGCCGATGGCGTCTGCGCGCTGACAATTATCGCATCAGCCCCATGGGCGAATTTCACACAGGTTTTCACGCCGCTCACGTGCCATTTATCGCCCGATTGGCGCGCCAGTGTCTCTGGCGCGCCCCAATCATAATCGGCACCATTTTCGATAAGACCAAGCGCCACCCGTTTTTGGCCAAGGATGATCTGTTCCACCAGCTTCAACTGGCCAGTCTGCGCCAGAATGTAGCCACTGGTCAGAGCGGTGTCATTGAGCGGTTCAAGCACCAAACCTTTGCCCAGCTCCGTGAAGACAGTGGCGATGTCAAATCCTGAACCGCCAAAGCCGCCAACCTCCTCGTCAAATAATGCGCCGATCAAACCCAGCTGTGCCATTGTGCTATAGGCCTCGGGGCAATAGCCCAAAGCGCTGGTGCCCGCTGCCAGTCGCGCGTTCAGCGGATAGTCATTTTGAATGAATTTGCCGATCATATCGGCCAGCATGCGGCGCTCTTCCGTGGGTTGAAAATCCATAATTTAAAGCCCCAATATCATTTTGGTGATGATGTTTTTTTGTATCTCATTTGAGCCGCCGTAGATCGACACCTTGCGTTTGTTGAAATAGGCGGCAGATTGATTGGCCATATCTTGTGGCGCGACCTGTGGTCCGTTGTAGCCCGGTTCAAACACCTCGGGAGTATGGGCCTGTGCCTGCCGTCCCAGGGCGCGGCGGGTGAGATCGTCGAAGTTCTGTTCTAACTCCGATCCGATGATTTTCAACATAGAGCTTTCGGGCCCTGGTCCAGCGCCTTTGGAGAACCCATCGAGGACCCGCAAATTTGTGGTCTCCAGATTGCGCAGCTCAATCTCCAAACGCGCCAGCCTTGCTGCAAACAATGGATCATCGGCCAGAGGCTTCCCCCCGCGTTTTTGGGTCAGGGACAGGCGTTTGAGCCGTGCAAGTTTCTGGCCTGAAATGCCCACATTGGCGATGCCATTGCGTTCATGGGCCAGTAAATATTTCGCATAGGTCCAGCCTTTGTTTTCCTCGCCCACCAAATTTGTAACGGGAACGCGGACATCTGTGAAAAATACTTCATTCACCTCCTGCCCTCCGTCCAGAGTGCGGATGGGGCGCATCTCGATACCTGGCGTTGCCAAATCCACCAATATGAAAGAAATTCCAGCCTGGGGTTTGCAATCGCTGTCCGTGCGCACGAGGCAAAAGATCATATTGGCGTATTGGCCCAATGTGGTCCAAGTTTTCTGACCATTGATCACATAGTGATCGCCCTGTTTGACAGCGCTCGTTTTGAGACTGGCCAAATCAGATCCAGATCCTGGCTCTGAATAACCTTGGCACCACCAATCCGTGCCATCGCACATGCGCGGGAGCCAGTGCTCTTGCTGCTCTTTTGAGCCAAAAGCCATCAATACAGGCGCCAGCATCTTAAGACCAAACGGCAAGATACGCGGGGCACCAGCGGCGGCGCATTCTTCTTCGAAGATAAATTGCTGCACGGGGCTCCAACCCACACCGCCAAAGGACTTGGGCCAATTGTACGTCAGCCAGCCGCGTTTATGTAAAACCGCATGCCAAAATTCTGTGTCCTCTTTGCTCACAGGCAGGTCCGCATGAACCCTCCGTGAAATATCAGCTGGCAATTCGGAGTTCAAAAATTCGATGACCTCTTGGCGAAATGCCTGGTCAGCTTCGGTGAAGTTCAGATCCATAGCTCTATCCTTTGTTCAGGTCGTTGAAAGTTTGCCCCGAGGCCACCAGCTCTACCAGTAACGGCGAGGCTTGCCAAAATATCGGATCGTGCTGCCCATAGCGGCGGATGTCGTCCAGCATACGAGCCAGACCATAGCTGTCAGCAAATTTCATCGGCCCGCCCCGATATCTCGGGAAGCCATAGCCGTGCACGAAGGTCACATCGATATCGGAGGGTTTCAAGGCCACCCCTTCGCGCAGAACTTCACAGGCTTCATTGACCATTGCGGCCAGATAGCGCGCCATGATCTCTTCGGCGGTGAATCTGCGGGCTGTGATGGATTTTTTGGCGCGTTCCGCCTCTATCAGAGCAAGAATCTCAGGATCTGGCGCGCCGATGCGTGCGCCGTCAGGGTACAGATAAAAGCCGCGCCCAGTTTTTTGCCCAAACCAGCCGCGCTCACAGATGCGATCGGCGATCTCAACATAGCGTTCCACCGGGTTGCGCTTGCCCTGTGCGGCTTTGCGGTTGTCCCATCCGATGTCCAGCCCGGCCAGATCATACATGGCATGAAGGCCCATTGGATAGCCAAACTCCACAATAGCGGCATCAATCTCATAGGGCGTGGCGCCGTCCTCCATCATATGGGCGGCACAATCGCCATATTTGCCAAGAATGCGGTTGCCAATAAACCCAGGGGAATTGCCAGCGCGCACGGGGATTTTGCCCAAAATTTTGGCCAAAGCGAAGCCTGTTGCGACCACATCATCGGCGGCGCTTTGCGGGACGACAATTTCCAGCAGCTTCATGATATTTGCCGGGCTGAAGAAATGCAGGCCGAGCACATGTTTACGGCGGTTGGTGACGCTGGAAATTTCATCTATGTCGATATAGCTTGTGTTGGAGGCCAGAACCGCGTCGGGCTTTAGCACTTTGTCGAGCTGTTCAAACACAGCTCGTTTGACATCAAGCCGTTCAAAAACGGCTTCGATCACCATGTCGGCCTCCGACAGATCGGCAAACTGCGTTGATCCTTGATATCTGGCCATAATATCAGATTTTTGCGCCTCGCTCATGCGCCCCTTGGCAATCAGGCGATCATAGACCTGCTCAACATTGGCCCGGCCCCGCGCCAAGCTGTCATGATCGCGCTCGATCATCGTGACGGGCAGGCCGCTGTTCAGGGCCGCAACGGTGATGCCCGCGCCCATCGTGCCGCCGCCCACCACCCCAAGGCGGTTGAGGGGGCGCGGTTCTGCGCGGCTGGCTTCGGGAACTTTGGCACTGGCGCGCTGGGCAAAAAAGGCATGAATCATACCTTTAGATTGCTCCGAGGCGAGGCATTCGAAAAAGCAATCGCGTTCGAACAGGCGCCCATCGGCGAAAGGTTGGGTGATGCAGGCGCGCAGGCATTGGACAATCTTGAGCGGGGCCATTTGCCCGCGCATGCGGCTTCTGGCCGTCTCTTCGGCATCTGTCAACGCGGCTTCGAAGGCGGCTTTGTCTGCGAGGCCTGAGGTGGCCTCTCGGCTGCGGCGCGGGGTTTGGAGCTCTGCGGCATAAATCAAAGCAGCCTGGCGCAAATCTCCCTCTGCCAAACGGTCGATCAATCCGGCGGCCAGAGCGTCTTGCGCGCTGATGGGTGTGCCTTTGAACATGATATCCAGCGCCATGGCAGCGCCACATAAGCGCGGCAAACGCTGCGTGCCACCGGCGCCGGGGATGAGCCCGAGATGAATTTCCGGCAAGCCCACCCGCGCTGAAGGCACAGCGATGCGGTAATGGCTGCCGAGGGCAATCTCAAATCCACCCCCCAAAGCCGTGCCATGCAGGGCGGCCACCACGGGCTTGCTGCAGCTTTCAATACGATCAATCACATCCGGCAAATGCGGATCCTGCATCGGTTGGCCAAATTCCTTGATATCCGCCCCGGCCGGAAAGCTCCGCCCCGCCCCAAGGATCACAATGGCTGTGACGGCCGCATCTGCATCCGCCTGCACCACCGCATCAAGCAAGCCTTGCCGTACGGCCTGGCTCAGCGCGTTGACTGGCGGGTTATTGATCTCAATGACGGCGATAGAACCGGCCGTTGAGAGTGTCACAGGTTGGGTCATTAAAGCGTCCTTTGCGATTGCAGCGCCCGGCCAGCGTAAAACGCAGGTGTTTGGGAGATCAACATCTCATTATGTCATTGTGGCATTGCCACTGCGCCCAAAGCCATATTGGCCAATTGTTCGGCAATGGTGGCGATATTTTCTGCGTCGCGCGGCTGGTACCAATAGATCGGCGCATGCAGCATCATCAAAAAGCTCCGCACCGCGATCGAAATGTCTTGGTCGCGAAAATGCCCGCTGGCGATACCTGTCGCCAATGTGCTGCGGAAAAAGCCCTCATATTCCGATTGCAGCGCAGCGATTTCGAGGCGCAAAGCCCGCTCTGCCGGTGTCGCGCCGCCGGTCTTTGAGCCGCGCATCTCCTCAACCACGACCCGGTGATAGGCCAGCTCTGATATCATCGCGATGACATGCGCTTTGGCCATTGCGTGAAATTTTTCCGGCGGTGACAGGGGGGCATCGAACTGCGGGCGGACTCGTTCTAACGTGAGCTGTACGGAATGTTTGCGAATGGCGCAGACCAATTCACTTTTTGACCCGAAATGATGGTAAATTTTGCCCTTGGTGGCGCCAAGGTCGCGGGCGATGTCATCAATCGAGGTCTGATCCACCCCATGGGTGGCAAAGGCCTGAGCGGCGGCATCTAAAATGCGTCCCTTAACCGAAGTGCTGTCGAGCATCATGACACGCGGCCCTGAGCGGTGTGTTTTGCGGCCTGGGCCAGAGTGGCAATGCTGCGGCTCATCGTATTCATGCCCCGGGGGTTTGAGGCATTTCCCGATTGGGCACGATGCAAAACGCCTTCCAAAATGGCTGCCAGTCGAAAGAAGGAAAACACCATATAAAACGCCCAATTCTCAGGTGGCGCTATGCCTCTTAGAGCGCAGTATTGCGCGACATAGTCCGCTTCTTCCGGCAGGCCCTGCGCCTTGCGGTCAATGCCCTCAAGCCCCTTGATCATGCCATCTTGCGGCAGGCGCAGACCCATGCATTGATAGGCAAGGTCAGCAAAGGGATGCCCCAGCGTGGACAATTCCCAATCCAAAACTGCGATCATATCGGGAGTGTCTGCGTCGAACATGACGTTGTCCAAACGATAATCCCCATGCACGATAGACGTTTGCCCATCATCTGGCACCATGTTGCGTTCCAGCCAAGCGATGGTCCAATCCATATCGGGACGTGTTTGTGTCTCACAGGCACGATATTGCCCGGTCCAGCGCGCGACTTGCCGCGAAAAATAATTGCCCGGCTTGCCAAAGTCAGCCAGTCCAACGGCCTGTGGATCCACATCATGCAGAGCGGCCAGGGTCCGCACGAGGGCGTGATAGGCGTCTTGGCGAAACTTTGGAGATTGCTCGGGGAGGGCGGGATCCCAAAACACCCGCCCCTCCAGATGTTCCATCACCAAAAATTGCGCGCCCAGGAGACTGTCCTCGCCTGACAGATGCAACATTTGAGGTACGGGCACAGCGGTCGTGGCCAAAGCGGTCATGACGCGAAACTCGCGATCTACCGCATGGGCGGATTTGAGCAAAGTGCCCGGTGGCTTGGCGCGCAGCACAAAATGGCGGCCGGCCGTGTCTGTCAGCTTATATGTTGGGTTGGATTGGCCGTCGGAAAATTTCACGATCTCCGCCAATCCAGAAAATTCGGCCACATGGTGCTGCAAATATGTGCAGAGGCGTTCAGGATCATATTTGTGAAGGGTTTGGCTCATATCTGCCGGGCCTCATGGCGTGGCTGCGGTGCTGAGAAGACGGCAACATTGATCCAATCGGCGACCAGGGCGGGCGTGTCGCTGTGTTCAATCTCAACGGTTAGCTCTGTCACGATGCGCAGGTGATTGGCCTGGGTTTTCGTGACGTCTTTAAGTTTAAAGGCGCCCCGAATTCTGCGGCCGCTGGGCAGCGGGGAGATAAAGCGCAAGCGATCAAATCCTGCGTTGAGATTCATCACCTGGCCGGGCAGGTTGGGCAGAGTGTCTTGTGCCATGCGACTGGCCATGGAGAGGGTCAGAAACCCATGCGCGACAGTGCCCTCAAAAGGCGTTTCTGCCCGAGCGCGGGCGGGGTCAACATGGATGAACTGTTGATCTTCGGTGATCTCGGCAAAGGCATCGATCCGCGCTTGATCAATCAATATCCAGGGGCTGTGCCCCAAGTGCACGCCGATCTGCCCGCTTTGCGCGGCGAAGGCCTGTTCCAGATCTGACATCACTTGGCTTCCATTGACAACATACTGGCGAGTATGTTTCATGAAAGGGAGGCCTGTAAAGGGCAAAATATCACTGGAACATTGAGGGCGCGGATATGGAAATGAACCTTGGACTGTCAGAGCGTGTCGCCAAGCTGCGGGACCGCGTTTCTGAAATTATTCGAAATGATATTATGCCCTTAGAAGCGGAATATCATGCGGAGGTTTCCAAGGGGGACCGCTGGACATTGACCGATCGTCAGGTGGAGATCATGACCGGGCTGAAAGATAAGGTCCGAGCGGAAGGTCTGTGGAATTTTTGGCTGACCGGCAGCGACAAAGGCTTTGGCCTGACAACGGTGGAATATGCCTACATGGCTGAGGAGCTGGGCAAATCACCCTTGGCCGCCGAGGTGTTCAACTGTTCGGCGCCCGATACGGGCAATATGGAAGTCTTTGAGCGCTATGGCACTGAAGAGATGAAAACCCGCTGGCTTGCGCCGCTTTTGGCAGGGGAAATCCGATCTGCCTATGTGATGACCGAGCCGGATGTGGCATCCTCGGATGCGACGAATTTGAGCTTGAGCTGCGTGCGGGACGGCGATGACTATGTGCTCAACGGCGAAAAATGGTGGGCCAGTGGCGCGGGTGATCCGCGCTGTGCGGTCTATATCGTGATGGTGAAAACCGGTGCCGAAGATGCGCCCAAGCACAAGCGCCATTCAATGATCGTCGTTGATGCGGCCACGCCGGGGATTGAGAAACTGCGGCCCATGGAGATTTACGGCCATGATGACGCGCCGCATGGGCATTATCACTTGCGCTTCACCAATGTGCGAGTCGCGGCCGAAAACATGCTGCTGGGCGAGGAGCGCGGTTTTGAGATTGCCCAAGGCCGGCTTGGTCCCGGGCGCATTCATCATTGCATGCGGGCGATTGGCCAAGCGGAGGCGGCGCTGGAGCTTATGTGCAAACGCAGTTTGAGCCGAACAGCCTTTGGCAAGCCCTTGGCGCAATTGGGTGCGAATTTTGACATCATCGCGGATGCGCGCATGGAAATTGAGATGGCGCGACTGCTCTGTCTGAAGGCGGCTTGGATGATGGACCAAGGCGATCCACGGGCCGCGGCGCCTTGGATCTCCAAGATCAAAGTTGTGGCGCCACTCATGGCTTTGAAGGTGGTGGATGAGGCCATTCAGCTGCATGGGGCGGGCGGTATCAGTCAAGATACCCCTTTGGCTGCCTATTGGATGCATCTGCGGACCCTGCGCCTGGCGGATGGTCCGGATGCGGTACACCGGCGGCAAGTGGCCCGGGCGGAGCTGCGTAAGCACACGCAGGAAAAAATCTAAGAAGGACTTGGGCCTATGATGAACCCCTTCAGTTTTAACACCACCCCGAGCCTGCGTATGGGGGCGGGCTTGGCTGGTGAGTTGGGGCAGATCACGCGCCCAATTTGCGGCGATCGGGTGCTTTTGGTCACTGACCCGGGCATGATGGCCACCGGCCTTGTGCAGCAGGCGACAGATTGCCTGCGCGCGGCTGGCGTGGGGGTGACGCTCTTTGATCAGGTGCAAGCCGATCCACCAGAGGAAATCGTGTTGCAGGCCGCTCAGCAAGCGCTCGGAAAAACCGGGGTGATTGGATTTGGTGGCGGGTCGTCCTTGGATGTGGCCAAACTGGCCGCGCTTTTGGCCGCTTCAAATCAGCCATTGGCGGAAGCTTACGGGATTGGCAACGCACAGGGTCCGCGCTTGCCGCTGGTTTTGGTGCCAACCACTGCGGGGACTGGCTCAGAGGTGACGCCAATTTCGATTGTAACCACCGGGGCATCGGAGAAAATGGGCGTGGTGAGCCCTTTGCTTTTGCCGGATATGGCACTGCTTGATCCGGAACTGACGCTTGGATTGCCGGCGCATGTGACGGCTGCAACTGGTATTGATGCCATGGTTCATGCGATTGAAGCCTACGCCAGTGTCAATGCCAACAACAATCCAATCAGCCGTGCGCTGGCAGTCGAGGCGCTGGGGCTCATGGGCCGTATGCTGTTGCGGGCCGTGCAAAAGCCTGATGATCTCGAAGCGCGTACGGGTATGCTTTTGGGCTCCATGTTGGCCGGTCAAGCCTTTGCCAATTCGCCCGTGGCGGCCGTGCATGCCTTGGCCTATCCAATTGGGGGACACTATAAGGTCCCGCATGGGCTCTCGAATGCTTTGGTTCTTCCGCATGTCTTGCGCTTCAATGCGCAGGTTGCGCCCCAGGCCTATGCGGCGCTCTTGCCACATGTTTTCCCGGATCTACCCGCAATGAGCGTGGCGGAGGCGGCCCTGCAGTTTGCTGAAAGTATGGCTGATTTGAGCCGGGCTTGCGGGCTTGAGCAAGGCTTGCGAGACATGGGCATCGCGCGCGAGGCGCTGCCAATCCTGGCGCGAGACGCCATGAATCAAACGCGTCTTTTGGTGAATAATCCGCGTCCTGTCGATGAGGCCGCGGCTCTGAAAATTTATGAGGCCGCTTGGTGAGACCCGCTCCGACCACCCGCGCGCAATATCGCGCCTTTTCGACCCTCACCACCCGTTGGATCGACAACGATATCTATGGGCATATGAACAATGCTGTGCATTATCAGCTTTTTGATACGGCTGTGAATGGGCATTTGCTGGAGCAGGGCGCATTGGATTTCCGGGGCGGCGCTGGGGTGTTTTTGGTGGTCGAAACGGGCTGTCACTATTTCAGCGAATTGGCTTTTCCTGATCTTGTCACAGCAGGGATCAAATTGCGTAAGCTGGGCACGTCATCGGTGACCTATGAGGTCGGCCTCTTTCGCGGTGAGGCGCAAAGCGCCGCTGCGCAGGGCCACTTCGTGCATGTCTATGTGGATCGTGAAACGCGGCGGCCGATGCCTATGACAGCTGCGCTGCGGGCTATTTTGGAGCGGCTGCTATAGATGGGGTGCGCGCCACAGGCGATAGGGCCCCCTGTGGCGCTCAGTGCTCAAAAATTGACTTGAAGTTTTACACCAAATGTATTGGCTGAATTGCCGGTGTAAACGGGCGAGGCGGGGCCATATCCCGTGATGGTCACATCATCAAACTCTGTTCTGCTGTAGCCTGCGCTGATGCTGGTGGTCTCGCTGAGCGTATACTTTACTCCCAAGTTATAGGATTGATTGCCCCCTGAAATTGTGAAGAGGCTGGTATCGGTTGCTCCAACACCGGCTTCTCGGGTGTAGGACAGCGAGGCTGAAATCTTGTCTGAAAACTTGCGCCCAAGTCCGATGCTGTATTTCGTTGAATCGCTAAAGCTGTTGTTGATCGCGGCTTGGCCGTGGGTTGTGGCTGCGCCGACGGTAATCGGTGTTGCGCCCCATTTTGCGCGATGCACGGAACCGAACAGCAATGTATCCGCGGCGATGCCAGATTGAAAATTCAACGTCATGGTTTGCGGACGTTTGAGAGATGTTGCGAGAGGCGATGGAAACGGCGTGGTGCCGGTTGGAGAAGTATAGTTTGTTGTCGTTGATAAATCAGACTCGCTTTGCAGCCGCAATTCGACTCGCAGTGCGATAGCGGGTCGCGAATAGGTGACGCCGGCAAGGTAGCCCGTGCCTGAGCTGCTTGAAATGTCATAGCGACCTGCCGGTGTGCTGATGACAGATGTGCCGAGTTTATCACTGTTGATGCCAGCTAAGACTGAAAAACTTTCACTTAAGTCATATTTAAGCAATGCCGTAAGCGTTTCAATATTCGCATCTGCATTGGGGATTGGGTTAGGTGATAAGGTAGGGCTGGCCGCACCGCTCATTTGGATGGCACCAGAGCGATATGTGGTCAGCCCGACGTCGAGGGGTCCAACTTTCGACTTGATCGAAAAACTCGTAAAATTTTGATCTTTCAAAATCTTCGTGCCGTTTGCCTCGGTGAGGTTGGAATTCAGTGACGCAGTGGAGGCGGTTAAAACAGCGCCCTCTTCGTACATGAAGCCCGTGTCGAGGGTTTGAGCTTCAAACCCACCGGCCTGTGCGATGGATGCAGTTGTGGTCAATAGAATCGCAGGTAGTAGGCTCAGTTTCATTGGTTTTCTCCCGAAATTACTTAATCGCATTATAACTCTGCAACTGGCCACAGTTTGGCCGCGTTTGAGCTTTTGTACAACATATTATTCATCGGCAAACTTGGTTCAGCTCGTTGCCTCGAGCGCAATCTTTTTATCGTTCGGCTTTAAAGTCAAATAAAAAAGCCCGCTCTTGCGAGCGGGCTTTTCTAATTTAGTCGGTGTTTGGTTGTGGATTAAGCCAGATCGAAACGATCTGCATCCATCACTTTTGTCCAAGCGGCAATGAAGCGTTTCACAAAGAGCGGTTCAGCGTCCGATGTTGCGAAGGCTTCGGCCAAGGCGCGCAATTGCGAGTTGGAGCCAAACACCAAATCGACCCGGCTGGCGGTCCATTTCACGGCACCAGTGGCCCGATCGCGGCCTTCAAAGCGAGTCTCGTCACCGGAAACATCGACCCATTTTGTGCCCATATCGAGCAGGTTGACAAAAAAGTCGTTGCTCAAGGTTTCAGGACGATCGGTGAAGACGCCGTCTTGGACGCCATGGCTATTGGCGCCCAAAACCCGAAGCCCGCCGACCAGCGCAGTCATCTCAGGGGCGTTGAGGGTCAACAGCTGGGCGCGATCTATTAGGAGCTCTTCGGCAGAGACGCTGAAGCTTTTCTTCTGATAGTTGCGGAACCCGTCAACCTGTGGCTCTAGCACGTCAAAAGACTCTGCATCCGTTTGCTCTTGAGTGGCATCGCCGCGCCCGGGTGTGAAGGGCACGCTGACCGAATAGCCCGCAGCTTTCGCGGCCGATTCAATAGCCGCCGCGCCCCCGAGCACGATCAAATCTGCCATTGAAACAGGTTTCTTGAAGCCTGCCTGAACGGTTTCAAGGGCGTTTAAGACTTCGGCCAATTGCTCTGGTTGGTTCACATCCCAATCTTTTTGCGGCGCAAGCCGCAGCCGCGCGCCATTGGCGCCGCCGCGTTTGTCAGAGCCGCGGAAGGTTGAGGCAGACGCCCAAGCGGTTGAGACCAATTGCGAGATCGACAGGCCTGTGCCCATGATGGCCGCTTTCAAATCTGCGATATCCGCTGCGCTGACCTCCACATTGCCGGCGGGGATGGGATCTTGCCAGATCAGATCTTCTGCAGGCACCTCTGGACCTTTGTACAACACTTTCGGCCCCATGTCGCGGTGGGTCAGTTTGAACCATGCGCGTGCGAAGGCATCAGCGAAGGCATCGGGATTGGCGTGGAAGTGCCGCGAGATTTTCTCATAAGCGGGATCCATGCGCATGGCCATATCGGCGGTTGTCATCATCACGGGAACAGTTTTGCCCGACCCGTCGACCTGAGGCGCATGGTCCTCATCTGAAAGGCCTTTGGCATGCCAAATTTGCGCGCCAGCGGGGCTTTTTGTCAATTCCCAGTCATATCCGAAGAGAAGATCGAAATAGCCCATATCCCATTGTGTGGGATGAGACGTCCAGGGGCCTTCAATGCCGCTGGTTGTGGTGTGAATGCCCAGGCCGCTTTCGAAATCATTCTTCCAACCGAAGCCTTGCTCAACAATGCTCGCGCCTTCCGGCTCTGCGCCCACCAGCTCGGGATCGCCGGCGCCATGGGCTTTGCCAAAAGTGTGTCCACCGGCCACAAGCGCCACAGTTTCTTCATCATTCATGGCCATGCGTGCGAAGGTTTCGCGGATGTCATAGCCAGAGGCGATGGGATCAGGGTTGCCATTCGGGCCTTCTGGGTTCACGTAGATCAAGCCCATTTGCACGGCCGCCAGCGGGTTTTCCAACTCGCGCTCGCCACTGTAGCGGTTGTCGTCAAGCCAGCCCTCTTCGGTGCCCCAATAGATGTCTTCTTCGGGTTCCCAAACATCGACGCGACCGCCTCCGAAGCCAAAGGTTTTGAAGCCCATAGATTCAAGCGCAACATTGCCGGCCAAAATCATCAAATCGGCCCAGGACAAAGCCTTGCCGTATTTTTGTTTGACGGGCCAAAGCAAGCGCCGGGCCTTGTCGAGGTTGCCGTTGTCAGGCCAGCTGTTGAGCGGTGCAAAACGCTGTTGCCCCGCCCCCGCGCCGCCGCGCCCATCAGCGGTGCGATAGGTGCCAGCGCTGTGCCAGGCCATACGAATGAAGAAGGGACCGTAATGCCCGTAATCTGCGGGCCACCAGTCCTGGCTGTCGGTCATCAACGCGGTTAAATCGGCTTTGACAGCAGCCAGATCCAATTTGGCAAATTCCGTTGCATAATCAAAATCGGCGTCCATCGGGTCCGAGGCTGGCGTATTTTGAGCGAGAATCTTTAAATTCAGCTGATTGGGCCACCAATCGGCATTCGACCGCCCACGGGAGGCCGCATTGGTCGCGGTTCCATGTATTACCGGGCATTTGCCGCTGTTGGATATGTCATTTCCGTCCATGTTCTGTCTCCGAATGATGCGGGTGGATTTGGGTGTCTTGGTAAATTGCCTCGGGCCTGAGGGCAACAGGTATCAAATAAGCCGGCAAACATTATCTTCAACCGCCGGCTGTGTCATGACAGGGGATGGATGGGCGAATGCACCGAACCGCCGCGCTCCGCAGTGTCGGTGTTGCGGGGGCTTGTGAGCCTTTCCTGACCAAAGGTCCATAAAACTGCCTGCCGCATGCGCTGTGTGCGAGGCCTGAATAATGTCTCACCAAGTGCGGTTGGGGCAGTGTTTCATGGTTGCCGCGAGGTGGTCTCAAAAGCTGTGCACCTCTCTCACCTTTTGAACTTCTTTTAGAAATTTGAGAGTGACACTATCCTTTAGTGCATTGAATTTAATACATTTAGAGATTTGAGGGCTTTCCCTGTTTTTGATAGGATCATCTTTAATTTTATACATCTAGTGCAAACATTTTTAACACCTTTAAGGGCACTTTAACCGTCGAACCTTAGCAATCGCACGCGGACCCACACTCACGGCTGCTTTGAAACCATTTGCTCTCGAAGGCGAAACTATCGGAATTAACAATGAAAGACCTTTTTCATTTGCCTGTACATTTTTCACGCCAGTTCATAGCGCTTTGTTTGGCCCTGCTCACGCTCTTCGCGACGCCGGCTTCGGGGCAATTTCTGTCCGACGGTGTGACCCCTGTGAACCCGATTCCCAATTCAAACGCCATATTGTTGGCGCATATCGGAAACTGTCTTGCTGAACAGCCGGTGACCGGGCTGTGTACCACTTGGGGGGATAACTCTGGATTTGGGGCGATCCCGAGCTGGGATGTGACCAATGTGAACGATTTCGGCAATGCGTTTTTGAACAGAACCACCTTTAATGGTGACATTTCTCAATGGAATATGAGCAACGCAACCTCGCTCTACCGCATGTTCCAAAATGCTCTCGCCTTCAATCGAGACATTTCAGGGTGGACTGTGAGCAATGTGAAGAATTTCGATGGCACATTCTACATCGCGCAGGCCTTCAATCAGGATATCAGCGGTTGGGATACGTCTGCCGCCACCGACATGAAAAACATGTTCCAGCAAGCGAATGCATTTAATCAGGACATCCGCAAATGGACGGTCACGGCTGCAGCGAATCGCACCAAGATGTTCCTAAACGCTTCTGCGATGACGGCTGTCTATGGCACCCATCCGCTTTATGGCGACACCCCACGGCGGGAATTTTTCTATGCGGATAATGTGGCGACCTTGGAGGAACTGGCATTCCCAAACAATGGCCTCGCCACGATTAACTTCCAACGAAACACACTTAATTACAATGTAACGATTTTTGATGAGAAGGGCATCGAAATCCGGGTGAGGCCGACCGAGTTCGACAATGTCGGGCACGCGAATGCATCTGTGTCCATTGGCGGGAGTGGGCCTTTGGTTCTAGACGCGCAAGGCTATGCGACCCATACTGTTCCAGTCACAATGACCCGCGCAAACCCAGCCCAAACTGTTTCCATCGACGTGACCTCGCCTGATGGGACCACTGTCTTGACTTACACTTTGAATTTATCCACCCAGGTTATCGATGATACGAACATTGCGTCATTTGTTGTTGACTGTTTGGCAGAGGATCCTGTCGGCGGAATTTGTCCAAACTGGGCGTCTGGTGCGGGACTTCCGACGATGCCGAATTGGGACGTGTCCGACGTCACCCAGATGAACGCGGTTTTCGCGCGCGCTGCGACCTTCAACGGCGACATCTCGAAATGGGACACCAGCAATGTTACAAATATGCTTGGGACGTTCCAACAGTCGGCAAATTTTAATCAAGACATATCTGATTGGGATGTCTCCAATGTCACTCAATTTAGCAGTATGTTTTCTGATGCGACGGCCTTTAACCAGGACATTCGAAAATGGGCGGTCACGGCCGGTGCAGATCTGCGTGGGATGTTTCCCAGGGCAAATGCGATGCATGCTAGATTTGCTGGCACCACCTATTTTGCAGATACACCGCGCGCGCCTTTCTTTTATGCGTATGATACTGACACATTGGAAAATTTGTCGTTTCCCAATGATCCGAGTGTTGCCATTTCGTTTAATCGACAAACAAGAGTGTACAATCTGACGGTTCCAGACAACCCCAGCATAGATATTTCCCTTGGTGTGTCCGATTTCTCGAATGTGAATGGCCAGACGGCTACGGTCACGGTAGACACAAATCCGGTTGTGCTCGATCCTCAGGGGAATGGGAAGTATACGCTTCCGCTCACCGGTACTGTGGGAATACCTCAGGTGGTCACCATTGAAGTGACCGCCTCTGACGGTGTGACCGTCGGCACCTACACGCTGAATTTGACGATCGATTTCCTTACCAACGCCAATATTGCCGCTGCGGTCAACGCATGTCTCTCCGAGGCGCCCATAACGGGGAATTGCACGAACTATGCCGCCACCACTGGCCGCCCCATTATGTCGAATTGGAATGTCATCCATGTGACAGATATGAGCAGTTTGTTTAAAAACTATGCCAACTTCAATGGCAATATTTCAGCCTGGAATGTCAGCAACGTCACAAACATCCAGGCAATGTTTAATAATGCAACCGCATTCAATCAAGACATCTCCACGTGGCTTGTTGGCAACGTCACCGATATGTCTTCGATGTTTGGTAATGCGACGAGTTTCGACAAGGCGCTGTCGGTCTGGAATGTTGGCAACGTCGCAAATATGTCCTCGATGTTCGAGTCAGCGGCGGCATTCAATTCCAGTCTCAAGGATTGGAATGTGTCCAGTGTGACGGACATGAGCCGTATGTTTGAGAACGCAACAATATTCGATCAGGATATTGGTGGTTGGACTGTGACCAATGTCTCAGACATGAGCCGCATGTTTAAGGACGCAAGGGCGTTCAATCAGAATATTGGCCCTTGGCGCCCCCAAAATTTGACGAATATGAGATCCGTGTTCTCAGGCGCACACAGTTTCAATCAAGACATCCGTCATTGGGATGTATCAAAGGTCACGTCCATGAGCAGACTCTTTTATGACGCTCGGGTATTCAACCAAGATATTTCTGGTTGGAATGTGTCCAATGTCACGGACATGGGCGGTATGTTTGCCTATTCGGCATTTAACTACAATATCGGTGGTTGGAACGTAGGGAACGTCACAAGCATAGCTGGTATGTTCCAGTCGAACACAGTTTTTAATCAGGATATTAGTCTTTGGAACACGTCGAACATGACCTCAATGGGCGGTGCTTTCGAAGGGTCAAGATTTTTTAACCAGGATATCAGCACTTGGGACACGAGTAAGGTTACCTCCTTTGATTATATGTTTAAAGACGCATTATTTATGAATGCTGATCTGCGCCGTTGGGAAGTCGGACCGACGGCAACCCTCACGAATATGTTTGATAATGCCCAGTCTCAACAGGCGAAATTCAACGCACATCCCTTCTTCGGAAACACACCGCGCCGTGAATTCTTTTATGCGCGGGATGTGGCAACCCTTGAGGACTTGAACTTTCCGAATGAGCCAAATGTGGCCATCGCGTTCAACCCGGCAACACTGGCTTATAATGTGCGAGTGCCAGATAAGCCCACTTTGGATATTGGCGCCTGGGTGACTGAATATGACAATGTTCAGCGTCCAAATGCCACTGTCAAAATTGATGGAACCCCGGTCACGTTCAACACTCAGGGTGTCTTAACGCATACTGTTCAGCTCAATATGACCCCGAGCACCCCCAGTCAGGTGGTTCTGGTTGAGGTCACATCACCGGATACCGGGACAACCCAGACCTATACGCTTACCTTGACCGCTGAGATCATCACCGACGCCAACCTGGCGGCTCATGTTGCTGGATGCTTGAACGAAGCCCCCGTTACAGGCTTGTGTACAAATTATGCCGCCGCACAGCTCATCCCAACCATGCCTTTC